>JBJOHC010000118.1:0-3822 GCA_046047955.1 Planctomycetota bacterium
GCGACGCTCTTCATGTCGGGACACACCGACGACGAGGGCGTGCGCGGCGAGGATCTCGCGGTGCACCAGCGCTTCCTCGCGAAGCCGTTCGATCACGAGGTGCTCCTCACGGGCGTGCGCTCGCTGCTCGACGAGACGCGTTCGCTGCGCCGCTTCCGTATCTGAGCGCGGCGGGCGGGTGACCCCGGTCGGGCCCGCGTCGATGTCGGAAATCGTTCCGCAGAAGTGTCGGAAACGCGGGGGCGCGTCGCGGCGAGCGGTATGTTCGCACGCGGGAGGGAAAGGTCATGACGACGAATCGAAGGGGAATCGAACGCCGCGGCGCGCCGCGGAGCGGTCGGCGTGGCGTGCGGGTGGATCGTGCGTGGTGGCGGATCGGCGGATGGGCGCGTGGCGGACGCGCGGGTGATCGGGCGGTGGATGCGCGGACCTCGCCGGCGCCGCGTCCTCCGACACGCGACCCGCGTTCGCCCTGCGTTCTCTCGCGGGCGCTCGCGCTCGCGGTGCTGCTCTGGTCGGGCGTGGCGTTCGCGCACGCGTCGCACGGGGGCGGCTTGGAACCGCGTGCTGCGAGGGAGAGGGAGGTCGATCCGACGATCCTGCGGATTCTCGAGGGGCGCGCGCTCGAGGCCCTCGTCGCCGAAGGCGTCGGTGGGGAGACGATGCCGACGGTGGCGTCGCCCGTTCCGCTCTCCGCGGAGGAGGCGGTCGCGCTCTTGCTTCTTGAGCCAGGCGGCGTCTCCGATGCGGCGCTCCAGACGGTGCGTGCGGGCGCGCGTGCGCGCGGGTCGTGGATGCCGTCGACCGACGACCTGCGTGCGATGGCGCGGACGCTCGTCGTCGAGGCGCTCGTCGCACCGCTCGGACCCGAGGTGCGGCTCGCGCCTGCGACGGTCGAGTCGATCCTTCGGGGCGTCCCGCCGCCGCCGCTCCATCCCGCGGCCGATCGCGGCGTGATCGAGGCGACGCGCAGACTCGCCCGCCTGCGGTCCGGAGGTGCGCGCGTCGAGGAGGCGGTGCGGCGCGTGCGCGTGCCGCTCCAGGAGGCCTGTACGGTCGCGGTCGCGTGGCGCGATCGCTGCGAGGCGGTGTTCCACGCGCTCGAGGGCGGGTGCGACGGAAGCGTGGCGCTCGCGATCGCGCGTGTCGCACGGATGCGCGCGCTCTCGGGCCGCGGGTGGAGTCTCCTGCGCGAGGACGATCTCGCCTTCGTGGTCGTGGAGCCGGGTGGCGCCGAACCGACGACCGCGGCGCGCCGCGTCGAGCGCGCCCGCGAGGCGAAGCGGTCCGTCGGGCGTTCGATCGAGGCGGGTGTCTCCGGGTCATCGACGGATCCCGCGCTTGCCCGCGCCGTGGCGACGATCGCGCCCCTGCTGGTCGATCGCGTCGAGTCGATCACGGTCTCGGCGGGCGGTCGCGTCGAGGTCGCGACGCGGACGGTCGGCATCGATGGCGCGACCGCGGCGGAGTGGCGCGGCAAGGCGGGTCTCGCCGACGACGCGCTCCCCTGGGCGGGTCGCGATCCGTCGCCCGACTCCCGCCGTCGACGCCTGCGCGACGCGCCGTTCGGCGTCAAGCCGCTCGGCACCTTTCCGATGAGCGGGCTCGGCGGACCAACGGCGAGGCGTGCGAGGCGGATCGCCCTCGCGGAAGGCTCCGCGCGCGCATGCGACGGTGCCGGCGCGGAATGCGCGCCTTGCGCGTGCGCGGGCGCCGGTTCCCGGGGTGCCGCGGCACGGCGATCTCTCGGCCGCGCGACCGTTGCGCCTCGAGGCGCCGCCGCATCGTGCGTGCGCGGGAGTCGCGCGGTCCGATCGCATCCGCCGCGGCACGAGGCCCTCTCCGTTCGGTCCGCCATCCGCCGCGCTACCCTCCCGCCGATGTCCGACGCGTCCCGTCATCTGCGCCAGATGCAGCTCCCCGGCTTCGGAGCCGAGGGGCAGCGGCGCCTCACGGCGGCGCGCGTCTTCGTCGCGGGATGCGGGGCGCTCGGGACCGTCGTCGTCGAGCAGCTCGTGCGCGCGGGCGTCGGCACGGTCGTCGTCGTCGATCGCGACATCGTCGAGCGCTCGAACCTGCAGCGGCAGACGCTCTTCACCGAGCGCGACGCCGAGCGCGCCGTTCCGAAGGCCGAGGCCGCGAAGGCGCGGCTTCTCGCAGTCGATCCCGGCGTCACCGTGCGCGCGGTCGTCGACGATCTCGTCGGTGGCAACGCGGCGCGCCACGCCGAGGATTGCGACCTTCTCATCGACTGCCTCGACAACTTCGAAACGCGGTATCTCCTGAACGATCTCGCGGTGTCGACCGGGCGCGCGCTCGTCTATGGCGGCGCCGTGGGTTTCCGCGGGATGGCGGCGATGCTCTGTCCGATCACGGGAGTCGGACGCGATGGCGCCGTCCGCTGGGACGCGGCGCGCGCGACGCCCTGCCTGCGCTGTCTCGCGCCCGACCCGCCCGCCGCAGGCGAGGTCGAGACCTGCGAGACGGCGGGAGTCCTTGCGGCGGCGCCCGGGATCGTCGGATCGCTCGAGGCGTCGTTCGCCCTGCAGGCGCTCGCGGCGGGCGAGCCTTCCGCCGCGGCCTCGCGAATCGTGCGCTTCGACCTCGCGCGCGCGAACTTCTCCGACGCCTCGCTCGCCTCGGCTCGCGATCCCGCGTGTCCCTGCTGCGCGGGAGGTGCCTTTGCATTCCTCGCGCAGCGCGCGCCGGTCGCGCGGGTTCTCTGCGGGCGCGGCGCGGTCGAGGTCCCGCTCGGCGAACGCTCGATGGGGCGCTTCGACGAGGTCGCGTCGTCGCTCGCGGCGCTCGGTCCCGTGGCATGCGAGACGCACGGTGCGACGCGGCGCGCGGTGCTCCGTGCGGATGCCGCCGCGGTCCTCGGTTGCGGGGGACTGTCGGTACTCGACGCGGCGTCGGGACTCCTCGTCCTCGTCGAGGGCGTCGACGACGCGGACCGCGCGCGGGCCATCGTCGCGCGCTCGGTCGGCGTGTGAGCGCCGGTGGTGGGCTGGGCGACGCCTCGACGCGCCGCGAAGGGCGCGCTCCGTCGGATGCGCACGGTGTTCGGAGCGTGTTGCGAACGTGCGTGTCCGCGGGATTCCGTCGCGCAATTCTCCGGATCCCCGTGGGGATTCGCGAACGGTGCGTGTCGTGCGGCGTGTTTCTCGTCGTTCCCCTCGCGGCGGCGGGGGGTGCGGCTTGGCTTCCGTGCGACCGAGGCTACACTCCGATTGCTTCCACCGCGACGCACCCATCGAAAGGAGACGGCATGGCATTGACCTTTCCCGAACTCGTGGGCCGGATCGCCGAACTCGGCATCGACTTCCGCGCCTCACGGGACCACAACGAGGTCGTCGTCGCCGTTCCCACCTCGCACTACGTCGATCCGCACGATGGCGAGAAGAGCATGCTCCTGCACGTCATGCTGCAGGAGGAGGGCAAGATGCTGCGGATCTGCGTTCCCGAGGTCTACGCCTTCGGGAAGTTCGAGCACCGCGGCGAGATGGCGCAGGCCATGCTGGCGGCCAACTGGCGCGTCCGCGTGCCAAGCTACGTCCTCGACGAAACCGACGGCGAGGTCCGCGTGGTGTGCGATGTCCCCGTCGAGGACGGGACCGTCACGGGAACGCAGATCGGCCGCATGATCGCGCTCGTGGCGTGGACCATCGACCAGTTCGATCCGGTCATCCGCCGTGCCGGCGACGAGGGGCGCATCGACTTCTCCGAAGTCGACGAGCTCGTCATGAAGGACGAGGCCGACGAGGCGAGCCCGCGTCGACGGAAGTCCCGCGCGAAGCGCGAGCGTCGCGAGCTCGCCGACCT
>JBJOHC010000119.1:0-14443 GCA_046047955.1 Planctomycetota bacterium
GAAAAAGACCGCCGCCCCCCGGATGCGGAGCCGGGGGGCGGCGGGTGGAAGAGTGCGTTGAGAATCGGGATTGCCGAGGTTCGTGGCCCGTGCGGACCGCGTGCCCGGTGACCCTCTCGAACTCCGTCTCGAGTCCGACTCGAACGTCGCGAACGGTCAGTTCACGCAGTTCCAGCTGCCCGAGACGTTGCGGACGAAGCCGCTGTCCGACTTCACGAGCCCGTCCATCAGCCACGCGTTCACATCGCCGCTGCGCGCATTGCGCCAGACGATGTCGCGGCGCCCGTCACCGTTGAGGTCGGCCACGGTCATCACGCTCCAGTCGCGACCGAGCGCGCTCGTGATCGAGCCGCCGCTGCGACGCTCCGCGCCGTTCATGAGCCACGCGTGCACGGTGCTCGCGCCAGCGTTCTCCCAGACGATGTCCGCGCGACCGTCGCCGTCGATGTCGGCGACCGCGACGGCCTGCCACGCGGCCGACACCGCACCGACATTCGCCACCGCGCCGCTCGAGCGGATGGTGAGCCCGTCCATCATCCAGGCCTGCACGACGCCCGCGGCGTTGCGCCAGACGAGATCCTCGCGGCCGTCGGCGTCGAGGTCGCCGGCGCCGAGGAACTCGAGACCCGACGAGCCGGCGATCGCCGCACCGTCGAGGCGCGTCGTGCCGTCCATGAGCCAGCCGCGGACCTCACCCGTACCCTCGTGGCGGAAGAGGATGTCCGCGCGGCGGTCGCCGTTGAGATCGGCGATCGCGAGGATGTCCCACGCCATCGAGATCGGTCCCGAGATCGGCGTCTGCGACGAGACGCTCGTGCCCGACATGTTCCAGACCGAAAGCGCGCCGGTGGTGGTGTCGCGCCAGAAGATGTCGGCGCGACGGTTCGCGTCGATGTCGCCGACGCCGACCACGACGCTGTTGCCCGTGGGCACGGCGCTCGTGGGGCTACCCGTGCGGCGGGTCAGGCCGTCCATGAGCCACGCGGCGCAGACGCTGCTGTCGCCGTTCGTCCACACGAGGTCGCCCTTGCCGTCGCCGTCGAGGTCGTCGCGGACGAAGCTCGTGGCGAGGGGGACGGCGCTCGTGTACTGGACGTGATCGATGTTGAGGGGCGTCGCCGAGGCGATGTCGACGCGCAGGATGCCGGCCGTGCTCTCGACGACGACGAGGATGTCGTCGGACGAGTCGTTGGGCTGGCTCAGGACGGGCACGAGCTGCGAGAAGGTCGAGCCGTCCTCGAGGAAGACGTTGACCGTGAGGTCGACGGCGATGGGATTGCCGTCGAGATCCTCGACGCCGCTCGCGTCGGTCACGGCGAACGCCGCGAAGCCCGGGTAGCCGCCGAGCACCTTCGCGCTGAACGAGAGACCGGCGGCCGCAGGCGTGAAGGGCACCCACGAACCGATCGCGAGCGAGTGGCCGGCCGCGCCGTCGGCGAGGACGGAGTTGCCCTCGACGCGCACGCCCGAGCCGCTGAGGCCGAGGCCTTCGGTCAGCAGGCCGTCCTCGAGGTCGTTGACGATGGTCGCATCGGCGAGACCGCCGATGAACGCGGGGCTCTGGGCCGTCGAGCTGTAGCCCGCGACGGTCGAGATCGAAGTGGTGGCGCCGCCCGCGAGCGTGGTCGAAGCGACCGTGCCGACGCAGGCGAACGCGATGCCGTGAAGAGACGAAATGCGGTTCTTCATGCTGATGCTCCTCTTCCGTTGTTGTGGGCAGCTCGTGGCGGCCCGTCCCTGTTCCGCTTCCTATTTCGCGCGGGCGCCAGTCGGCCCCACGTCCGATCGGACTCCGGGCCCTCCGCGGCACCGGCGTCCTTTCATCCTTCTCCGCTCCGCCCGGTCGATGCCTGGCGTGCGTTTTCTCTTGTGGAGTTTCCCGAAGTCCCTCTCACTCGCGATGGCGCCCCTCGCGCCCGATCGCGTCCCGATTTCCCGAAGCCCTGCGTTCCTGGGAACCCTGTTTCCCGGAGAACACGAACGACACCCGCCCGTCCGCATGCGGTGGCAGGCGAGATCGTCCCTGATCTCGACGGTGAAACGCTCCCTCGCGTGTCAGTCTAGCGAATGACCGCGCGCACCGTTCGCTTCCTGCGGACATTCGTGAAAGTGCACCGAGTTCGACGCGTGTCCATGAGGGAACGCGGATTCGTGCGCGCGGCGAACGCTCCATGTCGGCGCACGCGGCGCCAACCGCACAGACCGAATGCGTTCAGCACGCGTCGCGATGCGCATCGAGTCCGAGATCGCGGAGCTTCCTATAAAGCGTGCTCCGATTGATCCCGAGCCGACGCGCGGCGACCGTCCGGTTCCAGCCGCTCGCCTCGAGCGCCTGCAGGAGCATGGCGCGTTCGGGTGCCCGCATCGACTCGCCGAGTGGAGCGATGCCGCCGGTCGCGGACGCCGCGTCCGATACGCACGGTGCGGGGCCGGCGTACCGCGGCGGCGTGGGAATCGGGAGCGCCGTGGTCGCACCCGCGTCCGAGAGCCGGAGCCGCTGCGTGGCGAACGCGTCGTTCGGTGTCGCGGCCGCGATGCGTTCGGGCAGGTCGCCACGCGCGATGCGCGTGTCGCGCGCGAGGATCGTCGCGCGCTCGATCGCGTTCTCGAGTTCGCGCACGTTGCCCGGCCACGGGTACGCGCGCATCGCCGCGACCGCATCGGGCGCGAAGCCGACGAGCGTGCGATCGAGTTCCGCCGCCTTGCGCGCGAGGAAGTGCGCCGCGAGACGCTCGACATCGTGCGGGCGCTCCCGCAGCGGAGGCAGTTCGATGGGCAGCACGTTGATCCGGTAGAAGAGGTCCTGGCGGAAGCGGCCGTCGGCGACGAGCGCCTCGAGCGGCTGGTTGGTCGCCGCGATCACGCGCACGTCGACGCGGATCGTCTCGTCGCTTCCGACCGCTTCGAACGCCTTCTCCTGAAGGACGCGCAGCAGCTTGAGCTGCATCGTCGGCGAGGCCGAGTTGATCTCGTCGAGGAAGAGCGTGCCGCCGTCCGCGGCGAGGAAGCGTCCCTTCTTGTCGGCGAGCGCGCCCGTGAAGGCGCCCTTCACATGGCCGAAGAGCTCGCTCTCGAGCAGCGTCTCGGGAATCGATCCGCACGCGATCTCGACGAACGGCATCGACGCGCGCGGCGATGCGCGGTGGATCGCGCGCGCGAGCATGCTCTTGCCCGTGCCCGACTCGCCGTGGACGAGCACCGTGCTCGGAACGCCCGCCGCGCTGCGCGCGAGCTCGAGCGCGCGACCGAGTCGCGGATCGTCGCCGACGAGCGAGGCGATCGCATCGCGCGCGACCGTGGTGGCGGCGGCGGCCGGAGAGCGCCGCGTGGTCGCGCGCATCGCCGCACGACCGACCGCGGCGACCAGTTCCGCCGCGGTGTAGGGCTTGAGCAGCACGTCGTCCGCGCCGCGGTGGATCCAGTCGAGCGCCTCGCGCGCGCCGAGGTCGGCGCCGCAGGCGACGAGCGCGGTCGGCCGGCGCCAGGCGGCGAGCGTCGTCGTCAGCCGTTCGATGCCGCGCGCGCCGGGCGGTAGGTCGGCGACGACGACCACGACGCCGTCCGGCCCGGGCGTCCAGCCGCCGCCATCGAGGGCTCGGGGGGCGGACTCGGCCGCCACGCCCGCCGCCCGCAGTGCGTCGATCGCCGCGCGGGCGGCGTGCGCGTCGTCGTCGACGATCAGCGCGCGCACCCCATCGGTGTCGACGGGCAGGGGATGGGTGACCTCGGGTTCGGGCATCGGCGGCCAGCCGTCATCGGACCTCGGAGGCCGTCGATCCAGCGAGGCCCGCGAGGAAGTCAGTTATCGGGACGCTGACGGTGGCACCCGGCCCCCGCGTCGCAACTTTGCGGAAATCGGCAGACCCCCTCGTCATATTGAGTCCCGTTCTCCGTTTCGCGCGTTCGCGCTGATCCGCCGATACCGTCTCGGAATCGAGTCGGGGCGGATCCCTTCCGCAAAGCCGACCTGGCTCCGCCGTCTCTCTCCCGATCGAACGATCGCGAACCACCGTCTTCAAGGACTTCAGACATGCACCGACCCGCCTTCCGAACCATCGTCGCCACCCTCGTCTCGGCCGTCGCCCTGATCGGCGCCGAAAGCGCCTCCTTCGCCCAGGATGGCCCCCCGGGTGGCCGCGGTCAGGGCGGTGGGCAGCGCGGTGGTGGTGGTGGCGGTGGCATGCGCGGCCTGATGGGTGGCGGCCGCGGCGGCATGGGGGGCATGGGTCAGGGCATGCGCGACATGCGTGAGGCCCTCCAGCCTGACTTCGAACGCCGCGACGTGCCCCTCTTCATCCGCCAGCTCAGCCTCACCGACGACCAGTCGGGCGTCCTCGAGACCCTCTTCCTCGACTACGAGACGGTCTTCCAGCCCGAGGCCGAGGCGATCATGACCGCCATGACCGACATCGGCCGCACGATGATGCAGTCGATGATGACGCCCGAGCGTCAGCAGCAGATGCGCGACACCTGGGATTCGATCCGCAGGCAGGTCGAGGAGGCCGAGGCCGCGAACGGCCCGATGGACGACGACCAGCGCCGCCAGTTCTTCCGCGAGCAGATGCAGAAGGCGACCGAGCGCTTCGCGAACGAGGCCGTCGACTCGGGTCTCGACGCCGAGGTCAAGTCCGCGATGAACGAGATGCTCGACAAGCTCGAGGCGTGGACGACGCGCAAGGCCGAGCTCCGCGACGAGTTCGTCATCGGCATGAAGGCCGTCCTCGACGACGACCAGATGACCCTCTGGCCCGCGTTCGACCGCTTCCTCGTCCGCGAGAAGTCGCTCTCGCGCGGCCGGATCTCGGGCGAGGACGTCAACCTCTTCTTCGAGGTCGACGAGCTCCGTCTGCCGCCCGAGGAGTTCGCGAAGATCGAGCCGCTCTTCGACACCTACGAGACGCGTCTCGACGAGGCGCTCCGCGCCCGTAACGCCTACCTCGAGAGCTCGATGACGGAGCTGTTCCGCGCCGTCCGCGACGGCAAGTCCGATGGCGCGGCGCGCATCTTCAAGCGCCAGGGCGACCTCCGCGGCGCCGTCCGCGACGTCAACGACGACTTCCGTCGGCAGATGGTCGAGGCGCTCGGCGAGTCCGAGTGGGCCCGCACCCTCGACGCCCGCGTCCTCGAGAAGGGCTGGCAGCGCATCTACCGCCAGACCCGCACCGACCGCATGTTCAACGACGCCATGAAGATCGAGGGCCTCGCGCCCGAGACCCTGCAGGCGGTCACCGATCTCTACGCCCAGTACCGCGGCGAGATCGCGCCCGTCAACGAGCGCCTCAAGTCGACCGCGCGCACCGAGGAGCCCGCGGAACTCGTCCGGAACGGCGAGCGCTTCGTCTCGATGATGAGCCAGGGCATCGCGGGCATGGCCCGCAACTTCGGTCCCGGCGGCGACGCCGAGCGCGAGGATCCGATGCGCAAGCTCTTCGACAGCCGCGACGCCATCGGCGAGCGCTACGAGGAGCGCCTGAAGGCGCTGCTCACCCCCGAGCAGTACGAGGCGATCGCGCCGCGCGGCCGCGGTCGCGGACAGGGCGGTCCGGGCGGACCCGGCGGTCCGGGCGGCGGCTTCGATCCGAACGCGATCCTCGACCGCATCCCCGAGGAGCAGCGCAAGGCCTTCCTCGACCGCGTCGACGCCAACAAGAACGGCAAGGTCGACGAGGACGAGCGCGAGGCGGTCCGCGAGTACATGCGCGAGCAGTTCGGCAACTTCGGCGGTGGGCAGGGCGGCGGACGCGGAGGTCGCGGCGGCAACCGCGGCGGCCAGCAGACCGACGCCTGAGTCCGTCCACTCGCATTCGAGAACGCTTCGAAGGGGCGCGCCGACCGGCGCGCCCCTTTCGCATGGGGTCTCGCCCGCGCCGAGCCTGGGCCGGGCCCGAACCGATCCCGGACCAGCGGCACGCGTGCTGCAGGCTCCGCGACGGCGCACCCGATATCGTCGTCCATGCCCGATCCCGCGCCGTCCGCCGATCCGCTCGCGAGTCTGTACGGAGGGTGGTCGTCGGTTCATCCGCCCTCCGAATCACGGCTCGTCGCCACCGTCGAGGCGCTTCGCAGACTGGTCTTCGCCGAACTGCGCGAGGATGGGGTCGAGGGCGCGGGCCTCGCGGCGCAGGTCCGCGAGGGCTTCCGTGAACTCGTGCCGCGTGCATTCGAGGCGCGCGGTCTCGCGGCGTCCGACGGGCTCGTCGATCGGTTCCTCGCGCGCGTCCCCGCGATCGCCGCCATGCTCCGCGAGGATGTCCGCGCCGCCTACGACGGCGATCCCGCCGCGACCTGCGAACTCGAGATCGTCACCTGCTATCCCGGTGTGCGCGCGCTCTTCGTCCACCGCTTCGCCCACGAACTCGACGCACTCGGCGTGCCGCTTCTCCCGCGGATGATGGCCGAGTTCGCCCACCGCGAGACCGGAATCGACCTCCATCCGTCGGCGGTGATCGGCCGCGGCGTCTTCCTCGACCATGGGACGGGCATCGTGGTCGGGCAGACGGCGGTCATCGGCGACGGCTGTCGCCTCTATCAGGGCGTCACCCTCGGTGCCCGCAGCTTCGACCGCGAGCCCGATGGCTCGATGCGCCGCGGCTACAAGCGCCACCCGACGCTCGAGGACGGTGTCGTCGTCTACGCGGGCGCCACCATCCTCGGTGGCGACACCGTGATCGGACGCGGGAGCGTGATCGCGGGTGGTGTGTTCCTCACCCGCAGCGTGCCCGCTGGCCATGTCGTCACGGGACCGAAGCTCGAGCTTCGAATGATCTCGATGGGCGCCGCAATCTGAATATTGACTGCAAAGTCATTGCGGGAAGTCGTTTGCGAGGCGATACTCGCGGGTTGCCCCGTCGGGGAATCTCCCTCGATGGGGCCGAGCGCGATGGCTCGGTGGTGATGCGCGCTCTCCGGAAGTGGTTCGAAGCGCCCGAACAAGGCGTCGAATCGACGCGTAGCGCGGCGCCGCGTACCGTCCGCCGCGCGACGCCCGCAGACCGCCCGAGAAATGTGCCATCCGCGGGAAGCCCTTGTCGATACCACCTGCCCCTTTCGGGCGGCACCCCACCTTCGGAACTCCAGACATGACCCACTCTGCTCGGATCCTTCCGCTCCTGACTCTCGCGTTTCCCCTCGTCGCGCATGCGGGCGACGCGTCCGCGCCCGCGTACGAGGAGCTCGTCTGCTGGGGCGGCAGCGCCGCGGGCGCCGCGGTCTGCGATGTCCCCGCGATCGCCCTCCAGAAGGAGGTCGCGCGGCTCTCGCTCGGCTTCGGACACGGCATCCTTCGCTACACCGATGGCACGATCGCCTGCTGGGGCGACGACGAGTTCGGCCAGTGCCAGCCGCCGACGCCTCCCGATGGCGTCGTCTTCAGCCAGATCTCCGCGGGCTCGCAGCACAATGTCGCGCGTCTCTCCGACGGTTCGATCGTCGCGTGGGGGCGCAACAACAGCGGCCAGACCGATGTTCCCGCGATCGGCGCGCTGACCGCGACCCTGATCGCCGCCGGCGAGGCGCACGGCCTCGCGGCGCTCTCGAACGGGTCGGTCATCCAGTGGGGCTTCAATCCGTCGGCCGCGGATGTGCCGCTCTCGGTCACCGCACCGACGGCGCTCGCGGGCGGATTCGATCATTCCGCGGCGCTCCTCTCCGACGGCACGATCGTCTGCTGGGGCGACAACACCGAGGCGGAGTGCGATGTCCCCGCGCTCGGCGGCGGGGAGACCTACACGAGCGTCGCCTGCGGCCGCAACTTCACGATCGCGCTCAAGAACACCGGTGAGGTCGTCGCCTGGGGCGACGCGACCTACACGGCGATTCCGCCGACCCCCGATGGCGAGACGATCGTCGAGGCGGGCGGCAAGTTCCTCAACGGCTACTTCCGCACCTCCGAGGGTTCCGTCGTCGTCTGGGGCGACGGCACGGAGGGACAGCTCGACGAAGTCGACTTCGGCACCCTGCTCCTGAAGCGCGTCGCCGTCGGCTACACCTTCCTCGTCGCGAACGGCGATGTCGACTGCGATGGCGATCTCGTCGCCGACCGCACGCAGATCGTCGCCGACCCGACCCTCGATTGCGACGACAACGGTGAGATCGACAGCTGCACCATCAACGAGGACCGCACCTTCGACTGGAACGAGAACTCGATCCTCGACACCTGCGAGATCGCGGGCGACACCGCCCTCGACTGCGACGGCGACGGCCGCTACGACGAGGGCCAGATCGAGCGCGATCCCGATCTCGACTGCGATCTCGACACCATCCTCGACAGTTGCGAGATCGCCGAGGACTCGACCCTCGACTGCGACGGCGACGGCATCCTCGACGCCTGCGGTCCGACCTCGACCGGCGTCGCGTCGAGCACCGTCTCGCCCGTGAACGAGTCGAGCGTCATCCGCGCGACCGGCACGGGTCTCGCGCCCGCGATCCTCGATGTCCGCGTCCAGGTCACGGTGAAGGCCGACCTCGGCAGCTACGGCGAGTGGCTCGTCATCAAGCTCAACGACACGATCGTCGACTACATGTTCGTCGGGAGCGGCAGGAACTGCCCCGTGAACCCGCAGGTCGAGACCTTCCTCCTCGACAAGGACCTCTTCAACGGCCTCGCGCCCGACGGCGACGTGACCTTCGACGTGGAGCCGACCGCGCTCGTCAGCTCGTTCGAGTGCACGGGTAGCTCGTGCCGCATCGACGTGACCTGGCTCGCCGCCGGCGCCGACTGCAACATGAACGGCACGCCCGACATCTGCGAGGTGCAGTCGGGCGACGTGCCCGACGCGAACGAGGATGGCATTCCCGACACCTGCCAGTTCGTCCCGACCCGCGACCTCGACGGCGACGGGCGCGACGACATCGTCTGGTGGAACAACCAGTCGAAGACGCAGTCCTACTGGCTGATGGACGGCGCGACCCGCCTCTCGAGCGGCGTGTTCCCCGACGCGCTTCCCGACAACTCCGACCTCGTCGCCTTCGCCGATCTCGACGGCGATGGCCGCGGCGACCTCATCTACCTCAACCGCTCGACGCGCGAGCTCTTCGGCCGCCTGATGGAGGGCATCGACCTCGTCGAGGAGGGCACGATCGGTTCGGGCGCGCTGCCCGCGGGCTGGAGCGTCATCGCGACGCCCGACCTCAACGGCGACGGCAAGGCCGACATCCTGATCCGGAACGGCGCCAACGGCGCGCTGAACGGCTGGATCATGGACGGCCTCGTGCGGACGGGCGGCGGCGCGATCCAGTCGTCGGCGGACCTGCGGTTCCAGGGCGCGGGCGACCTCGATGGCGACGGTGACGACGACCTCGTCTGGCGCACCGAGGATGGCGAGGTGCGCGGATGGCTCATGGCCGGTCTCGCCGTCTCGGAGGACGCCGCGCTCACGGATGCGGCGAACCTGCCGGTCGACAACTGGACCTGCCGCGGTCTCGGCGATCTCGATGGCGACGGCAAGGACGACATCGTCTGGCGCCGCACCTCCGATGGCGCGACCTTCGGCTGGTTCATGGACGGCCTCACCCGCACGGGTGGCGGCTCGATCAACTCGACCCTCGGGACCGACTTCCGCGTCGACGCCATCCTCGATTGCGACGGCGACATGAAGGCGGACCTCGTGTGGCGCCGCCTCTCGGACGGCGGCGTGTTCGTCTGGCTCATGGACGGCCTCGAGAAGCGCGAGGGCGGCCTCGTCCAGTCGCGTTCGATGAACTTCACCATCATCGACCGCTGACCCGACCCTCCGAGTTCCAGTCCAGCCTTTCTTCGCGTCGGCGCGTCCCCAGGGGGCGCGCCGGCGTCGTTTCGGGGCCGTCATCGGCTTCTCGCGGGACCGACGCGCGCGCGGCGAGGGTCTACAATGGCGCTTTTCCCGCCGCCGCCGCGGCTCTCGACGACGCCAACCCGACCGCACGCCATGACCACGACGAACGACCGCTACAGCGCCCGCACCACCCTCGAGACCCCGTACGGCCCGCGGACCTACTACCGCCTCGACGCGCTCTCGCGCTTCGGCGACTTCCGCCGCCTTCCGATCTCGATCCGCGTGCTCCTCGAGAGCTGCCTGCGCAACTTCGACGACTTCATCGTCACCGAGGATCACCTCAAGGCGCTCCTCTCGTACGACGCCCGCAATGTCGGCGAGAACGAGATCCCCTTCATGCCGGGCCGCGTCGTCCTCCAGGACTTCACGGGCGTTCCCTGCGTCGTCGACCTCGCCGCGATGCGCGCGGCCATGAAGCGCCTCGGCGGCGACCCGAAGAAGGTCAATCCGCTCGTCCAGTGCGACCTCGTCATCGACCACTCGGTGCAGGTCGACGCGTTCGCCTCGGGCGTCGCGCTCACGATCAACGGCGAGAAGGAGTTCGAGCGCAACATGGAGCGCTACGAGTTCCTGAAGTGGGGCCAGGGCGCGTTCTCGAACTTCTCGGTGGTGCCGCCCGCCACGGGCATCGTCCACCAGGTCAACCTCGAGTACCTCGCGAAGGTCGTCTGGGAGAAGGACGGCGTCCTCTACCCCGACTCGCTCGTCGGCACCGACAGCCACACCACGATGATCAACGGTCTCGGCGTCGTCGGCTGGGGCGTCGGCGGCATCGAGGCCGAGGCGGTCATGCTCGGCCAGCCGATCTACATGCTCATTCCCGAGGTCGTCGGCGTGAAGCTCGTCGGGAAGCTCCCCGAGGGCGTCACCGCGACCGACCTCGTCCTGCGCGCGACCGAGATGCTGCGCAAGCACGGCGTCGTGAACAAGTTCGTCGAGTTCTTCGGCCCCGGCCTCGCCGAGATGCCGCTCGCGAACCGCGCGACCATCGCGAACATGGCGCCCGAGTACGGCGCGACGATCGGCTTCTTCCCGGTCGACGAGCAGACCCTCGCCTACATGCGCCTCTCGGGCCGCCCCGAAGCGCTGGTGAAGACCGTCGAGAACTACGCGAAGGCGAACGGCTTCTGGCGCGAGGACGACTCGCAGGTCGTCTACTCGAGCGAGCTCGTGCTCGATCTCTCGACGATCGTTCCCTCGCTCGCGGGTCCCTCGCGTCCGCAGGACCGGATCGCCCTCGACGGCATGCAGGCGGGCTGGCGCCGCGATCTCGGGCGCCTCTACAACAAGGGCGCCGACGCGGCCACCCCGAACGCGACCACGATGACCGCCGCCGACGGCGTCGCCGTGCGCGATCCCGATGGCAACGAGTACCTGCTGAAGCACGGATCGGTCGTCATCGCGGCCATCACGAGCTGCACCAACACCTCGAACCCGAGCGTGATGATCGGGGCGGGACTCGTCGCGAAGAAGGCTGCCGCGCTCGGCCTGACCCGGAAGCCCTGGGTCAAGACCTCGCTCGCCCCGGGCTCGAAGGTCGTCACCGAGTACCTCGACGCGGCGGGGCTCACCGCGTCGCTCGACGCCATCGGCTTCAACACCGTCGGCTACGGCTGCACGACCTGCATCGGCAACTCGGGTCCGCTGCCCGACCATATCGGCGCCGCGATCAAGGAGGGTGATCTCGCCGTCGCGAGCGTCCTCTCGGGCAACCGCAACTTCGAGGCGCGCGTCCACCAGGACGTGAAGGCGAACTACCTCGCCTCGCCGCCGCTCTGCGTCGCCTACGCGATCGCGGGCACCGTCGACATCGACCTCCAGAACGACGTCCTGGCGACGACGCCCGAAGGTCGGCCCGTCTACCTTCGCGACATCTGGCCCACCGCGAAGGAGGTCGAGGACGCGGTCCACACCTTCGTGACGCGCGCGCAGTTCGAGAAGGAGTACGCCGACGTCTTCAAGGGCTCCGACGCCTGGCAGGCCATCGCGACCGGCGGCGGCGAGATGTACGGCTGGAACGAGAAGTCGACCTACATCCAGGAGCCGCCGTTCTTCGTCGAGATGGGACGCGAGGCGGGCTCGATCGGCTCCGTCACGGGCGCACGCTGCCTCGCGAAGCTCGGCGACTCGGTGACGACCGACCACATCTCGCCCGCCGGCGACATCAAGAAGGACGGTCCCGCGGGCCGCTTCCTCATCGAGAACGGCGTCGCGCCCGCGATGTTCAACAGCTACGGCTCGCGCCGCGGCAACGACCGCGTGATGACGCGCGGCACCTTCGCGAACACGCGCATCAAGAACGAACTGGCGCCCGGCACGACCGGCGGTCTCACGACCGACTTCACCGACGGAGAGGTGAAGTCGATCTACGACGCGAGCGTCCGCTACAAGGCGGCGGGAATCCCGCTCGTCGTCCTCGCCGGCAAGGACTACGGCATGGGCTCGTCGCGCGACTGGGCCGCGAAGGGAACCTTCCTCCTCGGGGTGAAGGTCGTGATCGCCGAGAGCTTCGAGCGCATCCACCGCTCGAACCTCGTCGGCATGGGCGTCATGCCGCTGACCTTCCTTCCGGGCCAGGACCGGAACTCGCTCGGCCTCAAGGGCGACGAGACCTTCGATGTCCACATTCCCGCCGACCTCCGTCCGCGGCAGAACATCCGCGTCGTCGCGACGCGGGCGGACGGCGGCAAGGTCGAGTTCGAGGCGCTGTGCCGCATCGATACGCCCGTCGAGGTCGAGTACTACCGCAATGGCGGCATCCTGAACACCGTTCTCCGCCGCATGCTCGCGGCGGGCTGAGCGGCATCGACGACCGTTCGACGCGGGCGCGCCATCCGGCGCGCCCGCGTCGCTTTTTGCCCATTCCTTCCGCAGAACCGACACGCGGAGCGGGGTGGTGGCGCGGACCCGCTAGGTTCGTGTGGAAGCGCGTGCCCGCCACGGCGTTCGCGGGGGCGCGGTGGAAAGCGATCGAACGGCGTGGATCGGGAAAGGAGATCGGGTATGGGAGGAAGGAAGCAGGCGGCGACGCTCGGATGTGGGGGAGTCGCGGAGGGTGGTGGCGGAGGCGCGCACCAGGACCGGGAGGCTGCGGTGGCCCGGTCGATGGCCGAACTCGCATGCCAGCACCGACGCCGTCGGCGCGAGCTCGGGCGACGCGCACGCCGGCTCTCGCTGCGCGGTCTCGACTGGCACTGCTTCGGCTCGCGCATGCCCGACGCGGTGCCGTGGATCCTCGCGTCGGGCTGGGTTCCCGACGACCCCGACGCGTTCTGCCCCCGATGCGGCGTGAGTCTCCTCGCCTACGAGGATCGGCGGGGCGGTTGCGGCGCGTGCCGAGGGGGACCAGGCGTTGTGGGCGGCGTCGTGCGACTCGGACGCTACGCGCGCCCGCTCTCCCAGTGGCTTCCCGCGATCAAGCGTCGGGCGTGGCGCTCGATGGGAGAGGAGATGGGGCGCCTCCTCGGCGAGCGCATCCTCGAAGGCGTCGCGTCCGGCCGTCTCGCTCAGCCCGAGGTGATCGTGCCGATGCCTGTGCACTGGCTGCGCCGCACGCTGCGCGGCATCGACCATGCCGCGACGATCGCGGCAGCGCTCTCGCAGACCGCGGTGATTCCACTCGAGCACGCGCTTCGGGCTCCCTTGCGCTGGCGCCAGGTCGGCCGTAGTCGCGCGGGGCGTCTTGCGAACATCGCCCGATTCGAGGCGCGTGGCGAGTTGCGGCTCGAGGGACGGCGCGTCCTGGTGGTCGATGATGTGCTGACCACGGGATCTTCCGTCCGAGAAGCGGCGTCGATCCTTCGAACCATGGGTGCCGGGGAGGTTGTGGCGGCCGTCTGTGCCGTTGCCGATCCGCCAGGACGCCAGATTCGGGGCAACATTGTGGATAAGTTCTGAGGAGTCCACGCGACGCGGACCTCGATGCATGTGAGCGTCGCGTCAATGACTCGATAACTTGACTTTTCGGACGGTCCACCTCAGACTTGGAGTGGTTCTCGGGCGCTTGGCGGAAAGCTCCTGAAATCGTGATCGAAAACCCGAGCCTGCGCGCCCAATGGGGTTGACAGGCACGGTGGTTTCGTTACACTCCTCGACCCATCGCCGATTCGGTGACGGGACGCGGCAGGCCTCGCCTACCGCATCTTCTTTGACAAGTCAGCAGTTGGAACGCCGCGAGGATGCTTCGCGCAGGGTTCCGGTCACGGCCGGAGCCTGGAGCGCAAACCGTCACCACACCAGTGGTGGCAGTTGAACATCCTCCGTGAATGCCAAATAGAACGGTCAATTCCAGTGATCGTCGCTTGTCGTCGCAAGACGGCTGGCAACGATGTTCAACAATACAGGTGGATTTGCCATCCACCCTCTCGGCTGGAACCGAGAGAAGACCGGCCAGTCGGACATGATCCGGCTGGTTGCGCTAGGCAAGCCTTCAAAGGTACGCAGTCGCAAGACTGCTTCATTTCTTGAAGAGTTTGATCCTGGCTCAGATTGAACGCTGGCGGCATGGCTAAAACATGCAAGTCGAACGCGTGTAGCAATACACGAGTGGCGAAAGGGCGAGGAATAGATTCCTACGTACCCCGGAGTCAGGGATAACCATCGGAAACGATGGCTAACACCTGATGATCTCG
>JBJOHC010000120.1:0-16609 GCA_046047955.1 Planctomycetota bacterium
GGGAGCAGGGCGAACTCGTCCTTCCGGTGGTCGCGCGCGAGGATCGCGCCGACGGTCGCCGAGGCGATCGCGCAGATCAGCCGCTCGCCCTCCTCGAGGGCGTGACGGTCGAGGTGCGCGACGGGATCGGCGGGCGGTTCGCGGTGCGTGGCGGGAATCGCGCAGGCCTCGAGGTCGTGCGAGGCGATCCAGCGGACGAGCCCGCTCGCGGTGACGAGCGCGGCGATGCGGCCGTCGATCCGGACGGGGAGGCGGACGAAGCCCTTCTCGCGGATGAGTGCGAGGATGTGGCCGACCGTCTCGTCGGCCTCGACGGTGACGACGCCGCGCGCCGCGAGCGCGAGCAGGCGCACGGGCTGGCGCAGCTCCTCGTCGATCGCCTCGAGCTTCGCGACCGTCGCGAGCGTGGGGACGGCGATGTACTCGGTCGCGCCGAAGCGGTTGTGGACGAGCGCGTTTCGCAGTTCGCCCGCCTCGAGCAGGAAGTCGAGGTGGCGGGCGAAGTGGCGTCGGACCGAGGCGATCTGGCGGACGAGCGACGCGAAGCCGCGGCGGCGGCCTTCGCGGGGCTCGTCGAGGATCCGCTGCATTTCGCGGTCGATGCGGTTGTACGCGCCCTCGAAGCGGTCGATGCGGTCGCGGTCGGCGAGCGTGTCGGCGCCGCGGGCGGGTTCGGGCGCGCTCGTCGTCGAATCGGGGCTGGTGTCGCGTGGGGCGCGGTCGTTGGTCATGGCGGAGGTGGGAGTGGGCGCGGGGGTGCGGCCGCGTGGTGACGGAGGTGCGGGAAGCGTTGTCCGGACGGCGTCAGGGGCGGGGTGTCGCCAGGGATCGGGGACGGGTCGGCCTGCCCGTGGTTGGTTCAGTCGCGCGTCCCGGGTGGCGATTGGCTCGATGTGCGGGGGCTGGCTCTGGTGCTCGGGTGGTCGGGTGGTCAGGTGCTCTGGTCTCGTTCGGCGTGGTCCGGCTCGTGTCGGTGATGCGAGGCCCGTTCGCCTCGAATGCAGGGCGGCGGAATCGCGACGGGTGCGGGCTCAACGGCCGTCGGTCGCGCCGTCGTTCGCGAGCCGACGGCGAAGTTCGTCGAAGCGGCGCTCGAGCGTGGTCGCGCGGGTCGGGCCGGGCGCGCGGAAGTGTGCGGCGCCGAAGGTCGCATCGATCGCGGCGAGGCGGTTGAGGCGCGCGAGGATGTCGGAGGTGCGGGCGGGATCGCCGGCGAGGATCTCGAGCTGGCCGAGCTGCGCGCACCACCATGCGGCGTCGCGCGCGGTGGCGTCGGCGGCGAGCGGCGACAGTTCGCGGTAGAGGGCGAACGCGCGCGCGCGGGCGTCGGCGGCGCCGTCGGCGGCGAGCGCGTCGGCGAGGGCGAGGGCGAGCGCGCGGTCGGTGGGATCGGAGGCGTGCGCGGACTCGAGGCGGGCGATGGCGTCGGTCGTCCGACCGAGGACGAGGTCCGCGATCGCGAGGGTGCGCGTCGCATCGACGGAAGCGGGGCGGGCGGCGAGCATCGCCTCGGCGAGGGGGCGCGCGTGGCGTTCGGCGATCGCGCGCGCGCGGGCGCCGTCGGCGGCGCGGCGGGCGTCGTCGAGGCGCGCGGCGACCAGCGCGAGTGGCGATTCGAGTGCGACGGCCGCCGCGGGCGTCCGGCGGAGCGCGGCGCGGACCGCGTGCTCGGCGGCATCGGCACGCGCGGCGGTCGGGGCCCGCGGGGTTTCGTCGGCATTCCCGCGGCCGCTCGGATGCTCCGATTTGGGCGAACCCGCCGGACGCCCGGACTCGCGCGCCGCGGCGCGGGTGCTCTCGTCGGCTGCGATCGCCGTGGCCCAGGCCTCGCACGCCCGGAAGACCGAGGCTTCGGAGAGGCTCGGTCGGTCGAGCGCGCGCGCCGCCCCCGCGCGGCATTCGTCGCCGCGGCCCTCGCGAAGCGCGAGTCGCGCATCGACGACGGCGAGGCGGGCGAGGAGATCGTCGGCGTCCGCCGCATCGGGCGCCGACGCGCGGGTTCCGCCCGGTGCCGCGGTGGCGGCGTTCGCCTGTGGTTCGAGCGCCGCGCGCAGCGACGCCGCACGCGCGCGGAGGGGCGCGAGCCCGGCGGTCGCCCGCGGGGGCATCGCGAGTTCCGCGGCCTCGATCGCGCGCAGTTCGATGGCGGCGCGCGTGGCGTCCGAGCGCGGCACGGCGGCGAGCAGCGTCTCGGCGCGTGCGGCGTTCGGCTGCGTGTGGCGTGGAAGGAGCGCGAGATCGACGCGCTCGAGCGCCCATCGCGCCACGGCCGGATCGGTGGGGAAGCGACGGAGGGCGATCGCGAGGGCGTCGTCGAGGGCGACCTCGCCGTCGGCGTCGGTCGACGCGTCGGCGCGGCGGAGTTCGAGGAGGAGATCGGCGAGCGCGCGGGCGTTGGGGAGGGCCTCGATCGTGTCGAGGGTCGCCGCGAGGAGCGCGGCGGCGTCGCGCGCTTCACCGCGCGCGGCGAGGGCGCCGATCGCCCGGACCGCGATGAGCGGCGCGACCAGCGGGTCGAGGGCGATCGCGCGGAGTCGCGCCGTGGGCCAGGCGGTGCGATCGGTGGCGAGTTCGGTGTCGGCGAGTCGCGACGCGGCGAGCGCGGCGAGGGCGCGCGGATCACCCGGCTCCGCGAAGCCGCTTCCGATGGTGGCGGCCACGAGCGTGGCCGGCAGGCGCTCGGCGAGCAGTCCGGCGGTGAGGGCGAGCTGCGCCGCGCGGGCGTCGGGCGTCCGTTCGCTCGCGGCGGTCCGTGCGAGGAGCGTTCGGATGGGGGCCTCGGCGCCCTCGAGACCGCGCTTCGTGTCGGCGAGGCGGACTTCGGCGAGCGTTGCGAGCACCGAGAGGGTGCGGCTTTCGACGCGGGGCGTGGGGAAGGGGCCTCGCCGCGACTGGTCCTTCCAGAGTTCGATGCGGGCGAGGAGTTCGAGTGCGGGGTCGGATGCGCGGGAGGCGACGGCGAGGAGGTCCGCGCGACGCCGGCGATCGTCGGCGCTCGAGGAATCGCGCGCGGCGATCATGCGCGCCTCGGCGAGGGCGAGGATCTCTCCGAGCGCGCGTGGGAGCGGCAGTTCGCAGCGCGAGGCGAGCCGGAGGCGCGCGCCGGCGTGCGTGGCCCGCTCGCTCCGGCGAGTCGCGTCGCTCTGGTCGCGTGCGGAAGGCGACGGGTCGCGCGCCACGCCGTCCCCGCTCTGGGACGGAAGTCCAACCCCGAGATCGACCGTGCGATCCGACTCGAGGTCGGATTGAAGGTCCCACTCGAGGCACGCCACGAGCCCGTCGAGTGCCGCGCGGCGGAAGGCGATGGGATCGGTGGCGATCGTGGCGGCGGGATCGGCGGTCGGCGAGTTCGCGTGATCGCCATCGATGGCGGCGAGCGCGCGGCGCGCGTCCCGTGCGATGGCGTCGAGTTCGGCGCGCTCGCGCGCGGTCAGGAAGGCGGCCGCCGCCGCGAAGTCGAGCGCCTCGGCGGCGGGTGCGCGGAGGACGAGATCCTCGATGGCCTCGAGTCGCCATTCGCTGCGGACGAGACGCGCGAGGCCGCCGTCGCCGCCCCGCAGGTTCTCCGCGAGTGCGAGCCGCTCGGAGGCACGCGCGCGGATCGCGGCGCGCTGCTCGGCGGGCGCGAGACCGGCGGCGTTCGAGTCGATCGCACGCCTCGCGAGCGAGATCCGGCGCGCGAGGAGATCGGCGAGTTCGCCCGCGTCCGCGGAGGTCGGTCGGTCGCCGCGCTCGAGCGCGTCGATGGCGTCGCGATCGGCCGCGAGTTCGGCCGCGCGCAGCGCACGAAGCCACTCGGCGAGCCGCTGCTCGTCCTCCGCGACGCGCGCGACGCGCGGGATCGCGGTGGCCGTGGGGGCCGCGGTGGCGTTGGGATGCGCGGCGGCCTTCGGATGCGCGGCGGCCTTGGAATGCGAGGCAGCCTTGGAATGCGAGGCGGCCTTGGAATGTGAGGCGGCCCTGAGATCCGCAACGGGTTCGAACCAGGCGATTCCGAGGACGGCGCCCGCGCGCGGCCCGAGCGTGGCGCCCGACCCGAATGCGTGGTCCGGGCGTTGCCCGTCGGACGCCTGCGCGCCCGTCGCGGAAACCATCGGCGCGAGCGCGAGCGGCGTGGCGAGCAGCCATCCGAGGCACGCGCGCGGCGCGTCGCGCCGGCCACGGCGAGGACCCTCGCGATCCCACCTCATCGTGCACCTCCGAAGGCGACCGCGCGGTAGCCCGCCCCGACGACCGCGCGGTAGACCTCGACCACGGGCTCCCATGCGACATCGCCCGCCGGTCGGATGCGGATCGGATGATCGGCCGCGAAGGATCCCGTCGGTTGCGCCGCGCTGAAGAGGAGGTCGGAGAGCAGGCGACCGAGCGCGTCGGCGTCGGAGGGCGCGGGCAGCCCGCCCGAAAGCGAGATCGCGACGCCGCCCTCCGCCCGCGCGATGGTGATGTCGAGGGGTTCGGTCTCGAGCGAGAACGGATCGTCGTCGGGCGTTCGCGCGGTGTCGGCGGGCGGCGCCTCGGCGCGCAGCAGGCGTTCGTCGCCGAGGAACGACGCCGTCACGAGGAAGTAGACGAGGAGCTGGAAGACCACGTCGATCAATGGCGTGATCGGCAGCGTCATGCGTGCGCGCGCGTGCGTCGCGCGGAGGAGTTCGCGGTGTTCACGCGCCATCGGAGGCCTCCCTTCCGCCGATGCCGTTCCCCGCGCCATTTCCGTCCGAGCGTTCCTCGACGACGAAGTCGATGCGCGGCATCGCGCCGCCGCCCGCGAGGCGCGCGGCCGTCGTGACCGCGCGCATCGCGGGTTCGACGAACGCGTAGGCGGTCGCGCGGTCGGCGCGCAGCCGCACCGAGAGTCTGGGCTGCGCGCGGTAGCGGACGGCGAGGGCCTCGGCGAGCGCGGCGACGCCGTCCGGCGTCGGCTCGAAGCGCCGCGGACCGAGCGCGTATCCCGCGCAGGCGTCTCCCTCGCCGGGGACGACGTTGAGGACGGCACGCGCGTCGTCCTCGGCGCGCACCGCGGCACCCGGTCGGACGCGCGCGAGATCGAGGGCGACCTGCTCGTCGCCCGCGATCTGCGAGACCAGCGCGAAGAAGACGATCAGCAGGAACGTCACATCGATCATCGGCGTGAGGTTCGCCGAGATCTCCGCGAGTGGATGCCGTCGTCGACCGCGCGCCACGGGTCAGCCGTCCTTCCTCGCGCGCGGGCGCAGGAGGTCGACCATCTCCTCGGCGGCGGCGAGCGCCTCGTCGGAGAGGGCGATCGTGCGGTTCCGGACGAGTGCATACGCGCTCGCCGCGGGAATCGCGACGAGAAGACCCCAGAAGGTCGTGACGAGCGCGGTCCCGATCCCCCCCGCGAGGAGGACCGGATCGGCCGCGCCGCCCGTCGACGCGATGGTCTGGAAGGCGACGATCATGCCGTAGACCGTGCCGAAGAGGCCGATCATCGGGGCGACCTGCGAGAGGACATTGAGCCGCTCGAGGGCGCGCGTCCGCTGCGCGAGCCGCTCGTCGGCGGCCTGCTCGGCGGCGCGCTCCATCGCCTCGCGCCCCGCGTCGCCATGGTCGAGCGCACGGGCGAGGATGAAGGCGAGATCGCTCGTTCCCGCGCGCGCGCGCGTCTCGGCATCGCGCGCACGACCCGCCGCGACGAGCGATCGGAGCGCCTCGGCCTCCTCGTCGGGAACGAGCGTGCGGCGGTGGTTCGCGCCGAAGGCGAGCACGATCAGGACGACATTCGCGGCGGAGAGCGCGAGCAGAAGCCAGATCAGCACGCTGCCGATCCACTCGATGCCGCCGTCACCGCGGGGGGCGTAGAAGAAGATGCTCGGATCCATGGTGCGGGACTCCGTGGTCAGGGGCCCTGTGAGGGGGGCACTCGTGATGAGGTGCGTGATGATGGCGCGGGGGGCGCGCCGTCGGGCGAGGCGTCGGGCGAGGCGCCGGGCGAGGCGTCGGGCGAGGCGCCGGGCGAGGCGTCGCCGCGCGTTCGCTCGACGGGAACGGATGATTCGATCTCGTCGAGCCCGACCGCGCTGCGCGCGATGAAGCGGTAGCCGCCCTCGCCGAAATGCGCGGCCGCGACGGCCTCGAGCGTGCCGCCCGGGTCCTCGGCGAGGAACTGGATGCACTGGATCGTCGCCCTTCGGAGACCCGTCGCCGGATCGCGCGGATTCAGCCGGTCGAGGAGCGCGAGCGTGGTGTCGCGGTCGAGATCGTGCCGCCCCTCGCCGGTGACGGTCGTCGAGAGGAGGAAGATGCAGTCCGCGCCCGACGCGAGCGCGACGCCGAGCGCCTCCATCGGATTCGAACGCCCCGCGGGGACGCGCTCGCGCAGCCACGCGACCGCCCGCGCGCGCTCGGCGCGGCTCGCGGGAACGAGCGTGCCGCGGTCGGCGAAGCTGTCGGCTCCGTCGCGCTGGTAGACGACGACGGTGAAGCGCTGCGTGGGTGCGAGGCGCCCGATCGAACGCTCGACCTCGTCGACGATCTTCGGGAAGGTGCCGACCATCGAGCCCGAGGCGTCGACCACATACGCGATGTCGTTCGCGCGCCCCGAGACGAGCCCGGCGAACGAGGCGCCCGTGCGGGCCGCGGGCGGCGCGCCGCCATCGGTCGGGCCGGCGGCGGTGGGCGCGAGTGCGGCGAACCGCCGCGCGAGGGCGTCGATTCCCGGATCGGGCGCGGCGCCCGCCTCGAGCGCGCGCAATCGGGCGGCGAGGTCGCCGCCGGCATCGTCGCGGGCGTTCGTCTCGCGCGGCGGCGGCTCGGGCGTCGGGTCGTTCGTCGCAGGTGCGTCGGCTGCGCGCGGCGCAGGCGCGTCGAAGTCGGCGGTGAGGACGACGGGGGCCTCGTCCTCCTCGCGCGCCGTCGCCGCCACGCCCCACGCGGCGCCGAGGATCGAGAGGGCGAGGATCGCGTGCACGGCGATCGACGCGGTGAGACCGCGCGCAAGGACGCCGCGGCCGCCCGCCTCCGGGAAGGCGCCGCGTCGACCGCGCCGTGCGGCGCCGTCGGCGCGGGAATCGCGGAAACCGTCGCCCGCGGTGCGGCCGTCGTTCTCCTCCGTGCCCGTTCGATGTCCGTTCCGACCGTTCATGCCTCCCCCGACCGTCGTTTTCCGATCCGTCGTTTCCCGATCCGTCGTTTCCTGATCCGTCGCTTCCCGATCCGCCGTTTCCCGATCCGCCGTCTCCCGATCCATGGTCTCCCGATCCGTCCAGCCCGTCGCCGCGCGGGCTTCGGCCCCGCTTCTGGACGCGACTCCGTCCTCGCCTCCCGCCTCACCGATCGAATGTGGCTCCTCCGGTGGCCTCATGCGCCGCATCCTACGGTCCGCCCGAGGGCCTTCGCCGAAGTTCCACAGTTCTGCGGAAAGACGATCGCATTCGCCGCGACGCGCCGCCCCCGAGGCAATCGACTCGACGCGGAGAGGGCGAGGCCCGACGGTCTACTCGTCGTCCTCGTCACCGCCGGCACCTTCGGCGCGGCGGAAGATCTGCCCGTCGAGGCTCCACCGTCCCGCGCCCGCCGTGACGACGAGCAGCGCGAGCACCGCGAGCGCGAGCTGGCTGATGGCGACGCTGAGCGCGGGCTCGGGGGTCGTGAAGAACCAGGTGCCGCGCACCGAGGGCCACGAGACGAGCGCGAAGATCGCGAGCAGCCAGACGAAGAGGCCGCCGGCCCAGAGCCGCGAGAAGAGTCCGACGAGAAGGAGCGCGCCGCCCACGAGTTCGAAGACCGTCAGCACCCACGCCCCGACATGCGGCCCGGGCAGGCCGAGGCGGTCGAGGATGAGGGTGAGCTCGTGGAGCGCGCGGGCCTCGATGCCTTCGGGCGCCCAGGCGTCGGCGACGAGCGGCGGTTCGACCGAGGCGTTCGCCGGCGCGCCCGACTCCGCGTCCTGCGCGGCGGGGCGCGCGGGGGTCGCGGTTCGCACGACGGACGGTCCCTCCGGCGCCATCGACGCCGCCGACGCGACGCCGAGCTCGCGCAGCCGCTCGGCCTGCGGGCCCGTGAAGAGCCCCTGCTCCATGGCGTGGTGCCATCCGATCGGCACGAACGCGAGGAAGAGGAGGACGCGCGCGAGCAGGGGGATGAGGTTCGATCGGGCGGTGTCGAGGACGCGCATCGCGGCTCCTGGCTCGGGGGGAGTCGGGGGACGGCCCCGAGGCGGCAAAATCGGCAGGGTGGACCGATTCCGTACAATCTCGGCACCGCTGCGGGCGTGGCGGAATCGGTAGACGCACGGGATTTAGGTTCCCGTGGGGTAACACCCGTGCAGGTTCGAGTCCTGTCGCCCGCATGTTTTGAGCGGTCGCGACTGTCGTCGAAGCCCCTGAACGGGGCTTCGCCTCTTCGCTCCCTCTGGTGGGGATGGCGCGGGGTGTTGCAGTGGCGACAGTCGTCGGAACCGCTGGATGGGGCTCCGACTCTTCGCGCCCTCTGGCGGGGAGGATGCCGAGTGACGGAGCGGTCGCGACTGTCGTCGACGCCCCTGAACGGGCTGCGCCTCTTCGCGCCCTCTGGCGTGCATGTCGCGGGATCACGGGCGTTCTCCCTCGCCCGCGGGTGTGGTCGGGGGCCATCGCTTCGCATCTGCTGGCGCGGCGGCCGCCGGGGCTTCGACGCCTCGCTTTCTTTCGCGCCGTCGCGATGCCGCGCGCGGGCCTCCGCCGCGCGTGGCGCGGTCCTGCGCGGGTTTCCGTACGATTGCGGCTCTCCGCAGGAACCACCATGTCCGAAGCCGCTCCCGACGCCACGCCCTCCGCCGCGCACGATGCGCCCGTCCAGTCCGAGTCCGAGATCGTCGCCGCGCGCCGCGCGAAGCTGAAGCGCTTCCGCGACGAGCTCGGCTTCGATCCCTACGGCCGCCGCGTCGACGGACTCCTCTCGCTCGCCGACGCGCGCGCGCGCTTCAGCGAGGAGGCGCACCTCGCCTTCGACGCCGCGAGCAGGGAGGCGAAGGCGACGGGCGCGACGCCCGCCGACACGCGCGAGACCGTCCGCGTCGCGGGCCGCATCGTCCAGCACCGCGACATGGGGAAGCTCGTCTTCATGTTCCTCCGCGACGCGACGGGCGACCTCCAGGTGAGCGCGTCGAAGGCGGCGCTCGAGGCGATCCAGTTCGAACTCGCGAAGCACGCCGACTACGGCGACATCGTCGTCGCCGAGGGGCCGATCGGCCGCACGAACAAGGGCGAGGTCTGCGTCTGGGCGACGAAACTCGAGCTCGCGACGAAGTCGCTCGCCGCGCCCCCCGAGAAGTGGCACGGCCTCAGCGATCCCGAACTCCGCTACCGCCGCCGCTACGTCGACATGTACGCGAATCCGGGCACCGCGCGCGTCTTCGCGATGCGCGCGCGCATCGTCTCGCGGATCCGCCGCTTCATGGACGCGCGCGGCTATCTCGAGGTCGAGACGCCGGTCCTCCAGCCGATCGCGGGCGGCGCCGCGGCGCGTCCCTTCACGACGCACCACAACGCGCTCGACATGCCGCTCTTCATGCGGATCGCGCCCGAGCTCTACCTGAAGCGCTGCCTCGTCGGCGGACTGCGCAGGGTCTACGAGATCAACCGCAACTTCCGGAACGAGGGCATCGACCGCAGCCACAACCCCGAGTTCACCGCGATGGAGGTGTACGAGGCGTTCGGCGACTACGGGACGATGATGGAGCTCACCGAGAGCCTCATCCACCACCTCGCCTGCGAGATGGTCGAGGAGCGGCGCGCGGCGGGGCTGCGCGTCGGTGAAGGGGGCGTCGCGGGCGGCCCCGTCCTTCCGTGGGGCGAGCTCGGGATCGACTACTCGGCGCCGTTCGTGAAGGTGACCTTCGAGGAGCTCTTCCGCCGCGGCGCGGGCTGCGACATGCGCGATTTCGCGGCCGTGCGCGCGAAGGCGCGCGAGATCGGCCTCCACCACGAGGCGAAGCTCGACGACTGGCTCGTCGTCAACGAGGTCTTCGAGGAGTGCGCGGAGCCGCTCATCGATCCGTGCCGGCCGACCTTCGTCACCGACTATCCGAGCGCGACCTCGCCGCTCACGCGGCCGCATGCGCACGATCCCGCGCTCTGCGGCCGCTGGGACATCTTCATCGGCGGCATGGAGATCGGCCCCGCGTACACCGAGCTCAACGACCCCGACATCCAGCTCGCGAAGTTCACCGAGCAGCTGAAGGGCGCCGACGACGAGGAGTCGACCTTCCGCACGCTCGACGAGGACTTCGTCGAGGCGCTGCGCGTCGGCATGCCGCCCGCGGGCGGGCTCGGGATCGGCATCGACCGCCTGGTGATGCTCCTCACCGACAGCGCGTCGATCCGCGACGTGATCCTCTTCCCGCTCCTGAAGAGCATGGCGGGCGCGCGCGCGGACGACGCCGATGCGGCCGTCGCGGACGACGCCGGCGAGGGCGCGGGCGCATGATCGCGCGCCGCGCGGCCCGCGTCGTCGCGGCATGCGCGCTCGCGTGCGTCGCGCTCGCGCGGACGGCGTCCGCCGACTGGACGCTCGTCGAGGAGCGGCACTTCGCGCAGTCGCTCGCGGGGAAGCCGTGCGGGCGTTCGAGCGAGCGCATCGAGGCGGACGGCGAACTCGTCCGGACGCGCGGGACGCTCGAGCTGCGATTCCGGCGGCTCGGCGAGGAGACGCGGGTCGACCTCGCGTCGACCTTCGTCGAGACGCGCGGCGGCGATCCCGTTTCGGCGGAGGTCGTCCAGTCCGGCGGCGCGACGGTGCGGTTCGCCTTCGCGAGATCGGAGCGCGGATGGAGGGTCGCGGTCGATCGCGGCACGGGCACCGCGCCCGAAACCGCGGAACTCGCCGACGATTTCCTCACGCCGCGCGAGGTCGCTGCGTTCGTCGCGGCGCGGCACGAGGCGGGCGCCGCCGAGATCCGCTACCGCGCGCTCGATGTCCAGTCGGGGCTCTCGGTCGCCGAGGTCGCGATGACGCGCGGCGCGGGCGAGCGCTTCGCCTTCGACGGCCGCGAGATCGCCGCGACGCGCTACGCCGTCCGCAACAGCCTGCTGCCCGTCGCCGCGCACGAGGTCCTCGATGGAGCGGGCCGCACGCTCGTCTCGTCGGTCGAGTTTCCCGGGCTCGGCACGCTCGAATCGCGCCTCGCGACGCGCGCCGCGGCCGACGCCGCCGCGGCGCGCGCGACCTTCGACCTGATCGCGGGAACCTTCGTGCGGACGCCCGCGATCACGCGCTGGTCGACGCGCGCGACGCTCGTCCTCGGGCTCGCGGTCGCCGAGGGCGAGCTGCCCGAGCTGCCGTCGGAAGGTGCGCAGCGCTTCGAGCGGATCGACGCGCGGCGCGCGATCGTCACGGTCGACATCGCGCGCGGAAGCGCCGCGGCCGAGGGTGACGCGGACGATCCGCGCTGGCTGCGCGCGACCGAACTGCTCGATTTCGCGAGCGCGCCCGTCGTCGAACTTCTCGCGAGCGCCGCCGCACGCGCGCCCGCCGACGCGACGCCATTCGAGATCGCCGAGCGCCTGCGCCGGCTCGTCGGCCGCCATCTCGTCGACAAGAACCTCGCGACCGCGTTCGGCTCGGCGAGCGAGGCGGCGCGCATGAAGGGCGGCGACTGCACCGAGCACGCGGTGCTCCTCGCGGCGCTTCTCCGCGCGCGCGGAATTCCCTCGCGCGTCGCGAGCGGACTCGTCTTCGTGCCGAATCTCGCGGGAAACGGGCCTGGTTTCGGCTGGCATCTCTGGACGCAGGCGCTCGTTCCGCCCTCCGGAGGCGGCGACGCGCGCTGGTTCGACCTCGACGCGACCGTCGGTGCGACCGGTCGCGGCTACCACGCGGCGCATCTGCTCGTCGCGACGAGCGGGCTCGAGGGGGGCGCGACCGATCCGTCCTTCGCGCGCGCGATGGCGCTGATGGGCGGCCTCGCGATCGCGCCCGATGTCGACGCCGAGGCGTGGCGGCGCGACGCCGCGGCCGCGTCGGAAGTCGGCGCGGAATCGCCGGACGGCTCGGGGGCGCGCAGGTGAACGCCTTCGAATTCTCGCCGCTCCCCGCGCTTCCATCGCGCGATCCCGCGGGACACAAGGGGTCGTTCGGCTCGGTGCTCGTCGTCGGAGGCTGCGCGCACGAGCCACGCACGATGCTCGGTGGCGCCGTGCTCGCCGCGCGCGGGGCGCTGCGGTCGGGCGCGGGTCGCGTCATCCTCGCGGTGCCCGCGCCGCTCGCGCGCGAGGCGCTCGTCCTGCTGCCCGAGGCGACGGTCGTCGCGCTGCCCTGCGACGCGCGCGGCGTGCTGCAGCCGTCGGCCGCGGCCGAACTCCTCGACGAGGCGCTCGGCGAGGCGCGCGTCGCGGTCGTCGGTCCCGCGCTCGGGCGTTCCGACGAGGCGGGGCAGGTCGTCATGCGGCTCCTCTCGCTCGAGGACGCGCTTCTCGTCGTCGACGCCGACGCGATCCGCGCCTTCGCGAGCCATCGCGAGGCGACGCTCGACCTGCGCGCGGCGGCGGTCTTCACACCGCATCCGGGCGAGGCGGCCGCGCTCGCCGACGCGCTCGCCCTCGACATCGACTGCACCGAGCGCGCCACCCGTCCCGCCGCCGCGCACCAGCTCGCGCAGCGGCTCGGCGCGGTCGTCGTCCTCAAGGGCGCGGGCACGGTGACGAGCGGCGGTCTCGAGGCGTGGCGCTGCGAGCGGGGCGGCGCGGCGCTCGCGACGGGAGGTTCGGGCGATGTCCTCGCGGGCGTCGTCGGCGGGCTGCTCGCGCAGTTCGCGCCGCGAACCGATCCAATCGCGCGCGCGCTCGGCCGCGCGCCCGCGGGACCGTCGGTCGCGGCGCTCGCGGCGCTCGCCGTCGAGGCGCATGCGCGCGCGGGCGATCTCTGGACGCGCGATCACGGCGATGCGGGCGCGCTCGCGCACGAGCTCGCCGACCGCATCCCCGACGCCCTCGCGGAAATGCGTCGCGCCTGACGGAGCGCGCGTCCGCCGCGTGTACAGTCCCCGCGCCATGTCGAACGACCACCAGCGCATCGCGACCCTCTCCGACCGCATGTACGTCGAGGGCGTCTACTCGCTCGTCAACCCGCAGCTCGGGCAGACGCGCACGAACAAGCCCTTCCTCAAGTGCGTGATCCGCGACGCGAGCGGCGAGATCACCGCGCGCGCGTGGAGCTTCGAGGAGGCGCAGTTCGAGCAGATCGCGGGCGCGGGCTTCGTCTTCCTGCGCGGGTCGACGCAGGCGTACCAGGGCCAGCTCCAGCTCATCATCGAGCAGATCGAGCCGCGCGAGGTGACGGCCGAGGAGATGCTCGCGCTGCTGCCGTCGACCTCGAAGGACATCGGCGCGATGTTCGGCCGCGTGTGCGAACTGCTGCGCTCGATGGAGCACCCCGCGATGCGCGCGCTCGCCGAGCAGTACCTCTCCGACGAGCGGCTCATGGAGGACTTCCGCCAGGCGCCCGCGGCGATGAGCGTCCACCACGGCTGGATCGGCGGGCTCCTCGAGCACACGCACCAGCTCATGGAGCTCGCGGACCGCATGCTGCCGCTCTATCCCGGGCTCAACCGCGATCTCGTCCTCTTCTCGCTCTTCATCCACGACCTCGGGAAGACGGTCGAACTCTCGTGGGACCAGGGCTTCCAGTACACGAACGAGGGTCAGCTCATCGGGCACATCGTGCGCGGCGCGGTGTGGCTCCAGGTGAAGGCGGCGCAGGCGTCGCGCGCCGAGCCCGACGCGAAGCTGCCGGGCGACACGCTGCGCGTCCTGCAGCACATCCTGATCTCGCACCACGGCGTGCCCGAGCACGGCGCCGCGAAGGTTCCCGCGACGCCCGAGGCGGTCTTCGTCGCGATGCTCGACAACCTCGACGCGAAGGCGCAGGCCGCGCTTTCGGCCGCGAAGCGCGAGTTCGCGGGCGGCGGCGAGTGGACCGACCGCGTCTTCGCGCTCGACACGAAGCTCTATCGGCCCGATCCGTTGATGTGAGCGGCGCGCGTCCGTGCCGTGGGGGAACGCTCGTCGGGTGACGGCCGGTTCGACGCTTCCGAAGCGCGCGAAGCGCATCGACACGGCGCGACGAATCGTCCGTTCCCGTTCCCGCCCCACGTTCATTCCTTGCGCGCTCGCGCCCCCGCGTCGTTCACGCAGGTCCGGCGGTGGTCGAGTCGTCCCCGCGATCACCGTCCTCGCCATCGACGAGGCGAACCATCGTCTCGAGCTCCTCGGCCGAGAGCAGGTTCTTCGAACGAAGGAGCCAGACGAGGGTCGTGAGGCAGCACTTGAGCTGCGCGTTCTCCTCGGCGAGCGCCGCGAGGCGCTCGTCCTGCGACAGGTCCTTCCGATGCGATCCGCGGAGCTCGCGCCGCAGCTCGGCGATCTCGCGTTCGGCGTCGGCGATGTCGAGCCTGTTTCCGATGTCTCCGAGGAAGAGCGTGCGTCCCCATCCCATGGTTCGGTTCCCTTCAGCGCGGCGCGCCGCGCATCCATCGTCCAAGGAAGACGCGGCTCGCAAGCGACACCGCGCCGAACACCGCGAATCCAACCGCCGCCGCGAGGAGCACCGCGACGAACACGCGGTCGGTCTGGAAGTTGCGCAGCGCCGTCGTGATGAGGACCCCGAGCGGCGAGCGTTCACCCGCGACGCCGCCGAGGAACTCGCCGCAGATCGTGCCGATCGTCGCGAGTCCCGCGGCGATGCGCAGCCCCGTCACGATCGACGGAACGGCCGACGGCAGCGAGAGCTTCCACCAGGTCGCGAGGCGGCCCGCGCCGAGCGTCGCGAAGAGTTCGGCGAGCGCGGGGTCGCGTCCGCGGAGGCCCGCGAGCGTGTTCGCGATCACGGGGAAGACCGAGACGATCGCCGCGCTCGCGACGATCGACGGGCGTCCGTAGCCGATCCACACGACGAGAAGCGGCGCGATCGCGATCAGGGGCACCATCTGGAAGAGGAGCGTGAGCGGATAGACCGCGCGCTCGAGGAGGCGCGAGAGCGACAGCACGCTCGCGAGCACCACGCCCGACGCCGTCGCGATCGCGAAGCCGAGCCCCGCGCTCGTCGCCGTCTCGAGGCAGCCGACGAGGAATGGGCGCGGATCGTCGGCGAACGCGCGCCAGACGCCCGCGGGCGAGGGCAGGATGAAATCCTCGATGCCGAACGCGCGCTTCACGAGCGCCCACGCGGCGAGCGCGACGCCGACGGCGGCGAGCGGCGCGAGCGTGTCGATGGCGCGATCGATCGGTCGGCGGGGGCGCGTCATGCGGAGCGCCCTCGGAACGGCGTCGTGGCGCGGTTCGTGGCGCCGTTCGTGGCGCCGCTCGTGGCAACGCTCGTGGCACCATGCAGTGCATCGGACGCCGCACGCACGCAGCGCTGGAGCTCGGGGTCGGTCCACGCCGTTCGATCGCGCGCGATCGCGGGCGTCGCGAGATCGGCGACGACGCGCGCAGGCCGCGGCGAGAAGACGACGACGCGCTCGGCGAGGAAGACGGCCTCCGGAAGCGAATGCGTCACGAGCACGACGGTGAGCCGCTCGCGCTCCCAGAGCGCGCGCAGCTCGGCGTCGAGCTCCTGTCGCGTGACCTCGTCGAGCGCGCCGAACGGTTCGTCGAGAAGAAGGAGCCGCGGCCGCGCGACGAGCGCGCGCGCGATCGCGGCGCGCATCCGCATGCCGCCCGAGAGCTGGTCGGGATGGCGCGTGCGCGCGTCGTCGAGGCGGACGAGCCGGATCGCCTCGTCGGCGCGCGCGAGGCGCTCGGCGCGCGAGACGCCCGCGAGTTCGAGCGGCAGCGCCACATTCTCGCGCACGCTTCGCCAGGGCAGGAGCCGCGGCTCCTGGAAGCAGATCCCCGTCCCGCCCGCGGCGCCGCGAAGTTCGATCAGGCCCGCGTCGGGCGCCTCGAGTCCGCCGATCAGCCGCAGGAGCGTCGTCTTGCCGCAGCCCGAGGGGCCCGCGAAGGCGACGAACGATCCCGCCTCGATCGACAGGTCCACGCCGTCGACGGCCTCGACCTCGCCGAATCGCCGCGACACCGCGGAGATTCGGAGTGGGCGGAGGTCGGTCGGTGGAAGTTCCATGGCGTGGAAGCGTTTGGGGCGTGGAAGGCGTTTCGGGCGTGGAAGGCGTTTGGCGCGTCCGCGTCGGGCGGGCGCTCCATCATCGGCGTGATCGCTAGCGGCGCGCAAGCCGCCACTTCGCGCGGCCCTGCACCGCGGATGCCCGTCGCGACGGATGCGGTGCGAACGCGCCCCGTACACTCCGCCCCATGATCTCCGCGATCCGATCCTCGACCGCGCGTGCCGAGCGCCTTCGTCCCGCCGGCCTTTCCCGCGACCGCCTCGCCAGCTTCCTCGCCACCTTCCTCGCACCCGTCGTCGCCACCTTCCTCGCCGCATGCGACGGTGGCTCGTCCTCGGGCACGCCCTCCGCCCTCCCGCCCTCGACCGACGCCGCGCAGGGCGGCGCCGCCGTCGCCGCGCTCGACAAGGTCTCGATCCAGCTCAACTGGGTCGCCGAGCCCGAGTTCGGCGGGTTCTACGCGGCCGAGCAGAAGGCGCTCTTCCAGTCGGAGGGGCTCGAGGTGACGCTCGTCCAGGGCGGACCCGATGTGCCCGCGCCGCAGCTCGTCGC
>JBJOHC010000121.1:0-10340 GCA_046047955.1 Planctomycetota bacterium
ACGAGCTGCGCGCGCACGGCCTCGACGAGATCCGCGTGGTGCCTTGGTCCATGCACGCCTGGTGTGCGCACGCACGACGCGAGATTCGCGAGGGCGAGCGCGTCGGCGACCTCGGGCCCGATCTCGAAGTGCCGCGCCGAGATGCACGGGCCCACGGCCGCGACGAGGTCTTCCGGCCGCGCGCCGGCGGCGCGAAGGGCCTCGACCGCGCGCGCGACGATGCCCGCCACCACGCCGCGCCAGCCCGCGTGCACCGCGGCCACCGAGCCCGTGCGCGGATCGGCGAGGAGGACGGGCACGCAGTCGGCGATCCGCACGAGGACGGCGGGTCCGCCCGGCGTACTCGTGATCGCGTCGGCCTCGCAGCGCGTCGCGCGCGCCGCGAGGGCGTCGACGACCGCGCATCCGTGCACCTGGCTCGCGTCGGCGACGGTCGCGTCGCGCGACATTCCCGCGGCCTCGAGGAAGCGCGCGAGGTTCTCGACGAGGTTTGCATCCTCGTCGTGCGCGCCGCCCGCGGCCCGCGCGCGCGCGTTCGCCTGCTGCGACTGCAGGTTGAGCGAACCGAATGGAGGCGCCGAGACGCCGCCGAGGCGCGTCGAGAAGGCGTGCGCGAACCCCGCGCCGACGAGTACGGCCGACTCGAGAACGGGAACGCCGCCGGAACCGATGCGCTCGCGGAGCATGCGGGGAGTATCGCGGGGATCGCCGACTCGGGTGGGGGATCGGGTGTTGGTCGGGTGCGGTGACGCAGCGGAAGCGTCGCGGTCCGCGGTATCCTCCGCGCATGCCTCGCGAACCCCGCGCGCTCGCCGCCAGCCTCATCGTCTCGACCGGCCTTCTCGCCGCCTGCAGCGACAACACGGGCGGCTACCCGCCGCCGCCTCCCGCCTACGAGCCGCCGGCCGCGCAGCTCGACGCGGCGAAGGACCCCAAGTTCAAGCCGCTCGCGCAGGCGCTGCTCGCGCAGCGGAAGGCGTCGAAGGCGCTCGCCGACTTCCGAGCGACGGTCGGCGTGCAGATGACCGAGGCCGACCAGAAGAAGTACGGCGAGCTGTTCGGCAAGGTCGCGGCCGCGGGCGACCGCGTCGGCGCGCTCATCTCCGAGGCGAACTTCGGTCCCGACGACTCGGCGACCTGGGAGGTGATCGTCTCGCTCGACGACGCGCGCCTCGAGGAGATCGCGCGCTGACGGCCGCGCGCCGCGCGCGTCTCGCCGTACGAATGGAATGAACGCGGCCCCCGCATGTGCGGGGGCCGCGTCGCATGTTCGGTTCTCCGCGGAACTACTGGATCTCGGGCCGCACGATGCCCGGCAGCAGGATCGAGCTCATGAAGCGGAACGCGGGGCGCGTGCCCGTCTCGATCGCGAAGTGGTTCGTCTGGCGGAAGATCTGCTCGAGCTGCTCGTAGACGATGTTGGGCGCGTCGATCGACCCGTCCATGTACGAGATGTTCACGCGGCCCGTGTTCCAGATCGCGGGCGTGTCGATCCAGTCGCCCGCGGTGCTCGCCGGAGGACGCACGCGGATGCACCATCCCTGCGTGTTGTAGCCGTAGGCGTCCTCCTCGGTGATCGTCGCCATCGTGCGCGAGGGCTGCGGGATCTGCGCCATCGTCACGGTCTTGAACTGCTGGCCACGGATCGTGTCGGGCGTCTCGGGGCTTCCGGGATCGGGGAAGAGCCAGAGGTCGTCGCAGCGGTGGTCGTAGTCGTTGTCGCCGACGCCGACGAAGGCGTTGAAGGAGTAGCTGCGCACGCGACCCGTCGGATCCTGCGGCGAGACGTAGGCGCGCGGGTTCTGGTCGAGATACTCCCAGAGCGCGCCCTGCTCGAGGCTCTTGACGGTCTCGAGGCCGCCCGAGAGCGCGCCCGCCGTGTCGACCCAGCAGTTGGAGACGGGCTTCATCGGACCTTCGGGCGGATAGCGGTCGGTGCGGGGGCTCGCGAGGCGACCCGCGTTGTCCGAGGCGTAGGCCTGGTTCGCGAGCGCGAGCTGGCGCTGGTTCGCGAGGCAGTTCGTCGCGCGGGCCTGGTTCTGCAGCTTGTTGATGGCGACGAGGATCAGCGCGAGCACGATCGCGATGATCGCGATGACGAGCAGGAGCTCGACGAGCGTGAAGCCGGCGCGGCGGCTGGAACGGTTCGTGGTTGTGGTGTCGTGTGGCATGGAGGTTTCCCTCGGACGGCGCGATGCGCGGCGTTTCGCAGTGTATCGGTCGGTCGATCGGGAGCAGGCTTGCGATTCCGCGTGATTTCCCGCGCATCCAGAAGTCGAAACGGGAGCGGCGGCGGGCGTCGCGCCGTCGTCGCGGGTCGTTTCGCGCTTGCACGAGCCGCGACCCGATCCGTACCTTCCCCGCATGTCCGACGGTTCCGCCGGCACTCCGCCTCCGAACGCGTCGCCGCGCGCGGTCGGTCTCGTCATCGTGGTCGCCGCGCTCGGCTACTTCGTCGACATCTTCGATCTCCTGCTTTTCGCGCTGATCCGGAAGAGCTCGCTCGCCGAGGTGCTCGCGCCGCGGCTTGCGGGGCTGCCCGCCGCCGAGGCGGATGCGATGCTCGCCGCGAACGGCATCTGGCTCGACAACATCCTGCAGATGACGGGACTTCTCGTCGGCGGCCTCGTGTGGGGCATCGTCGCCGACCGCCGCGGACGCCTGAGCGTCCTCTTCGGATCGATCCTCGTCTACTCGCTCGCGAATCTCCTGAACGCGGCGGTGACCGATGTCGATCCCTCGGGACCGCTCGGATTCCTGCACGCGGTCGGACTCGGGTCGGCGATCCACCAGTACGGCGTGCTGCGCTTCATCGCGGGGTTCGGTCTCGCGGGCGAACTCGGCGCGGGCATCACGCTCGTCACCGAGCTCGTGAGCCCGAAGCGCCGCGGACTCGCGACCACCTTCGTCGCGTCGGTCGGAATCCTCGGCGCGGTGGTCGGCTTCTTCGTGACCGAACTCGTGAGCTGGCGCGGCGCGTTCGTCGTGGGCGGCGTGCTCGGGCTCGCGCTCCTCGCACTGCGCGTGGGCGTCGTCGAGAGCGGGCTCTTCCTCGCGAGCGAACGCGGCGCCGTCCGCGGGCGCGGAGCGTTCTGGCGGCTGCTCTGGCCGCCCGAGCGGCTCAAGCGCTACCTCTCGACGGTGCTGATCGCGGTTCCGATCTGGTTCGTCGTCGGCACGCTCGTCAAGTACTGCGACACGATCATCCCGTCGCTCGGGCTCGAGTCGGAGAAGCCGAGTCCGGGGCGGGCGATCATGTGGTGCTACATCGGACTCGCGGCCGGCGACCTCGCGAGCGGGCTCCTCAGCCAGTGGCTCGGATCGCGGCGCCGTGCGATCGCCTTCTTCCACCTGCTGACGGCCGTCGCGATCGCGCTCTACTTCACGGTGGGCGCGAGGTCGCTCGGCGCGTTCTACGCGGTGGCGACCTTCGCGGGCTTCGCGACGGGATACTGGGCGGTCTTCGCGACGATCGCCGCCGAGCAGTTCGGGACCAACCTGCGCGCGACGGCGGCGACGACGGCGCCCAACATCGTGCGCTGGTCGGCGGCCTGGACGGGCGGACTCTGGCTCTTCCTCTCGGGTCCGCTCGAGCCCTGGATCGCGGCGGCGGTGGTGGCGGCGATCGTCATGCCGATCGCGATGCTCGCCGTCTTCGGGCTGCGCGAGAGCTACGGCACGAGTCTCGACTTCCACGAACTCTGAGCCGAGGTCTCCGGGCGTGCGATGGGCCGACCTGGGTCGGCGCGCGCCTTGGATGCGGAGAGCCGTCGGGCGGTTTCCGCGCGGGACACTATGCGGCGCATGGTATTTGGATCCGAGCCTCCCGCGGCTTGAATCGAGTTTCGCGCGGGGCGACTTGCGGCGCGAATCCCGTCCGCGGGCGGGCGGGGTGGCCGTACACTCCCGCCCCATGCGACGCACTCCGGGTCCCGTTCTTCTCGCCGCCTCGATCTCCGTGCTCCTCGCCGGATGCAAGGCGGTTCCCACCGGCGCAGGCGCCTACATGTTCACGGTGCGCGACGCGGCGACGGGCCGCCCGATCGAGGGTGTCGAGCTGGTCGCGACCGCCACGGGTGCGGACGCGCGCGGGACGGCGCCGGCGCTCGGTGTGACCGACGAGGACGGCATCGCGGTTCTCGCCTTCGGAAGCTGGGGCGCGATCGATCTCGTCCTCCGCGAGGGCGACGCGCGCGAGCGCTGGCTTCTCTCGCAGGATCGTGTCGCGGTCAACGGTGGCAAGGCCTCGCGACCGCCCGTCCGACTGATGGTCGGGAGCGGCGGCGATGGCGGCGTGACCGCGTACGCCGTCGAGGTGACGCGCGTCGAGCGCGGCGGCAAGATCGACAACTGAGTGGGGTGGCGGGCTTCACGCGCGTCGAACGCGCCGCGCGCCTCGCGCGCGGGTGGCGATGATTCGTGGTGCCATCCCTCCGCGTGCGGCGGATGCGACGCGCAGGATCGCGCCGCGGCACGACCGCTGCATTCACGCGGGATGCACGGCGATTCGCCTGCGATCGGCGCGATCAGCCCCAGTTGCCGAGCAGGATGCTGAGGTCCGCGGCGTTGGTCGTGCCATCGCCGTCGAGATCGGACGGCCCCGAGGCACCCCAGTTGCCGAGCAGCACGCTGAGGTCGGCGGCGTTCACGACGCCGTCGCCATCGAGGTCGCCGGGCGTGAAGGCGCAGATCAGAGCGGCCGACTGCGCGCAGATTTCGTCCCACTGCGCGGTGCAGCAGAAGAGGTCGAGCTCGCAGACCGCGACGCAGCAGAAGGCGTCGGCGCAGGACGGCGTCGCGTTCGCGGCGAGGCAGCCGCCGTTGGCGGGATCGCCGCAGCCGCCGCAGGTCGTGAGCGCCGCGCCCGCGCAGATCGCGTCCCATTCGGTCTCACAGCAGAAGGGATCGATTCCGCAGATCGCGGCGCAGCAGTCGCCGTCGGCGCAGCCGGTTGCGCCCGATCCGACGGGCTGCGCCGCCAGGCAGGATCCGCCGGCGGGATCGCCGCATCCCGCGCAGGACTCGAGCGCGCGCGCCACGCAGATGGCGTCCCACTCGGTCTCGCAGCAGAAGGGATCGGCGGTGCAGACGAGCGCGCAGCAGGAGGGGTTCGAGCATCCCGTGCCCGCGTGCGCCGCGAAGCAGGCGGGCGCATCCTCGCCGCCGCAGCTGCAGCGTTCGGTCGCCAGCGAGACGCAGGTCTCGTCCCACCACACTGCGCAGCAGAAGGGGTCGAGCTCGCACACCGTCGTGCAGCATTCCGCGTTCGCGCAGCCCGGCTCGAAGCGGGCCTCGAAGCAGCTGCCGCCGATGCCGCATCGGGGATCGAGGAGTTCGCCCGCGAGCACGAGGCCCTCGATCTGCGCGACGAGCGCATGGGTGGCCTCGAGCGAGAACGCGAAGATCCGCGCCTCGGGCGCGACCTTGTCGAAGCCGGCCTGCGCCAGATACTCCGGATGCGACTCGACGGGAACGCCTTCGCGCCAGACGAAGTGCACGACGCCCGACGCGCTCTCGTAGGAGCCGGCGATGACGTCGCCCTCGGTCGATGCGGTCCGAAGCTCGATGGAGGTGGCGGGCTCGGGAAGCGGCAGGACCTCCGCGACCTCGTCCGTCCACCGCACGAGCTCCTGGTACCAGACGCCGTCCTCGAGCCGCCATCCGGTGCCGATCGCGATGCTCCCGCCTTCGGAGAGCAGGTAGGGCGTCGCCTCGAGAAGTTCCTCCGGGACGGGCAGCGGCCGAAGTCCGGCGGCATCGACGATCCACGGCTCGTTGCAGACGGCTCCGCAGGTGCCGTTGCTGCCGACCACGACGGTCGCGTCGCCGTTCACGGCGGTGGGGTAGAAGGAGGGCGCCTCGAACGCGGAGCTCAGGAAGAGCGGCTCGCGCACGCCGTCGAGGCCGATGCGGTAGAGCCCCGCGGGGATGCCGGCGTCGCCCCTCGAGAGGCCGCTCACGTGGAATCCCACCGTCGTCATCCGAACCGTACGCAGGTCCTCGAAGCCCGGGAGGAAGCCCGCGTCCGCGCTCCAGACGACGGGCACCCGGGGTGCGTCGGGCCCCATGTCCGCCGCTCCGCCGAGCAGTCTGCCGTTCGTCGACATCGAGGTCGCGAGCCAGGGGCGCTCCGCTCCGTCGACGACCGGCATCGGCAGGTAGCCCGCCTCCGAGGGCGTCCAGCGCCAGGGCGCGTCGGCGAAGATCGAGGACTTGCCCGGGCGCGCGAGCACCGCGACATCGCCCGACCCGCTCACGAAGGGACCGATCGAGTTCGAAGTCGAGTAGAGGAAGGGGCCCTCGCTGGCGGGGAGGACGATGGGTGCGGAATCGCCGCGGGCGTCGGGCGCGGCGGCTGCGAGGACGGGCAGGAGGGCGAGCAGCGTGATGGGGGCGGCGGTCTTCATGGGTCGTGTCCGAGGTGAGGCTGCGGAGTGGCCGCGGCCTTACCTTCGAAACAGGCGCCGTCCCTCGTTCCCTTGGCCGATTCCGCGGAAGCGTTGAAAACCCGCTTGTGCCACCCCCGTCGCGCTGCGCCGTCCGCCGGGCCGCATGCGGGGCGCCTCGCGAGTCGCTCACGGCGCGTCCGTGCCAGCGTTTGACGGTCGCGCGAGTGGCTCTCTCGTGCGAGATCAGTGGGGCGCGCGGTCGCGCAGCGCCGCGAGCAGCGCAGGCGTCGCCTCGGCGAGACGGGCGGTCGCGCGCGCGAGGTTCCGCAGGAACGCCTCGTGCGTCGGCTCGTGGTGATCGACGAGATCGGTGATCCCCTTCAGGGCGACGAGAGGCACGCCTTCCTCGCGACAGACGACCGCCAGTGCCGCGAGCTCCATGTCCTTCGCGAGCACGCGCGCGTGCGCGAAGTGCGCGAGTTCGTCCGCGGTCGCGTCGAGGCTCGAGCCCGTGCTGGCGAGGCCGACGCGCGCGCTCATCGCGGCGGCGATCGCCGCGAGTTCCCTCTCGTTCGGCGAGAGGCGCGCGTGCGCGCGCGCGACCTCGCCGTACGCGGGAAGCGCGACGCGCGCGTCGTGGAACATCGTGTCGCGCGCGAGGACGAGGTCGGCGATCGCGAGGTCCTGCGACTCGAAGCCACCGGCGGTGCCGATGTTGACGACGAGATCGAACGGTTCGCGCAGCAGACGGACGAGCGCGCTTGCCGCGTGGATGGGACCGATCCGGTCGGCGCCGGTCGCGGGATCGCGCCCGGGCGAGGCGATCGTCGCTTGCATCCCCATGCAAGTTCCGCGAGCGATGCTCGCGCCGCGATCCGCCGGCGCGCACGGCGCGAGTCCGAGCGCCTCCGCCACGGGCGCCGCCTCGGCCTCCATCGCGATGAAGAGGAGCACGCGCGAGGGCCGCGCGGGCAGCGGGGGAAGCGCGTAGGTCGGCGTGATCGCGAGACCGTCCATCGTGCGCCTCAGATCTCGACGGGCGCGCCGCGCGCGGGAAGGGTCGAATCGAGGCCGAGCTCGGTGCGTAGCCGCGCGGCGAGCGCCTCGCGCGCGCTGTCGACGCCGTGGTTGATCACGACGCGCCCCGGCTTCTCCGCGAATCCCGCGAACCAGTTCACGAGATCGTCCTGATCGGCGTGGCCCGAGAGCCCCTCGACGCGGACGCAGCGCGCCCGCACCTGCCGCACGCGGCCGTTGAACTGGGCGCGATCCGCGCCGCGCTGCAGCTTCCAGGCGAATCCACCTTCGGGCTGGTAGCCCGAGAGGAGGATCGTGCAGTCCTCGCGATCGATCGATTCCTCGAGGTGGCGCGTGATCGGTCCCGCGTCCATGAAGCCGCTGCCCGCGAGCACGATGCCGCCGTGCACCATGCGGTCGATTGCCATCGACTCGCGCTTCGAGAGGACGTAGTGGAGTTCGGGGAACCAGAGCGGCGCGCCGCCCGCGCGAACGGATTCGCAGAGTTCGGGCGCGAGATACTCGGGATGGCGGTAGAGCGACTCGATGCCGTGGACGGCCATCGGCGAGTCGACGTAGACGTTGAGTCCTCCCGCGGGGCCGCTCATGAGCCCGCGCGCGTGGAGGCGCGCGAGCCTGTGGACGAGGAGCTGCGCGCGGCCGAGCGCGAAGCAGGGCGCGAGCACCTTCTCCTTGCGGGCGAGCGCGTCGGTGACGACCTGCTCGAGGACCGCGTCGGGTCCCGCGCCCGCGTCGCGCCGCCGCTCGCCGTTCGTCGACTCGACGACGACCACGTCGGCGTGGCGCATGCGGGCGGGGCGCGCGAGAAGCGAGCCCGTGTCCGGTCCGAGGTCGCCCGAGAAGATCACGGTGCGGCGGTTCGTCCCGCTTCCAACCGAGAGCTCGGTGATCGCGGCGCCTGGGATGTGCCCCGCGTTGTGGAAGACGAGCGAGACGAGCGGCGCGATCTTCACCTCGCGGCCGAGGGGAACGCCCTCGATCCGCTCCATCGTGTCGCGGACGTCGGGGATGTCGAAGAGCCGGTGCGCGGGCGGGAACTCGGGCGGTCCGCCGGGCTCCTCGCCGGGAAGGAGCGCGCGCGTCCACGGAGCGGTGCCGTTCGCGCGCTCGTAGAAGCGCCCGCGCTGCAGGCGCGCGCTCGAGCGGAGCACGCGGCCGAGGAGTTCGTGCGTCGCGGTCGTCGCGAAGATCCTGCCGCGGAATCCGAGCGACGGCAGCATGCCGAGGCGGCCGCAGTGGTCGATGTGCGCGTGCGTGCAGATGACCGCGTCGAGCGAGGCGAAGTCGATCGCGGGCGCGACCGCGTTGCGCGCCTCGTCGGCGGGTGATCCCATGAACATGCCGAAGTCGACGAGGATCCGCGCCTTCGGCGTGACGAGCAGCGTGCAGGAGCCCGTGACCTCGCCGGCGGCTCCGTGGAATTCGAGCGTGGCGCCGACCGTCATCGCGACGCTCCTTCCGTGCCCATCGCGGCGGAACCGTCGGTCGCGCCGCGCGTCGTCGGGAATGCGGCGAGATCGAAGACCTCGGTCAGATCGGTCCACCATTCGCCCGCCGCGGCGAAGGGAGCGGGGGTCTGGTATCCGCGCATGAGGGCGTCCCATTCGCGCGTGCGCGGATCCGAGGCGTATTCCTGGTAGCGGGCGGGGTCGAAGTCGTCGTCGGTCTCGATCGTCATGAAGAGTCTGTTTCCGCCGAGATAGATGCGCATCGAGCGGATGCCGATCCGCCGGAGTCCCTCGGTCACTTCGGGCCACACGGTGCGGTGATGCGCGAGGTATTCGGCGATCCGCGCGGGATCGTCGTGGAGGTCGATGGCCTTCGCGTAGGTGCGCACCGCGCGGAGGGTATCTGATCGCCCGCGAAACGGCGGGGTTTTCCTCGGTACCTTGCGTGAATGGACTCCGACCGCGGCCGACGCGCGACCTTCGACTGGATCATCCTCACCGCCGCGACCGCGCGACAGGCCGCCGCCTACGACGCGCAGCTCGCCGCACGCGCGGGGCAGGGCACGCTGCGCGGCGTGAAGGGCGCGTTCGCGGTCGCGGACGCGTGCGACGCGCGCATCGGTTCGGGTGCGGCCACGGTGCTCGCGCTCGCGGCGCTCGTCGAGCGGATCCTCCGCGATCCGCGCGGGCGGCGCCCGACGGCGGGACGGTCGCGGTCCGTTCCGACCGCGGATCTTCTCGCGGATCTTCTCGGGGGCGAGCGCGTCCTTCTCCTGCACTCGGGCGGCGATTCCCGGCGGCTTCCCATGTACGCGGCCGAGGGAAAGCTCTTCGCGACGCTCCCCATGCAGGGGCGCGGCAACCGCTGTGCGACGGTGTTCGATCTCCTCGTCGACGATCTCGCGGCGCTCGCACCGCGCGACGGCGGCGAGGTCCTCGTCGGTGCGGGCGACGCGGTGCTCGGCATCGCCCGCGATCCGGTGCGCTTCGAGGGCGCGGGCGTGGTCGGCGTGGCGCAGCGCGCCGATCTCGCGCGCGCCTCGAGGCACGGCGTCTTCGTCGCGGATCGGAAGGGCGGTCCGGTGACGGCGTTCCTCCAGAAGCCCGACGCGGCGCAGATGCGGGCCGCCGGCGCGGTCGGCCGCGATGGCCGCGCGCTCGTCGATCTCGGGCTCTTCTCCTTCGATCCCGCCTCCGCGGGTGCGCTCCTCGCGGGTGCGGGCGTGCGCGTCGGCGGTGGACGCGTCTCGTTCGCGCGCGGCTCGCTCGCGGATCGCGCGTCGCGCGCATCGCTGCCGGCGGTCGACCTCTACCGCGAGATCGCGATGGCGCTTCCGCGACGGACGACGCGCGGGGCGTATCTCGCCGCGTGCGGGAAGGGCGTGCTCGCGCGCCCGCTCGGCGCGCTCTACGACGCGCTGCGCGGAACGCCGTTCCGCTGCGAGGTGGCGCGCATCGGCGGCTT
>JBJOHC010000122.1:0-2776 GCA_046047955.1 Planctomycetota bacterium
GGCGGCGGTTGCGGACGGCGCGGCGGTCGACGATCCGCTCGATCGGCTCGCCGGTCTCGGGGTCGGTCTCGGGGTCGAGGAGGGGCGTCTCGTCCTCGCCGCGGTCGAGCGCCTCGGCGAGCAGCGGGTTCTCGAAGCAGAGCGTGACGCTGGTGTTCGACAACCCGACGCTCACCGCCGAGGAGCAGGCGCGGCTTGCCCCTGCCCCGGCCGTCCTCGAGGCGGAGGTCGATGCGCCCGCGGAGATGGTCGACGAGGAAGGCGCCGAGCCGGCCGCGACGGTCAACCGCCATGCCGTGCGTCACCGCGGGCTGCCGGTCGACACCGACGAGGTCGAGGTGACGCGGCGGCTCTTCGCCGACGGGCGGAGCGAGTACCTGATCAACGGGCGCAAGGTGCGCCTGCGCGACATCAAGGAACTCTTCATGGACACGGGCATCGGCAACGATGCCTACTCGATCATCGAGCAGGGCAAGGTCGACGCGATGCTCCTCGCGAATCCCGTCGAGCGCCGCGCGATCCTCGAGGAGGCGGCGGGCGTCGCGCGCTTCCGCGTGCGCAAGGTCGAGGCGTCGCGCAAGCTCGACGCCGCCGAGCGGAACCTCGTCACCACGCGCGAGCAGCTCGCGAACACCGAGCGGCGACTCCGCATCGTGCGCGGGCAGGCCGACAAGGCGAAGCGCTTCCAGGAGCTCGACGCGCGCAGGCGCTTCCTGCGCCGCGAACTCTCGCTCGACCTCTACCACGAGCTCTACGAGCGGCTGAAGGGCCTGACGAGCGAGCTCGCGGCGCTCGAGACGGAGAAGGCGCAGCTCGTCGCCACGCTCGCCGCCGCCGAGGACGCGAAGCAGGACGCCGAGATCGCCCGCCACGAGGTCGAGACCGAGCAGCACCGCCTCGAGCAGCGGCGGCTCGAACTCTCGGGCGCCGAGGCGCAGGCGAGGCAGCGCGCGGAGTTCGCGAAGCGCACGCTCGACGAGGCGCGCTCGGCGCTCGACGAGGAGCGCGGACAGCTCGAGCGGCTCGGCGCGGAGTCGCAGGCGCTCGCCGCCGAGGCGTCGCGCGCCGACGAGGCGCTCGCGCGGGCCGAGTCGACGGCGACCGGCGCCGAGACCACGGCCGCCGCCGCGGGCGAGGCGCGGCAGAAGGCGCAGCAGGAGGCGTTCGAGGCGCAGCGCGCCGCCGATGTCGTCGGCGAGCAGGCGATGCGGCTCGACCGCGAGCGTGGCGCGCTCGCGCAGCGGCTCGCGGCGGTCGAGAGCCGCTCGCGCTCGCTCGGCGACGAGCTGCGGCGCCTCGAGGCGCGCATCGCGCCCTTCGCGCGCGAGCTCGACGCGCACCGCGCGGCGCGGCTCTCGCACCTCGTGCGCGGGCTCGTCGCGGGCGACGAGATCGCGCGCATCCAGCGGCGGCTCGACGAGCGCCTGCGCGCCGCGAGCTCGCTCAGCGAATCGCAGTCGGCGCTCGCGCGCGAGCTCGCGCGCGTCCGCGACGAGAAGACGGCGGTCGAGTCGCGCCGCCGCGTCCTCGACGAGATGGGCCGCGCGCACGAGGGCCTCGGCTCGGGCGTGCGCACGGTCCTCGGCGACCGGTCGCGGTTTCCCTCGGTGATCGGCGTCGTCGCCGACCTCGTCGACACGCGCCGCGAGGACGCGGACGCGGTCGAGGCGGCGCTCGGTGATCTTCTCGAACTCGTCGTCGTCGCCGACGAGGCCGCGCTCGCGGCCCACGCCGAGCAGGCGCTCTCGCTGCGCGTGCGCGTCGCGTTCGCGGCGGCCACGCGCGGGCGCGCGACGCCCGCGGCCCCGTCCCTTCCCGCCGTCGCGGGCGCGACGCCCGTCCTCGAACTGGTGCGGCTCGACCCGCGCCTCGCCGCGCTCGGCGAGCGCTTCCTCGCGACGACCTTCGTCGTCGACACACCCGCCGACGCGATGCGACTCGCCGCGGGCGAACTCGCGGGCTGCCGCATCGCGACCCGGAACGGCGTCGTCGTCGACGAGCGCGGCCGCGTGATCGCGAACGCCTCCGCGCGCGCCGACGCCGCGGGCGGCGGCTTCCTCGCACGCCGCGCCGAACTCGCCGAACTCGTCGCGCGCTCGCAGGCGCTCGCCACCGAGGTGACGCGCCTCGAGGAGGAGTCGCTCCGCCTCGAGGTCGAGTCGAAGGCCGCGCAGGAGGCCTCGCGCCAGGCGAACCAGGCGCTCTCCGACGCGCGCCGCAACGCGCTCGACGCCTCGCACCAGTCCGAGCGGCTCGAGCAGCTGATGCGCCAGATCGAGCGCCAGCGCGCCTCGGCCGACGGCGAGCGCACGGAACTCCTCTCGCGCCTCCGCGCGAGCGACGAGGAGGCGCGCGCCACCCATGAGAAGCTCGAGGCGATCGCGGGAAGCCTCGCCGAGGCCCACGCCCGCCGCGACTCCGCGCGCGCCGCGCTCGACGCGTCGAAGGCCGCCGCCACCGAGGCGGGCGACGCCCTCGCCGCCGCGCGCGTCGCGATGGCCGAGGCGCAGGCCGCCCTCGAGAGCGCGCGCCGCGAGCGCCGCCACCTCGAGTCGCGCGCGTCCGAGGTCGCGCGTCAGGAAGGCGCGATCCGCGAGAACTCGGTGCGCCGCGTCGCCGCCATCGAGCGCGCCGAGGCGATGCTCGAGGAGTCGAACGGCGTCCTCGCCGAGGCGTCGTCGGGGCTCGCCGCCCTCTCCGAGGAGTTCGCGGGGATCGGCGAGCGCCTGCGTGCGGCGCAGGCCGTCGTCGCCGAAGTCTCGCGCTCGGTCGAGGC
>JBJOHC010000123.1:0-3760 GCA_046047955.1 Planctomycetota bacterium
GAGGATGGTGGCGAGGACGATCGCGATGGCGACGGCACCGGAGCGGCGTTCTCCGACGCCGATCCCTTCGGCTTCGAGCGCCACGGCCGCGCCCCGCACCCGCCGCGCGAACCCGACAGCGGTGACGAAGGAGAGGACGCGCCGCGATGAATGTCGCCGCCCTCGGTCACGACGAACGCCCGCGCACGCCGCGCATCCTCGGGATCGACGATTCCGACCTGATGCACCGCCTCCTGCGCGCCCGGCTCCAGCTCGAGCAGGTCGAGATCCACTGCGCCTCGACGGGCGCCGAGGGGCTCCGCATGGCGCGCGAGCTCCAGCCCGAGGTCATCCTCCTCGACATCGACCTCGAGGACATGGACGGCTTCGATGTGCTGCAGGCGCTCAAGGAGGATCCGCGCACGCGCGATCTCGCCGTCATCTTCATCAGCGCGAGCCAGGAGATGATGGACCGCGTGCGCTGCCTCGACCTCGGCGCGATCGACTTCATCGCGAAGCCGTTCGAGATGGCCGAGCTGAAGGCGCGCGTCCGCTCGGCGATCCGCATCCAGCAGCTGCTCCGCATGCTCGCGACGCGCGCGCAGCTCGACGGTCTCACCGCGCTCTGGAACCGCTCGTACTTCGACCAGCGCCTGAGCGCCGAGTTCGCCGAGGCGCGCCGCCACGGCCGGCCGCTCTCGCTCGTCCTCTGCGACATCGACCACTTCAAGAGCGTGAACGACCGCTTCGGACATCCGTTCGGCGACGAGGTGCTCGCGCTCTTCGCGTCGATCCTCTCGCGCGGCCGCGCGAGCGACATTCCCTGCCGCTACGGCGGCGAGGAGTTCGGCGTGATCGTGCCCGCGATCTCGCGCCACGAGGCGGTCGAGGTCGCCGAGCGATTCCGCCGCGCGTTCGAGGAGCACCGCTGGCGCCGCCATCCCGATCTCGTCCTGACGGCGAGCTTCGGTGTCGCCGACCTCTCGCAGGTCGCGGCCGACGGCGCGCCGGGCGACCTCGTGCGCCTCGCCGATCTCGCGCTCTACGCCGCGAAGCGCGCGGGCCGGAACCGCGTGTCGGTCGAGGCGCTCCCGATGGCGGCGTGACGCGGGCGCGTGGTGCGCCCGCTCCGTCGCGAGCCCGGCGCGCGATCGCGCCGCGCCCGTTCGCCCAGCGCATCCCGCTTTCGCTTCCGAAGCCGCTTTCGAAGCCGCTTTCGAGGCCGCTTCCGAGGCCGCTTCCGAAGCCGCTTCCAAACCGACTCCCGATTCGATTCCCGAATCGACGAGCCGCCGATCTCCGATCGCACCGCCCCCGCGCGCGAATCCGTCCCACGCCGCGCCCCGCCCATGCCACAATCGCGGCGGTGCCGAACCTCGTCGACGAAGCCATCTGCATCCGCCAGTGGGACTGGTCGGAGACCTCGCAGACCGTGAGCCTGTTCTGTCGGGCGAGCGGCATCGTGCGCGGACTCGCGAAGGGCGCCCGGCGCGAGCGCGGCAGCTTCTCGGGCGGCATCGACCTCCTCGCGCGCGGCGAGGTCGTCGCGGTCGTGAAGCCCGACCGCGAGCTGCAGACGCTCACCGCGTGGACGCTCCTCCAGATCTTCCGCCGCCCGCACGACGAACTCGAGACGAACCTCTACGCGCTCTCGATGGCCGAACTCGTCGACCGCTTCCTTCCCGTCGCGTCGCCGCACGAGGGGCTCTTCGACGCGCTCCTCCGCGCGCTCGACGCGCTCGAGGCGGGCGAGCGGCCCGCGCCCGAGTTCCTGCGCTTCTTCTTCACGCTCCTCGCCGAGACGGGCCACGAACCGCGCTGCGACGCCGACGGCATTCCGCCCGCGCGCCTCGCGTTCGATCCCGCCGCCGGCGGCATCGTCGATGTCGAGCGCCATCCGAAGGCCTGGCGGATGCGGCCCGAGACGGCGCTCGTCCTCGCGCACCTCGCGGCGGGCGAGCCGCCCGAACTCTGCGAACCTGACGCGGTCGACCGCGCGAACCGCCTGCTCGCCGCATTCGCGCGATCGATCACGGGCGACGCGCTGACGACGCTCTCGCTCGCGGTCGAGCCGCGGCGACGGCGGTAGGTCGGAAACCGTCGGTCGCCCGCGGCCTTCGCGACGATCCATCCGCCCCGCGCGTTCCCGAAGACGCCATTTCCGCGCTCCGGCCGCCTCGACCTCAATCGCGGGCCGTCCCATGCCGATCCTCACGGGCGGCGTGTCCCGCGCCGCGAGTCCGAGATCCCGCCGCATGCAGTCCACTCCCCTCGAGCGCGTCCTCTCGTCGCCGAACCTGCCGACCCTTCCGGCGGTGGCGATGCGCGTGCTCGAACTCACCGCGAAGCCCGATGTCTCGCTGCGCGAGATCGCGTCGGTCATCGAGCACGACCCCGCCATCGCGACGAAGGTGCTCCGCACCGTCAACTCGAGCTACTACGGACTCACGCGCCGCTGCGGATCGATCCAGCAGGCCCTCGCCTTCCTCGGGATGCAGACGGTGAAGGCGCTCGTCCTCGGCTTCAGCCTCGCGCGCTCGATCGACGGCGGCGGCGACGACGAGGTCAGCTTCGACTTTCTCAGCTACTGGCGCCGCTCGATCTACGCGGCCGCCGCCGCCCGCGAGATCGCGATCGCGACGCGCCGCACCGATCCCGACGAGGCGTTCATCGCGGCGCTCCTCGCCGAGGTCGGCACCGTCGCCCTCTGGCGCGCCTACGGCGACCGCTACCTGCAGACGATCGATCTCGCGCGCGGCGACCACCGCCGCCTGGGCGCGCACGAGGATCGCGCGTTCGGCACGAGTCACGCCGATGTCGGCGCCGAGATGCTCGTCCGCTGGCGTCTGCCCGACGAGATCGCCGAGGCCGTCCGCACGCACCACCGTTCGCACGAGGCCGCGCCCGATGCGGCGATGCTCGCGCGCACCGTCGAACTCGCGGGTACCGCGGCGTCGGTTCTCTCGATGCGCGACGCGACCGCCGAACTCGTCCGCTACCGCCGCGACGGGCAGGACTGGTTCGCGATCCGACCCGCGCCGCTCACGAACCTCCTCCAGCGGATCGCCGACAAGGCGGATGAACTCTCGCGCGCGTTCGGACTCGACACGGGCGCCGCGCCCGATGTCGACGGACTGCTGCGCGCCGCGGCCGAACTGCGCGAATCGCAGCACCTCGTCGATCCCGAAGCCACCATCGCGCGCAGCGAGACCGTGCCTTCCGCCGGCCTCGCGGGCACGCCCGATGCGCGCGCCTTCGGCACCGATCTCGAGCAGGAGTTCCTCGACCGCGCCGAAGGCGGTGCGCCGCGCCACGCGGGCGTCGGCGCGATGCTCGTCGGCGTCGACCGCGCGCGCTCGATCCAGGAGGCGTTCGGCCAGCGCGGCGTCGAGGCCGCGATGGAGGCCGTCGCCGCCGCGGTGCGCACCGCGATGCCGCGCTCGTCGACCCTCTACCGGTTCGTCGGTGCGGAACTCGCGATCCTCGCGCGCGAGACCGATGCCGAGGAGATGTGCCGCTTCGCCGAGACGGTGCGTCGCGCCGTCACCGAGCGGCTCGTCGAGAACGGCGCGGGATCGGGCGGCTTTCCCGTCACCGTGAGCGTCGGCGTCGCGATCTACGAGACGGCGCCCGAGCTGCGCGCGACGAACGGCATCGAGACGCCCGACCAGCTCGTGAGCGCCGCGATGTACGCGCTCGCCTGCGGTCGCCGCCACCGGAACCGCGTCGTCGTCTTCCGCCGCGAACTGCGCGCCGAGCAGGGCGCGGTCTGACGCGCGCG
>JBJOHC010000124.1:0-4632 GCA_046047955.1 Planctomycetota bacterium
GGCCCCTGCCGGTGCCCGGCCCGCCACAACCGCATGTGACTCGCCGGTGGTTGTGAACTCCCGCGACGCGGGAGTCCACAATCGGCGGACGGGGTGCGAAGCGCCGGGGACGCGCGGACGAGCCGCAGCGAAACGGAGGCGAAGGACGCGTCACCCCGACGAAGACTGCGCAAATGCGAGGGCCCGGGGGCACCTTCAGGTGCCCGGCCCGCGACAACCGCCTGTGACTCGCCGAAGGATTTGAACTCCCGCGAAGCGGGAGTCCACAATCCGCGGACGCGGTGCGAAGCGCCGCGGACGCGCGGACGAGCCGAAGCGCAGCGAAGGCGAAGGACGCGTCACCCCGACGAAAAGGGAGCAAACGCAAGGGCCCTGGGGCACCTTCAGGTGCCCCAGGGCCCTTGCGTTTGCGACCAAAGTCGGGGTGACAGGATTTGAACCTGCGGCCTCTTGCTCCCGAAGCAAGCGCTCTAGCCAAGCTGAGCTACACCCCGCCGCGCCCTCTCGGGCGAGCCAAGCAGGATACCGCGCCCTCGCAGGACGGGCAAGGCGCTCGAAACGCAGACACCCCCCGCCGGGCCGGGCACCGTTGCCGCCGCTCCGCCGTCGTCTCCGCCCTGCGGCCGATCGGTCTCGGCCGATGGTCGGTAAAAACCGTGTCAAGCGTCCACCGGGGACGCTTCTCGCCGCCGACGGCTCGACCGCACCTCTACCATGGCTCTCGCCGTTCGCGAAGCCGGGTCATCGTGAGGCTGCCTCTCCCCATCGTCGGGGAGGGATGGTCTGGTCGAGCGCGCGACGATCAGAGGAACCGACCATGAAGAAGAATCGCCTTGCACTTGCGGGCGGCGCGATCGCCGTCACCGCCCTACTCGCCGAGATGACCCTCGGCGGGACCACCCCGCTCAACGTCGCCGGCTCGAAGCGCCGCGTGAAGGGCAGCGTCGACACCCAGACCTCGCTCGTCGCGCAGCCCATCGTCGAGAAGAAGATCGAGGCGACGAACACCTGGGTCGTCGAAGCGGCCGAGTCGACGCAGACCGAGATCGCGAAGGTCGTGGAGGAACCGATCCGTCCGGTGCTCCCCGTCTTCACCGCGTTCACGATCTTCGACTGCAACCTCAACGACATCAACGACGCCACCGAGATCGCCAACGGCGCCGCCGATTCGGATTCCGACGGCGTGCTCGACAGCTGCGAGCTCGCGATCGGCGATCTCAACCTCAACGGCATCGTCGATGGTCAGGATGTGAGCATCCTCGTCGGCTGGTGGGGCGTGCCGAATCCGCTCTTCGGCGACCTCGACGGGAACAACACCGTCGACGCGTTCGACCTCGGCATCATGCTCGGCCGCTTCGGCGTCGTCGTCTACTGATCGAAGCCCGGTTCGCTCGCGAGGCGCGCAAGACGCGGCCACGCGAGCGCCAGCCGATCGATGCATCCTCCACGCGGGCGCTCCTTCGGGCGCGCCCGCGTTCGTCTCCGCACACGGCATCCGTCCTCGGGAACGCTTCCCCGATCGCGCACGATCGCCGCGCGTGCGCACGCGCACCTCTTGCCCTCCGAAGTCCGACCTCTAGCATCGCCCGCCAACGCCCCGCCGGACGCGGGGCAAGGGAGGACGCACATGCTCGAGCACCGGATCCGGAACTTCATCGCCGAACGATTTCTCTTCGACAAGGACGCGGAAATCGGCAGCGAGCAGCCGCTTCTCGCCTCGGGCGTCCTCGACTCGACGGGCGCCATGGAGCTCGTCCTCTTCATCGAGGAGGAGTTCGAGGTGACGGTCGCCGACGACGAGCTCGTGCCCGACAACCTCGACAGCATCGCGCGCATCGCAGCCTTCGTGACGCGCAAGCGCGGAACTCCGGCCTCGGCCGCACCCAGCGCCGCGTGCGCCGCGCCGTCGGGCGGGAACGGAGCGTCCGATGCCGATGCTCGATGAACGCGTGCTCGCGGGCGCGCGCATCGCTCCGCGCGCGACCGCGCTCGTCGACGGCGACCGCACGCTCTCCTGGCGCGAACTCGAGTCGCTGACCGCGTCGCGCGCCGAGGAACTGACCCGTTCGGGCGTCGCGCGCGGTGACCGCGTCGCGGTCGCGGGCGCGAACTCGCTCGAGACGACCGTCGCCCTGCTCGCGGTCCTGCGCGCGGGCGCGGTGCTCGTCCCGATCCCCGCGGAGATCCGGGCACCGCGACTCGCCGCGATCCTCGGCGACGCGCGCCCGAGCGCGATGATCGCGCCACCGCCGATCCTCGAGATGGCGGCCGACCTCCGCGTCCACTCGGAATCGCGGGATCCGCACGCGATCGCGCTCGGCGCCGGATTCGCCGAGCCTCCGCGCGGCGCTCCCCGCGCGACCGACGCGCCCGCCGCGCGATGCGCGCGCGACCACGGCGCGATCGACGCCGACCTCGCGGCGATCCTCTACACCTCGGGATCGACGGGCGAACCGAAGGGCGTGATGCTGACGCACGCGAACCTCGAGAACACCACAGGCGCCATCGCGAACTACCTCGCACTCGGCGCCGACGACCGCGTCGCGATCCCCGTCCCCATCGTCTTCAGCTACGGGCTCGCGCAGCTCCTCTCGGCGCTCCGCGTCGGCGCGACCGTGATCCTCGAGCGCTCGTTCGTCTACCCGTTCGAGCTCCTGCGGCGCGTCGAACGCCATGCGGCGAGCGTCCTCGTCTCGGTCCCGACCCTCGCGGCGCGCCTGGTGGATCTCCTCCCCCGACTCGCGGCGACGCACCCCATCGAACTCGGCGCCCTGCGCGCGGTGACGAACGCCGCGGCGGCCCTTCCGCCCGCGCACGCGCGGCGGCTCGCGGAGCTCCTGCCCCGCACGGATCTCCATCTCATGTACGGCCAGACCGAGTGCACGCGCGCGGCGAGCCTCGATCCCGCGCTCGTCGCGACGCACCCCTCCTCGGTCGGGCGCGCGATCCCGAACTGCGACGCGTATCTCGTCGATGCGGCCGGACGGCGACTTCCCTTCGGAAGCGAGGGCGAGCTCGTCGTGCGCGGCGCGAACGTCGCGCTCGGCTACTGGAACCGGCCGGAAGAGACGGCGCGCCGATTCGTCGCGGGCGAGCTGCCCGGCTCGCGCGTCCTCCGTACGGGCGACCGCTTCCGCACCGACGCCGACGGACTCCTCCACTTCGTCGCGCGCGAGGACGACCTCTTCAAGTGCCGCGGCGAGAAGGTCGCGCCCGCCGCGATCGAGGCGGCCCTCTGCGCGATCGACGGCGTCGTCGAGGCGCTCGTCGCGGGCGTCGCGCACGAGGAGGACGGCACCGCGATCCGCGCGGCGGTGGTCGTGCGGAGCGATGCGGTCATCGACGAGACGCGCCTGCGCGCCCAGCTGCGCGCGCGTCTCGAACCCGCGCTCATCCCGCGATTCCTCGAGATCCGCGAGGAGCTTCCGCGCGGCGATTCGGGGAAGGCTTCGCGTCGCGCGCTCGCGGCGCTGGCGCCATCCTCTTCGCTCGCGTGACGGGCGCCGCCCGCCGATTCCGGTCACCGCGTCCACGACGCGAAGGAGAGAGACGAATGTGCGGAATCGCAGGCATGCTCGCGTCGAGCGCCGACGCGCGACCACGGAGGACCGAGCTCGTGCGCATGATCGAGTCGGTCGCGCACCGCGGTCCCGACGGCTGCGGCGCGCTCCTCGACGGCTCCGTCGGACTCGCCCACGCGCGGCTCGCGCTCGTCGACCGCGAGTCGGGCGCGCAGCCCTTCGGAAGCGCCGACCTTCGGCACTGGATCGTCTTCAACGGGGAGATCTACAACCACGCGACGCTCCGCGACGAGCTCGCTTCGCTCGGCCACCGCTTCCGCACGCGATCGGACACCGAGGTCCTGCTCGAGTCGTTCCGCGCGTGGGGAAACCGCGCGTGGGCGCGCTTCGAGGGGCAGTTCGCGGCGGCCATCCTCGACCGCGCCGACGGATCGGTCACGCTCGCGAGGGACGCGTTCGGAATCGCGCCGCTCTTCGTCGCCGAGACGCCGCGCGCGGTCGTCTTCGCCTCGGAGGCGAAGGCGATCCTCGCCTCGGGACGCGTCGCCCCGCGCGCGGACGCGACGGCGCTGAACGGGCTCTTCCGCCTCTGGTCGCCGCCGCCCGGACGAAGCGCCTTCGACGGCATCGCGATGCTCGCCCCTGGGCACGCGCGCACCTACGACGCATCGCTGTGCGCAAGGGAGTTCGCCTTCGCGGCGCCGAGGATCGGCGCCGGTGGAACGCCGCACGGTGCGGGTCTGCCGTCGCATGCCCGCGTCGGAGGCTTCTCCGCGGGCGGAAGGCGCGACGACTCCGACGTGCGCGCGAATCGCGACGGAACCCGATCGAACCGCGCGCGCGCCGCCGACCGCGTCGAGCGCGCGCTCCGCGAGGCGGTGCGCACGCGGCTTCCGGCGGAGCAGCCGGTGGGCGCCTATCTCTCGGGCGGCGTCGATTCGTCGCTCCTCGTGGCGCTCATGCGGGCCGAGGGCGTCGCCCGTCCGCGCACGCTGGCGCTCCGGTTCGGCCGGGAGGATGCGCCCGACGCGCGATTCGACGAAGGCGACGCGCAGCGGCTCGCGTCGGAGGCCCTCGGAACCGAGCACCGCGAACTGTTCGTCGACGGCGA
>JBJOHC010000125.1:0-4354 GCA_046047955.1 Planctomycetota bacterium
ACGATGCGCAGTTCGCCCGCGGGGGCGAGGATGCGGTGGAACTCGCGCAGCGTGTGATCCTGCACGACGCGGCGCTTGTGGTGCCGCGACTTCGGCCAGGGATCGCTGAAGTAGAGATGGATGACCGACGCGATCGCGTCGGGGACGCGCGTCCGGATGAACTCGGTGGCGTCGCCGTGGAGGAGCCGCACGTTCGCGAGCGCGCGGCGGCGGATCCGGTCGGCGGCGTACGCCCAGAATTCGCCCGCCCACTCGATCCCGAGGAAGTTCGTCGCGGGCTCGAGCTCGGCCTGCTGGAGGAGGAAGGTCCCCTTCCCCGAACCGATCTCGATCTCGAATCGGCGCGACGGGTCGGCGAAGAGCGTGCGCGGGTCGTAGCCGAGCGCCGCGCGCGCCTCCTCGATCGTGGGCGCATCGGGAATCGGCGGCAGATCGGCCATGGTGAGGCCGGTGCCGCTCGGGTCGAGGTCGCGTCCGTGTCCGAGTCCGAAGCTCATGGGGTCGGGAGGGTACTGGTTCGTCGCGGGATCGCGCGATCGCGGGGAGGTCGGGCGGTGGATCGACCGCGCGTGTCGGGACGGGCGCGTGCCGGGCGCATGGCCGTCACGGCGCGGATGGCGTGGACGACGCGGGAGATGCGGCGGGAAGCCGCCAGAGCCGCGCGGGAATCGCGACGCCTTCGGGCGCGGGCGGCGCGGGCCGCTGCGTCGCCGCGGGCGACTTCGCGCGCTCGACGATCCACGCCACGATCTCCGCGAGCGCGCCAGGGTCGAATGTCGTGTCGATCGCGCCGTACTCGTCGACGAGGCCGGTCGTCGCGGGCTGGAAGAGGTGATTGAGGCCCTCGAGCCGGCGCGTCGTCACGGGCGCACCCGTCTCCTTCGCGATCGCGTCGAGATTCCCGAGGTTCGTGGCCGCGTCGACCTGCAGGTCCTTCGTGCCGCAGAGGGCGAGCGTGGGCGTCCTCAGGCGGGCGAGAATGGGCCGCGGATCGAAGCGGATGAACTCGACCATCCACGGGCTCGTCACCTGCGCGACGGCGGCCTCGATGGTGGGCGCGATCTCCTCGTCGGGCGGCACGGGGTCGTAGGCGATCGCGAGCTGGCGCCTGACGAGTTCGGCGATCGCGAGGCGGACCTCGTCGTCGGGACGGACTTCACGGATCGCCTGCATCGCGGCGGCGTGCGCCTCGAGCGCGGGCACCGCCTTCTCGTCGGGGACGCCCGCGGCCTTGTAGAGGAGCCCCGACTGCCGCGTGAGGGTCGCGCCGCCATCCTCGGCGGGCGGCGCGAGGAGGACCGTGAAGGCGAGCGGCGGCGAGGCGGGATCGGCCGCCGCGGCCGACGCATCGAGCTGCCACATGGCGACGATGGGCGCGATCATCGCGCCCTCGCTATGACCGACGATGCCGACGCGCGCGGGGTCGATCGCGGGATCGCGGCGGAGCGCCTCGACGACGATGTCGGCGTCGCTCGCGAGGTCGAGCCCCGTCGCCTTTCCGAAGTCGCCCGTCGACCGGCCGACGCCACGGTCGTCGTAGCGGAAGCTCGCGATGCCCGCGCGCGCGAGCGCGTCGGCGATGACGGCGAACGGGCGGTGACCGAGGATCTCCTCGTCGCGGTTCTGCGGGCCCGAACCCGTCACGAGGACGGCGAGCGGAAGGCGGCCGTCGCGCGCGAGCGCGCGATCCGCGGGGAGGACGAGCGTGCCTGCGAGCGCGTGGCCCGCAGGGTGCGCGACGACGATCTCGCGCTCGGCGTAGGGGAACGGCGCAACGGGATCCTGCGGCCGACGCGAGCCCGACCACGCCGCGCCCGGCTCGAGCGCGAAGCGGATCGGCCCGCGGAAGGCGCCCTGCGCGAAGAGCCCGACGAGTTCGGCGCCTTCCGACTGTTCGGCGAGCTCCATCGTCGCGGGCACGCCCACATCGAGGGTGAGGAGGAAGCCGTCGGCGGTCTTCGCGACATCGAGCGGAAAGTCGCGCAACCCCTGCGAGGCGATCTCGATCGCGCCGCACCAGCCGAGCGGTCCGTCGGCGAGGGCGATCCGCATCGGGAGCTTCTGCCCCGCGGCATCGAGCGTGGCGGCGTAGACCTTCGCGCCCGCGACCGCCCCGACGGCATCGACCTTGCGCACGCTCCACGGCTGACGCGGCTCGGTGAAGCGGCCGTCCTGCTCGATGAAGGCGAAGAGGCCCTCGGCGTGGCGGCGGTCGTCGAGGAGCTTCGCCTCGAAGCGGCCGCGCGTGCCGCCGATCTCAAGCGTGAAGCCGAGAAGCGCGCCGTCGGCGACGGCATCGATCGCGGGCTTCGCGAGGGCGCCGGTCCGGAGCGAGGTGACGACGACGCGGGGTGCCCCCTCCGCGAGCGAGATGCGCAGATGGACGGGCAGCGCGGGCGGCGCGGGCGTGCCAGGCGCCGAGGGCGGCGCGCCGACCGAGCCGATCCAGTCGCCGAGCCAGGCGGGGTCGATCGGGGCGCGCTCGTCGCCGCCCGCGGCCGTCGGTGCGGCCTGCGGATCGGCGGGCTCCTGCGCGAGCGCGGGCCGGATCGCCAGCGCGAGCGCGGCGACGAGAAGGACGCCGAACCAGGCGAGCGCGCGAGGGCGGGAACGGCGCATCGTGGAACGGGCTTTCGCGTTCATGGCTTTCTCCGTGGACGGTGGTGGGCGGGATGCGCGGCGGTCGTCGGGGGGGACGCCTCGCTCGCGACGGAATCCCGCGAAGGCCCTACTCGGGCTCGTAGGCGAGGAACTCGCCGATCGCATTCTCCGGCGTGCAGACGACGACCTTCGGCCGGTGCGACTGCATCTCCTCGGTCGTGAGATGGCAGAAGCTCATGATGATCACGCGGTGACCGACGCCCGTGAGGCGCGCGGCCGCGCCGTTCACACCGATGACGCCCGTCCCCCGCTCACCGCGGAAGACATAGGTCTCGAAGCGGTTCATGCTGTCGATGTCGGCGACGAGCACCTTCTCGTTCACCCGCATGCCGACGGCGTCGAGGAGGTCGGGGTCGATGGTGATCGACCCCATGTAGTCGGGGTTGCAGAGCGTCACCGTCCCGCGGTGGATCTTCGCGAACAGCGCTTCGCGGAACATCTCAGCGCTCCGCCTCGCCGATCGGACCATCGACGCGCCGACGCGCCGTCGGCGGCGCCTCGCCGTCGGCGCGGCGCCAGTCGACGCGCTTCCCTTCGGCGTGAAGGAGCTCGAGGTCGTAGTAGAGCCGCTGATCGGGCTCGAAGAGGTGCGCGACGATCTCGACGAAGTCGACGACGATCCAGGTGGATCCCTCGTCGGCGTTCGTGCGGAACGGGTGCTGGCCGCGCGACTTCCCGAGATCCTCGAGATCCTGCGCGGCGGCGCGCATCTGACGCTGGCTCGTGCCGCTCGCGATGATCACGTAGTCGCAGACCTGGCTGCGACCGCGGACATCGAGGAGAAGCACGTCCGTGCACTTCGAGTCCTGCAGCGTGCGCGCCATCTCGATGGCGAACTCGCGCGTCGACTCGGGGTCGGCCGTGGATCGGGTGCGCATGAGGTCACATGCCGCCCGAGCGCGAGCGGCTCTTGGGGCGCGCGCTGGCGGCGGCGCCGCCACGGCGGTCGCTGCCCGGACGCGCGGGGCGCGTCTCGAAGCGGCGCTTCTCGCGGCGCTTCAGTTCCGAGGGCTTCTCGTAGTGGGCGCGGCGCTTGACCTCCTTGGTCAGGCCTTCCTTCTCGCAGAGCTTCTTGAAGCGCCGGAGCATCTGCTCGACCGACTCGCCACTACGCGCCTTGATGCGGATCGCCATCTGAATTCAGTTCCTTGCAGGAGTTTGCCCGCGCTCGGCGGGCGAGAAATCGATTCCGAGTCGCCTATTGGACACGAACGGGCGGGAGCGGTCAAGCGGTGTGACGCGCGATCGGGCGTGCGATCCCCCGTGGCGGTGATGGCGGCGGAGGTGATCGGGTCGCCCGTGTCGCCCGCGGTTCGTCGCGAGGAGGCGCGCGCGTGAGGGTGAAGGCTATGCTCCACGCCGTGCCGCTGATTATCGACACCTACAACGTCCTGCATGTCGAGGGTGTGCTGCCGGCGCACCTCGCGGGGCTCGATGTCGATGGACTCGCGCGGCTGATCGGAGCGAGCCGGTTCGCGGCCGACGCGGTGTGGCTCGTGTGCGACGGGTCGAGCCAGCGCGCGCGGCGGATGGGGCGCGTCGTGATCGAACCCGCGGGCGCGGGGCGCTCGGCCGACGATCACATCGCGGACTGGCTCGCGGCGCATTCGGCGCCTCGACGCGTCACGCTCGTGACGAGCGATCGCGCGGTGGCGCGGCGCGGGCGGGCGCGCGGCGCGGCGTGCGTCTCGAG
>JBJOHC010000126.1:0-25613 GCA_046047955.1 Planctomycetota bacterium
GGCGTCCGCTTCCGCTCCCGTGACGGCGCCGCGCGCGCGCCGCTCCGGCGTCGAGCGCTACCACGCGGCCGCGATCCAGACCGCGTTCGCGAATCCGAGGACGCGCGACGAGATCCCCGCGCGCGTCGCCCGCATGATCGCGATGGCCGAGCAGACCGTCGCCGGCTACGCGCCGTTCCACGACATCCGACTCGTCGCGTTTCCCGAGTTCGCCCATGCGGCGCCGTGCTACTTCACGGTCGAGGAGCTTCTCGAGCATCTCGCGGTCGAGATCCCGAATGACCACACCGAGGCGTATCAGCGCTTCGCGCGGAAGACGGGCTGCTTCGTGCAGACGGGCACCTTCATCGAGCGCGACGCGCGCTACCCGGGCGCCGTCTTCAACACGACCTGCCTGATCGGTCCCGACGGCATCCTCGCGAAGTACCGCAAGGTGAATCCGTGGATTCCGTGGGAGGTCCACGCGAGCCCGCACGACATCGCGGGATACGCCGAGGATCCGTTCCCCGTCGCCGACACCGAGATCGGGAGGATCGGCTGCGCGATCTGCTACGACTGGCTCTTCCCCGAGTCGATCCGCCAGCTCGCCTTCAACGGCGCCGAAGTGCTCATCCGCGTGAGCGCGTACATGGACCCCTGGGGCGCCACCGCGCCGATGGACTGGTGGACCACGATCAACCGCGCGCGCGCGATCGAGAACACCGCGTTCGTCGTCGCGTGCAACCAGGGCGCGAGCTTCGAGGGCTATCCGCCGTTCTCGTGGCCGGGCGGCTCGATGGCGGTCGACTTCGATGGACGGATCCTCGCGCAGGCGGATCCGGGACCCGGCGAGAAGGTCGTCGTCGCGCCCATCGACCTCGCCGCCCTCCGCGAGGCGCGCGAGCGCCGCCGCGGGCACGACATGCGCGCGCACTATCGCGCCGAGGTGCATCCCTACGCGAGCGCGGCACGGTTTGCGCGCGCGGGATCGGGCGCGATCACGATCGAGTCGAATGACGCGCGCATCGCCGCCGCGAAGAAGACGCTCGACTGACCGCGGCGTATCCTGCGCCCCATGCGTCGAACAACCCGACCGTCGCGCGGCTTCGCGCGCTCCGTCCGCCGCGCCTCCATGGTCGCGGCCTGCGCGTTCCTCCTGTCCGCAGGCGGCTGCGACGACGGCGGCTCGTCGAGTCCGTCCGGAGAGGACCGCGCCCTCGCGCCGCGCGACGAGGCCGCGCTCGAGGCCGCGCTCGAGGCGGACCGCCTCCTGAACGAGGCCGTGGCGCTCCTCGGTCAGTTCGAGTTCGACCGGGCGGCGGCGCGTCTCGACGAGATCGCGTCGACACCGGGCGCCCCGCCCGAGGCGACCCTCGCGGCCGCGATCGCGGTCCTGAACCAGTCGGAGGACGGCGCGCAGGACGCGGCGATCGAGCGGCTCGAACGCTTCCTCGCGACCGATCCGCCCAGGCCGCTCGTCGAGCGGGCGCGCTACTGCCTCGGCCTTTGTCTCCTCTACCTCGGTCGGCCCGACGAGGCGGCGCCGCTCTTCGTCTCGGTCGCCGAGTCGCATGGCGACGATCCCTACGCGGCCTACTTCGCCGGGCAGTCCCTCGAGCAGGTCGGCGAGGCGGGCAAGGCGCTCCTCTGGTACCAGCGCGCGACCGAGATCGACCCGCTTCTCAAGAGCGCGTTCCTCGGCGTGCAGCGCTGCGCCAGGCAGGAGGGCGACGACGACCGCTCCGAGCGCGCGCTCGCGGCCTTCGAGGCGCTCGCCGCGAACCCGCGCGCCCGCAACGCCGAGTTCATCTACACGCGCATGGGGCCGCTCGGGCGCGCGCCGCTGCCGTCCGATCGCGTGCCCGCGGCCTACACCGCGCCCGAGGGCCCGATCCTCGAGAACGCGAAGGAGCCGATCGTCAACTGGCCCGAGGGCTTCGAGCCGCGCTGGTCGGGCGATCTCGACCAGCACGCGACGACGGTCGATCTCGACGGCGACGGGCGGCTCGATCTCGTGATCGGTCGCGCGCTCATGATGCCGACCGAGAGCGGGACCGTGGCGCCGCAGACCCTCGTCCTCCTCCAGACCGACGACTGCACCTTCGACGCGCGGCCCGACCATCCCTTCGCCCGGCTCGCGGGCGCGCGCGTCGAGTCGGTCCTGTGGGGCGACATCGACGGCGACGGCCGCACCGACGCCTACGTCTGCCGCCGCGGCGGGAACGCGCTTCTCCTCGCGACGGAGGACGGCGGCTTCCGCGACGCGACCGACGAGTGGAGCGCGCGCGGCCCCGGCGAGATCTGCATCGACGGCGCGCTCGCCGACCTCGACCATGACGGCGACCTCGATGTCCTGCTCGCGTCGAAGGACGCGCCGCTCGCGCTCCTCGCGAATGTCGGCGCGGCGGCGGGCGGCTTCCGCGACATCGCCGCCGAGGCGGGGCTCGCCACGCCCGATCGCTCGCCGCGCTCGGTCGTCGTGAGCGACCTCGACTTCGACCGCGACGCCGACATCCTCGTCCTCCACGACGTGGCGCCGCACCAGCTCTTCCTGAACGAACGGCTCTGGAAGTGGAGCGAAGGCACCGTGCCCGGCGTGTCGGAGGCGCAGCTCACCGACCAGGCCTCGGGCGTCGCCATCGTCGAACTCGCCGACATCCCGCTGCGCCGCGCGGTGTTCGCGACGGGCACCTACCTCCGGCTGCCGACGCGCATCGAGCGGCTCGCGACGAACGCGGGCGTCGAGCTCGCCGCGACCGACCTCACGGGCGACGGGCACGCGAACATCGTCGTCCTCGGCAAGGAGCGCATCGCGATCCACGATGCGGCGGGTCGCGAACTCGAGGGCTTCGCGACCGACGAGGGCGCGGTACGGACGCAGGCGGTCGTCCTCGATCCACTGCGCGGCGCGGCGCTCGTCACCATGCGGGTGGGGAAGCCGCCGCTCCTGCGCATGCCGGGCTCCGGGCGCGCGAACTACACCGCGCTCGACTTCAGCGGCCGCGACGACCCGTCGCAGCAGATGCGATCGAACACGAGCGGCATCGGCACGAGCTACGCCGCGCGCGTCGGCCGCGAGTGGTTCGGCGGCGAGACCTTCCGTACCCACGGCGGCCGCGGCCAGTCGCTCGCGCCCGTACCGCTCGGAACCGGCCCCTTCGACCGCGCCGACTTCGTCGAGATCGAGTGGTCGGACGGCGTCTTCCAGACCGAGCTCGCGATCGCGGCCGGCGAGACGCGCCGCATCGTCGAGACGCAGCGGCAGATCTCCTCGTGCCCCGTCCTCTTCGCATGGAACGGCGAGCGCATGGCGTTCGTGAGCGACCTCCTCGGGGTCGGCGGCATCGGCTACCTCCTCGAGCCCGGCGTCTACAGCGAGCCACGGCCGTGGGAATCGTTCGTCCTTCCCGACGGCGCCCTCGTCGCGCGGGATGACGGTCGCCTCCACCTCGCGCTCGCCGAACCGATGGAGGAGTCGTGCATGCTCGACGAGGTGTCGCTCCTCGCGATCGACCTGCCCGAAGGTTCGGGCACCGAGCGCTGGCAGGTCGCGCCCGACGAGCGCCTCGCGATCGGCGGCGCGGCACCGACGGGCGAACTCGTCGCGTGGCGACGGGAGTGGCCCGTCCTCGGCGACGATGCGCTCGCGAAGGCCGACCTCGCGCCCGCCGCGGTCGGCGCCGTCGATCCGCGCTTCATCGGACGCCTCGCGGGCGAGCAGGTTCGCGAGCTCGAGTTCGGCGTCGACATCGGTTCGCTCGGCGATCCGTGGCTCGTGATCGACGGCTGGGTCGAGTATCCGTACTGCCAGACGATGTTCGCGGCCTGGCAGGAGGGCGCCCGCTACCGCGCGCCGAGCCTCGAGGCGCGCGGCGCGGACGGCGCGTGGACGACCCTCGTCGAGGAGTGGGGCTACCCCGCGGGCATGCCGCGCCGGATGGCGCTTCCCGTGCCGAAGGACGCGCTCCCCGACGGCGCGACGGCGCTCCGCTTCCGCACCAACATGGAGATCCACTTCGACCGCGTCGTCCTCGTCGACCGCGAGGCGCTGCCCGTCGCCCCGGTCGCGTGCACGCTCGCCGAGACGTCGCTCGCGTCGGTGGGCTTCGCGCGCCGCACAACGGGCCCCGAGCGGCAGCCGATGTACGACCGCGACGCTCGCACGCCGCTCTGGGACTGCCGCTTCCAGCGCGGGCGCTACACCGCCTTCGGCGATGTGCGCGGGCTCGTCGAACGGTCGGGCGACGCGTTCGTCGTCTTCGGTCCCGGCGAGGAGGTCGCCCTCGCGTTCGATCCGCCGCCTGCGGTGGCGGGCGCGCGGCGCGTCTACGCGCTCTCGGTGAAGGGCTGGTGCAAGGACATGGACCTCTTCACGCGCGACGGCGAGACCATCGAGCCGCTTCCCGCGATCGACGGCCGCCCCGCGATGGAGGACGCCACGATGCGCGCGACCTGCACGCGCCCGATGGGCGGGCGATAGCGGGCGTGGGGCGGGCGTGGCCTCGGGCCGCGGCCATCGCGATCGCATACAGTCCGTGCCATGGTCGACGCCACGCAATCGCTCGCCTTTGCCTTCGGCATCGGGGCGCTCGTCGCCTCGGTGAGCGCGCGGTTGCGGATTCCCGCGGTGCTGCCGCTGCTCGTGGCGGGCGTTCTCGCGGGGCCCTCGGGACTCGGCATCGTCGACCTCGCGAGCGTCGCGGGGCTCTTCCGCGCGATCGTCGCGCTCTCGATCGGCCTCCTCGTCTTCGAGGGCGGGCTGCATCTCGACCGGAAGGAACTCGGTCGTGCGCCTCGCGCCGTCGTGGGCCTCCTCACCCTCGGCGCGGCGGTGACCCTCGGCGGATCGATGGCCGTCGGCATGCGCTTCCTCGGCCTCGAATGGCCGATCGCGCTCCTCTTCGGCGCGCTCCTCGTCGTGACGGGACCGACGGTCGTCCAGCCGATCCTGCGCGCGGTGCGGCTCTCGCCGCGGCTGCGATCGGTCCTCGGCGCCGAGGCGATCCTCATCGACCCGATCGGCGTCCTCTGCTCGGTCGCCGCGCTCGAGGTGGCGCTCGCCTACTACCGCGGGGCGTTCGAGGGATCGTGGCCGACGATCCTCCTCGGCTTCGGCGTGCCCTTCCTGAGCGGCGTGGGCGTCGGTGCGGTGGCGGGCGCGCTCGGGCTCGTCGTCTTCCGCGTGCTCGGCGCGCGCCTCGGCCCGAACGTGGCCGCGGTCGGCATCTGCATGCTCGCGATCGGCGTGGGCGAGCGGATCACGCACGAGGGCGGGCTCGTCGCCGCGACCGTCGCGGGAGTCATCCTTTCGAACCTGCAGGTGGTGAAGACCTCCGACCTCCGCCGCTTCAAGGAGCAGATCGCGACGATCCTCGTCGGCATGCTCTTCGTGCTGCTCGCGTCGAGCTTCGATGTGGGCGCGCTCGAGTCGCTCGGCGAACGCGAGTATCTCGCCGCCGCGATCGTCCTCTTCGCCGTCCGGCCGCTCGCGGTCCTTCTCGCGACGGCGCGCTCGCGGCTCCTCTGGCGCGAGCGTGCGTTCGCGGCGCTCTTCGCCCCGCGAGGCGTGGTGGCGGCATCGGTCGCCGCGCTCACCGTGACCGAGCTCGAGTCGGTGTTCGCGCCGCTTCCGAACGGCCCCGCGCTCGCCGAGCAGCTGCGGCTCGTGAACGCGCTCATCGTCCTCCTGATCGCGGGGAGCGTCGCGTGGGCGACCATCGCCGCGTGGCCGCTCGGCTGGCTGCTCGGCGTCCTCGGCGGCGCGCCATCGGGCGTCGCGATCGTCGGTGCGCACGGCCTCGGCCGGGCGGTCGGCCGCGCGCTCCGGCAGGAGGGCATCGAGGTCATCCTGCTCGACTCGAACGCGGCGCGCGTCCTCTCGGCGCGCGCGTGCGGACTCGACGCGGAGGTGATCGACGCGACCGACACCGCCGCGCTCGCAGGCGCGCTTCGCGAGCGGGAGATCGGCTGGCTCCTGGGCTGGACCGGCAATGCCGATGTCGACCGCATCGTCGAACGCTGGGGGCGGGCGACGTTCGGCGAGGGGCACGCGACGATGACGCTTCCGACGCCGCCCGGAGGTTCGGACGCCCGCGCCCGCGCGCTCTCCGAAAGGCCGTCCGTCCTGCGCGGGCTCGACGAGGCGTGCGCGGACGGCGCGTTGCATCCGCACTTCGCGCAGGCGGGCGATTCCGCGGACGCGGCCGTGGGCGCTGTGCTCGCCCTCCGAGACAGCGTCGTCGTCGGATTCGCGGATTACGCTGGTTCTACGAAGAGGACGCGATACCTTCGGCTGGCTCGAGCCGATGAGTCCCCGGCGAAGTCGCCGACCGAGGACGCCCTCCCGGACCCGAACGTCGTGGAGCCTCCGGCGCCCGCGACGGCGAATGCACCCGAGGGAATGCACCCGACGGGCATGCACAGTGATCGAGGCATGAGAGCGGAATGAACCATCGCGAGGACGAGCACGACACGAGCGAGACCTTCGGCCGCGAGCCGGGCACCGAGACGACGCGCGGGGGCGGACCGGCCCGCCCGCGACTCCGCGCCCCGGTCGGTCGCCGCCTCCGGCCCGTCCTCCAACTCGTCTTCGTCCTCTTCGCGCTCACCGCTGTGAACAGCGTGTACCTCGCGGGAACGACCTTCGTCGCGTGGCGCGACGGCGCGTCGCTCGAGGGGCGGTTCTATCTCTGGAACCTGCTCGCGCATCTCCTCCTCGGTCTCGCGCTCGTCGTGCCGACGATCGCGTTCGGCGCGCTCCACTGGCGGAACGTGCGCGGCCGCCCGAACCCGCGCGCGATCGCCGCGGGCATCGCGACCTTCGCGGCGGCGATCGTCCTCCTCGCGACCGGCGTCGCCCTCATGCGCGTCGAGATCGGAGGCGCCACGCTCGGCGTCCTCGACCCCGATCTCCGCGGCCTCGTCTACTGGGCGCACGTCGCGGCGCCGCTCGTCGCGATCTGGCTCTTCGTCCTCCATCGCCTCTCGGGCCGGCCGATCCGCTGGTCGACCGGCGTCCGTCGCGGCGGCGTCGCGCTCGCGGCGCTCGGGCTCGCCTGGGCGATCCACGCCGCGCTCGGTCCGCGGGACGACGCCGCCCGCGCCGCCGAGCAGGCCGCGCAGATCTTCGAGCCCACCCTGGGCAAGACCGCCGACGGCCAGTTCATTCCCGTCGATGCGCTCGACGACAACGAGTACTGCATCCGCTGCCACGCCGACACCGTCCACTCGTGGGCGCACTCGGTCCACGCGACGAGCAGCTTCAACAATCCGTACTACCTCGTGAGCGTGCGCGAGACGCGCCGTCGTTCGCTCGAGCGCGAGGGCAGCGTGCGCGACGCGCGCTTCTGCGCCGGCTGCCACGATCCCGTCCCGCTCTTCTCCGGGATGTACGACGACCCGCGCTGGGACGATCCCCACTACGACGTCGCCGCCGACCGCGCCGGCCGCGCGAGCATCACCTGCACGGTCTGCCACGCGATCCAGTCGGTCGACAGCGTGCGCGGCAACGCCGACTACACGCTGCGCGCGCCCGAGCACTATCCCCTCGCGAAGAGCGGATCGCCGTTCCTCGCCTGGATCTCCGACCAGCTCGTGAAGGCGAAGCCGTCGTTCCACAAGCGCACCTTCCTCAAGCCCGAGGTGCATCGGAACGCCGAGTTCTGCTCGACCTGCCACAAGGTCTTCCTTCCCGAGGAGCTGAACGACTACAAGTGGCTGCGGGGGCAGAACCACTACGACCCCTTCGTCGCGTCGGGCCGGAGCGGTCACGGCGTCCTGAGCTGGAACTACCCCGCGAAGGCCGCGACCGACTGCGCGGCCTGCCACATGAAGCCGATGCCGAGCGAGGACTTCGGCTCGCGCGTGCGCGACGGCTCGGGCGAGCGCACGATCCTCTCGCACGCCTTCCCCGCGGCGAACACCGCGGTGTCGACGCTCGTCGACCAGTCGCCGCTGGCGATTCTCGCGGGCAGGGGCGCCTCGCGCATGTCCGACGCCATGCGCGACGAGACCGCCGCCGACGCACACGCCGCGATCGTCGCCGCCGCCTCCGAGGCGAACGCGAAGACGCTGCGGGTCGACCTCTTCGCCGTCCGCGACGGCGGCACCGTCGACGGCGCGCTCCGCGTCATCCGACCCGAGCTCCCCGTCCTCGACGCGGGGGCGACCTACCTCCTCGAGGTGGTCGTCCGCACGCTCGACATCGGCCATCCGTTCACGCAGGGGACGAGCGACTCGAACGAGACCTGGCTCTTCGCGCGCGCCACCTCGGGTGGGCGCGAGATCGGCACCACCGGCGGCCTCGACGCCGACGGCGCGCTCGACCTGTGGTCGCGCATGTTCAATGTCTTCATGCTCGATCGCGAGGGGAACCGGATCGCGCGCCGGAACGCGCAGGACATCTTCGTCCCGCTCTACAACAACCAGATTCCGCCAGGCGTCGGCGATGTGACGCACCTCAGGCTCGAGGTGCCCGCCGACGCGTCGGCGCCGGTCGAGATCGAGACCGAGGTCCGCTACCGCAAGTTCGACGCGTTCTACCAGCGGTACACGACCGACGACCCGTCGCGCGTGAACGATCTTCCCGTGATGATCCTCGCCCGCGACTCGGTGGCGCTGCCCGTGCGCGCCGCCGACGGCACCGTGCACGGTGCGACCGCGGGCGCCGATCGCGGCATCGTGCGCTGGGAGCGCTTCTACGACTACGGCACGGGTCTCTTCCGCGAAGGGGACCGCGGCATGGGGCGCGGTGCCCTCCGGCAGGCCGAGCAGGCGTTCGAGGAGGTCCGGGAGGGCGCGCCCGCGGTCGGCTCGCTCGCGCTCGCGCGGCTCCAGTTCAAGGAAGGTCGCCTCGACGAGGCCGCCGAGTCGCTCGCCGCGTCGGCCGCCGCCGATCCGCCGGCGCCGTGGACGATCGCCTTCTACTCGGCGCTGATCGACCGGCAGAACGGGCGTCCCGAGTCGGCGCTCGTCAACCTGCGGAGGCTGTCGACGACGGCCTTCGAGGGCGCCGCCGCTCGGGACTTCGACTTCTCGCGCGATGTGCGCGTCTGGAACGAGCTCGCCGAGTCGGCGCTCGAGGCCGCCATCGAGGCCGCCATCGAGGCGCCGGGCGGCGCGGACGCGGCGGCGGGAATCCCGACGCGCGAGGCGTACCTCGACGAGGCGGTCGCCGCGCTCGAGCGGTCGCTCGCGATCGATCCCGAGCAGGATGTGGCCCTCTGGCTCCTGAATCGCGCGCTCGAGGCGAAGGGTGACGCCGAGGGTGCCGCCGCCGCGCGCGCCAAGCACGCGATCCACAAGCCCGACGAGACCGCGCGGGAGAAGGCGGTCCGCGCCGCGCGCGCGAAGTACCCCTGGGCCGACCACGCCGCCGAGGCGACGGTGATCTACGACCTCTCGCGGGAGGGACGGTTCCTCGGCGACCTCCTCGAGGGGACGCGCGCGGGTCCCGCCGCCGGACGCTGAGTCGCGCGCGTTCGTGCAAAGCGGAGGGTTCCGCCGCCTCCGAAGCGGCGCCGCGCGCGAAGATGGCGCCATGCCCGAGCGCTCCCACGCCTCTTCCTCGGTTCCAGCCTCCATTCCGGCCTCCATTCCATCCGCCGTCGGCGCCGGATCCACCGCACCCGCGATCGCGACCCTCGCCGAACTCCGCGCCTCGGGCTGGCGTCCGCGCAGCGTGAAGGAGGAGCTCCGCGCGAACTTCACGCGCGCCCTCGCCGAGGCCGCGCGCGACGGTCGTGCCACGGGAGACGCGCTCTTCCCGGGCATCCTCGGCTACGACGACACGGTCCTTCCCGAGATCGCGAACGCGATCCTCGCGGGGCACGACATCCTCTTCCTCGGCGAGAAGGGGCAGGGGAAGAGCCGCCTCATGCGGCTTCTGCCGCGCTTCCTCGACGAGTGGATCCCGTACCTCGACATCGCGGGCTCGCCCGTCCACGAGTGCCCCGAGCGGCCGATCACGCGCGCGGGGCGGGAACTCGTCGCGACGCGCGCGCCCGGCGAGGTGCCGATCGCCTGGTGGCACCGCGACGGCCGCTACGCCGAGCGCCTCGCGCCCGGCACGAAGTTCGCCGATGTGATCGGCGAGATCGACCCGGCGAAGCTCATCGCGGGCACCTCGATGTCGGCCGAGGACGCGCTCCACTTCGGACTCATCCCGCGCCAGCACCGCGGGATCTTCGCGATGAACGAGCTGCCCGACCTCGACGAACTCGTCCAGGTCGGCCTCTTCAACGTGCTCGAGGAGCGCGATGTCCAGATCCGCGGCTATCCCGTGCGCTTCGACCTCGATGTCGTCGTCCTCTTCAGCGCGAACCCCTCGACCTACAACCGCTCGGGCAAGGTCATTCCGCAGCTGAAGGACCGGATCGGCTCGACCATCCAGACCCACTACCCGCGCGAGCGCGAGCTCGGCGTCGCCATCACGCGGCAGGAGGCGGGCATCGACCTCGGCGGCGAGTTTCCCGTGCGCGTGCCGCCCTTCATGGAGGCGGTCGTCGAGGAGATCGCGCGCGCCGCGCGGCGCTCGCGGCTCGTCGACCAGGCGAGCGGCGTGAGCGCGCGCTTCGCGATCGCGAACTTCCGCACCATGGTCGCGAACGCGCGCCGCCGCGCGATCTCGCTCGGCGAGCGGCCCGCCGTCCCGCGGATCAGCGATCTCGCGCATCTGAAGGCGAGCGCGCTCGGCAAGCTCGAGCTCGATCTCATGGGCTCGCACCAGATGACCGAGGCGCAGGCGATCGACGCGATCGTCGCCGAGGCGGTCGGCAAGGTGTTCGAGGAGTTCGTCGACGCGCACGGGCTCTCGGGAATCGTCGAGGTCTTCCGCGAGGGCGTGCGCGTCGAGGTCGGCGACATGCTGCCGTCGTCGGCGTACGAGGGGGCGCTCCGCGTGGCGCCCGAGGCGTGGGACAAGGCCTTCGAGGTGAACGCCTCGAGCGACCCCGCCGTGCGCGCGAGCTGCTGCGAGTTCGTCCTCGCGGGGCTCTGGGCGACCGACCGCCTCTCGCGCAGCGAGAAGTACGGGCGCATCTCCTACGAGGCGCCCGGCACATGACGCCCGCGGACACGCCGCCCGACGATCGAAGCGGGGCAGGGGCGCACGAGCCGCCCGCGGCGTCGCGGGACGTCGCGTCGCCGCGCCCGCCGCTCGGCGGCGTCGTCCACACCTACCTGCGCTACGACCCCGCCGAGTTCCCGCCGCCATCCGCGCAGGGGCGTTCGGGCGACGCCGCCGACGCGATGCTCGACCACCTTCTCATGTACGGCTCGCGGCGGCGCTTCACCGACCGCGAGCTCGCCGAGGCCGTCCGCCTCGATCCGTCGCAGATCGCGGGGCTCGGTCCGAGTCTCGAGGCGATCCGCGCGCAGCTCGAGGCGCGCAAGCGCGCGATCCTCGAGCGCTACGACCCCGCGCCCGCCGAGGACGCCGCGGGCGACGCCTACCGCGCCGCCGCGCGGGCCGTCGAGGTACCCGCCGAACTCGCGCCGCGCCTGACGCCCGCGCTCGACGCGGGACAGCTCGCGCCGCTCGAGCGGCTTCACCGCCGCGTGCCCGACAACACGCCGCTCGCGCGCGACCTCATGCGCGCGATCGCGCGCCTCCGCGAGCGCTACCAGGTCGAGGAGCTCGCCGCGTCGTATCCCTTCACGGGCCGCGAGGCGCTCGATGTCGCCCGCGCCCTCGAGGTGAAGGACGAACTCGCGCGCATCGACCGGCTGCTCAAGCAGATCGAGGAGGCGCTCGCGAACGCGAAGCCCGCCGTCGTCGATCTCGACGCGCTGCGCGAGTTCGTCGGCGAGCGCCAGGTCGCGGGCCTCGAGGAGCTCGGCCGCCGCGTGCGCGACCTTCTCCGGAAGATGGCCGAGGAGGCGGGGCTCGAGCGCTCGCGCGAGGGCTACCGCGCCTCGCCGAAGGCGCTCCGCACCTACCAGCGCCGCCTTCTCGCCGCGATCTTCGACGACCTCGCCGACGCGCGGCGCGGCCGCCACGACGGCGTCCAGTCGCCCGACGGCGCGATCGAGCTGCCCTCGACGCGCCCCTACGAGTTCGGCGATTCACCCGCGGCGCTCGATGTCCCGCAGTCGATCCTCAACGCGGTCGCGCGCACGGGGCAGGCGCGGCCCGCCGCCGAGGATCTCGTCGTCCATCGCACGCGCCGCACGCCGAAGTGCGCGACGACCCTCGTCTGCGACATGTCGGGCTCGATGCGCTACGGCGGCCAGTACATCGCCTGCAAGAAGATGGCGCTCGCCCTCGACGGCCTCGTCCGCAGCGAGTTTCCCGGCGACTTCCTGCAGGCGATCGAGATGGACACGCTCGCGCGCCTGCGCCGGCCGGGCGAGATCGTCGACATGATGCCGAAACCCGTGTCGATCACCGATCCCGTCGTCCGCCTGCGCGCCGACATGAGCGATCCGCGCATCACCGAGCTCGATCTGCCGCTGCACTTCACGAACATCCAGCGCGCGCTCGCCCTCTCGCGCCAGGTGCTCGCGGCGCAGGACACCGCGAACCGCCAGATCCTCCTCCTCACCGACGGCCTGCCGACCGCGCACTTCGAGGGGAGCGATCTCTACATGCTCTACCCGCCCGACCCGCGCACCGAGGAGGCGACCTTGCGCGAGGCGCTCCGCTGCCGCGCCGACGGGATCGTCATCAATGTCTTCCTGCTCCCGAGCTGGTCGCAGACCGAGGACGATGTCCGCTTCGCCCACCGCCTCGCCGAATCGACGGGCGGACGCGTCCTCTTCGTCGGCGGCGAGGAGCTCGACCGTTTCGTCGTCTGGGACTACCTGAAGGGGCGGCGGCTCGTCCTCTAGACGCCGTCCGACGGAACCTCGCCACGGGCGGTCCCGATCCCGTCGCCACTTCCGACGCGCGCCGTCCGCGATCCGCAGGCCCGAAAAACGAACCACCCCGCTGTCACGGGGCCGTTCGCGGGAGAGAGAAATGTCCTTCGTCGCGCGGGTCGGCCTGTCCTCCTTGCCGCGCGGGAGTGTCCTGTTCGACCATTGAGGCGGAATCGGAGGACGAACCCTGTCGCGCTTGGTGCGAATTTCCCGAGGATTCTCGTCCTCCGCTCATGGATCGACCGAGCGGAGGCCGACGAGACCCCACCGAGCGTTCCTTCATGACCGAATCGACCCCAGAGAAGCGACCCGCCCGACCCACCCTCGCCGACCGCGACCGTCTCGTCGCGCGTGGATTCTGGCGGTCGATCGGCGTGTTCGCCGTCATCGGCGCCGTCCTGCTGGGCTGGCGTCTCCTCTCGCGCCCCGCGGAGACCCGCCAGGAGGGCGAGCAGGCGCCGGTCGCACCGCCCGTCGAGGTCGTGCGAGAGGCGCCCGAGGAAACCGCGATCCCCTTCACCGATGTGGCGCGCGACGCCGGCGTGGCGAGCGTCCACGACTCGGGTGCGCGCGGCGCGAAGCTGCTGCCCGAGTGCCTCGCGGGCGGCGTCGCGGTGGCCGATCTCGATGGTGACGGCCGGCTCGATCTCATCCTCTCGAACGGCTGCCCGCTCGAGCCGGTCGAGGCGGGCGAACGAGGCGCACCCACGGGCGGGCTTCTCGTCCATCGGAACATCACCGAGCCCGGCGGCTCCATCGCCTTCGATGCGGCGCGGCCGCTCGCCGAGGGCGCCTTCGTGAACGGCGTCGCGGTGGGCGATGTCGACGGCGACGGCCGACCCGACCTCTACGCGGCGTGCGTCGGGCAGGACCGGCTCTTCCTCGGGGTCGCGGGCGGCACCGGCGAGCTCGCCTTCCGCGAGGGCGCGCTGCCCGCCGAATCGTCGTGGGGGACCTCCGCGGGCATGCTCGATGTCGACGACGACGGCGATCTCGATGTCGTCGTCGCGAACTACGTGGTCTGGTCGCCCGAGATCGACCGCGCCGTCGGCTACACCCTCGACGGAATCGGCCGTGCCTACGGACCGCCCACCGGCTTCGAGGGCTCCGCCGTGACGCTCCTCGTGAACGACGGCGGCACGCTGCGCGACGCGACCGAGGCCGCCGGCATCGATGTCCGCCACCCCGTGACGGGTGCGCGCGCGGCGAAGGCGCTTGGGCTCCTCTTCGCCGATGTCGACCGCGATGGCCGCCCCGACATCCTCGTCGCGAACGACACCACGCCGAAGTTCCTCCTCCTGAACCAGGGGCCGCGCGAGGACGGCTCGCCCGCCTTCGTCGACGCCGCCATTCCGACCGGCTTCGCCTACGACCGAGACGGCAAGGCGACGGGCGCGATGGGGATCGACGCCACCTTCCTCGCCGCGGGGGAGGAGGGTGAGGAACTCGCGATCGCCGTCGGCAACTTCGCCGCCGAGCCCTGTTCGCTGTACGTGGGCCGCAACGGCCGCAGCCTCGCCGACGAGGCGCTCGCGCGCGGCGTCGGCGCCCCGACGCGGCGCGCGCTCACCTTCGGCGCGGTGTTCGCCGACCTCGATCTCGACGGCGACGACGACCTCGCCTTCGCGAACGGTCACCTCGAGCCCGACATCGAGCGCTTCCAGAAGGGACAGCGCTACGAGCAGTCGGCGCAGGTCCTCGTCGACGCGGGGCCGGGCGCGCGCCCGCGGTTCGTCGAGGTGCCTGCCGAGCGACTTGGCGACCTCGGCCTGCCCGCGGTCGGTCGCGCGCTCGCCGCGGGCGACCTCGATCGCGATGGAGACACCGACCTCGTCCTCGTGTCGCTCGACCGCGCGCCGCGGATCCTGCGCAACGACCAGTCGACGGCGCACCACTGGCTCGCCATCGAGCCGCGCGGGCGCGGTTCGATCGGCGCCGAGGTCGAGCTCGAGTGGACGGGAGCGGACGGTCGCGCGCGCGTCGCGCGGCGCATCGTCTCGCCGACGCGGAGCTATCTCGCGCAGTGCGAGCCGGTCGCGCGATTCGGCCTCGGAACCGCCGCCCGCGCGACGCGCGTGCGCGTGCGGTTCGCCGACGGCGCGATGGTCGAACGCCGCGAGGTCGCGGCGGACCAGCTGCTCGTCATCGAGCATCCAGGGCCGTCGCCCGACGCGGGTTGAGGGTTCCAATCGATCGCGTCGCGCGCGTTGCGCCGCGGCAAGCGTGGCGTCGTCGCGGTCGCCGGTTTCGCCCGCGAACCGCCCCGTCGCCCTCGAGGGCACGCCGTCCGTCGGTCAGGACTTCGCCTTCTCGGTCGGCGCGTCGGCCTCCGAGAGGAAGAGGATGCGCGTACACGCCTTGCACTGCACGATCTCGTTCGTCGCCGACTTGAGCTGCGCGTAGGCCTCGAAGGGGATCTCGATGTTGCACTCGCCGCAGGCGAACTCGCGGTGGCGGAGGCTCACGATCGTGACCTCGGCCATCGCCTCGCCCTCGGTCTCCTCGGCGACCTTGTCGAAGAGGAGCCGCGCGCGCTCGGGAAGGAGGTCGGCCGCGCGCTGGCGCTCGGCCTCGAGCTCGGCGAGGCGCGCGCCGACATCGGCGAGGCACTCGTCGAGCTTCGCCTGCGCGACCTCGCGCACCTTCGTCCGCTCGGCGATCGTCGCGACATGCGTCTCGAGACGCGCGTGCGTCTCCTCGGCGCGCTGCATCGCCTCGACCGCGTGCTGCACGATCTCGTCCTTCTTCGCCTCGAGGCCCTTCATCTCGTTGAGGAGGGCCTTGTACTGCTTGTCGCTCGTCGACTGGTTGAGCTCGGCCCGCAGCTTGTCGACGCGCTCGGTGGCGGCCGCCTGCTCGACCTCGAGCGCGTGCACGCTCGCCTTCAGCTGGCGCTCCTGCGTCTCGAGGTCGGACTTCTGCTTGGCGAGGACGGCGAGCTGCCGCTCCTGCGCTCCGAGATAGATCTTGGCGGAATCGACCCGGCTGCGGAGGGCCCGGACCTGGCTGTCGACCCGGTGAAGCGTCTTGAGGTTGTCGAGAAGTGCCATGGAGGGGCGAGTCTAACAGATCGGCGCGGTGGAAAAACGCCGCGTTTCCCGAGCCTTCCGCGGACCTCAGCCGCCCGTCGACGCGCGCAGCAGCCAGTAGACGACCGGACCTGCGAAGAGCGGGCTGTCGAGGACATCGAGGACGCCGCCCATCCCGGGAAGGAGCCGCCCCGAATCCTTCATGGTCGCGTCGCGCTTGAAGGCGCTCTCGGAGAGGTCGCCAAGTTGCCCGATCAGGGCGACGAGCGCGCCACCGAGGGCGCCCGCCCAGAGCGGCACGCGGTCGGCGGCGTCGGCGGCGTCCGAGGAGAGCGCCGCGAAGCCCGCGCCGACGGCGGTCGCCGTGACGACGCCGCCCGCGAGGCCTTCCCAGGTCTTCTTCGGCGAGAGCCACGGGATCATGCGGTGGCGCCCGATCGCAAGCCCCGTGAAGTAGGCGCCGATGTCGCAGCTCTTGACGACGAGCACCGCGCCCGCGACGACCCACGGCGCATGCTCGAGCCGGACGAGAAGCCAGAAGCCGAGAAGAACGCCGCCGTAGACGCCCGCGAGCGCGGTGCCGCCCGCGAGTGCGAGCGAGCCGCGCGGGTCGTGCGAGCGGGCGAGCGGCGCGAGCCCCGCGAGGAGCATCGCGGTCACGCCCGTCGCGGCGATCCCCGCGGCGAGGCGCGCGTCGGGTGCGATCGCCGCGCCCGCGGTCGCCGCGAGTCCGCCGAGCGCCGCCGCCACGCACGACCACGCCGAGGTGCGCAGGCCCGCGCGCAGGAGGAAGCCCGCCGTCTCGAGCGCGATCGCGACCGAGAGGAGAACGCCGAGCCCGAGGAGGAGCGGCCCGCGCGGGAGTCCCGCGTCCAGGGCCCAGCCATCGAGCCGTCCGTCGAGCCAGAGGATGCCGACGAGGAGCGCGATCAGGATCGGGCCGGTGACGAGTCGTTGTCGCAGCATGGCGGTGGCTCCGCGTGTCGTTCGGCGTTCGGGCGCGCGCGTCGTGCCGCGCCGCTCGCGGGTGCGTGCGCGCATCCTCGCCTGCGCGCGCCGCGTCGGGCCGCGCATGGTTCCCGCACGCGCGCGGTTCTCGGTTCTGTCCGACGGATCCGCGGACGCCGAATCGTGCGGCATTCCGGCTGGTCGCGTCGGCTTCGACTCACTGTATCACTGCGGATACAGCTTCGTTTCGCACCCTTGCCATCCGCGCGCCGCGCGATGCTCGGTCCTTCGTGGATCCGTCGGCCGGAAACTAGTAGGTCGGGACTGACGGATCGATGTCGACCGACCAGAGATGGATCCCGCCCGCGAGGCTCGTGACGCGCGTGAACCCCGCCGCCCGCAGCATGTAGGTCGCCGTGAGGCTGCGGCGGCCGTGATGGCAGTGGACGACGATCGGCGTGTCGAGCCTGTCGTCGAGCTCCGCCTTCAGATCGTCGATCCGCGACTCGAGCACCTGGAGCGGAATCAGCATCGCGCCGTCGATCCGGCAGATGTCCGCCTCGGGCGCCGTGCGCACATCGAGGATCACGGGGCGCCCGTCGTCCGAGGCGAGTTGCGCGCGGAGTTCGCGCGGCGTCGTCTCGTCGTCGGGGCGGTGGGGGTAGCCGGGCGGAAGGCCGCGGTCGTCGAGCTGCATGCGAGGTTCCTGCGGAAGGTTCGGGAGTGCGTGCGGATCGCCCGCGGGATCGCCGCGCGCGCGTGGCGGCCGAATCAGGAGATCCAGCCGTGCTCGACGAGCGCCGACACCGTCGCGCGCGCATCCGCGTCGCCGCCGAGCTTCTTGACGAGCACCTCGTAGCTCGTCGAGCCCGACTTCGCGAGGATGCCCATCGCCTTCGTGAAGAGCTTCTGCTCGCGCTCGGCGCGCTCGACCTTCCTCGCGAGGGCGTCGGTCCAGCGCCCGCCCGCCTTCACGCCCGCCGACTGCGCGGCGCCCGCGGCGAGACGCCGCTTCGCGCCGTCCGAGGTGACGACGGTCCACTGCATCCCGTCGGCGCTCGGCGCGATCGACGCGATGCGGAGCGTGGCGACGGCGGCGGCCGCGCGCTTCGTCGCGGCCTTCTTCGTCGTGGCCTTCTTCGTCGTGGCCTTCTTCGTCGCGGCCTTCTTCGAGGAGACCTTCTTCGCGGAAGCCTTCTTCGAGGCGGTCTTCTTCGCAGCGGTCTTCTTCGCGGTCGCCTTCGCGACCTTCTTCGCGACCTTCGCCGCCGCCTTCTTCACGGTCTTCCGCGCGGAGCCCGTCGCCGCCTTCTTCGTTCGCTTCGCCATCGTCGCTGGTCCTTTCGGCGCCCGCGGGCGCGTTGCGTGCAGTCGTCTCGCTCGTCCTCCCTCACGGGAGGGTCGTCGCTCCATCGCCTTCGGGCGGTCGGATCACGACTCGAATTCGTCGAGATATCCCTCGATCTCGCTCGCCGCCTTGAGGTCGCCGATGCGCCGCGCCTGCGCGAGCCCCGTCGCGAGCGTCGCCGCCGCCTCGTCGCGCCGTCCCGCGGCCTCGAGCGACTTCGCCTTGTGGAAGAAGGCGTAGCACTGCTTCGGGTCGGCGGCGATCGTCCGGTCGTACCAGGCGACGGCCTCGTCGAGGCGCCCGAGCTTCTGGCACTCCTGCGCGATCCCGTAGAGGAGGAATCCGTCGTCGGGTTCGGCGGCGAGGAGCGCGAGCAGGCGGTCGAGTCGGTCGGAGGTGGGGGGCGTCATCGGAGGGTGCCGCGCGGCATCGCGGCGTCGGAGGGGCGGGTACTCTACAGCCCCATGAAGCCCGCGCGGAACAGGACCGGAATGGCGGCGTGCGATCCATGCGCTCGCCGCGCGGAGACTCGCCCGATCGATCGGCCGCGCCTCGTCGCGCGCGCCTGCCGTGCGGCGGCCGCGGTGTGCGCCCGCGCGTCGGCGCTCGCCCTCGCGTGCACCGTCGCGCTCCTCCTCGCCGCGCCGATCGCCTGCACCAACGACCCCGCCGGCACGCCCGTCTACGACGAGAGCGACCTCGCGGTGATGAACGCCGTGCGCCGCATGCGCGTCACGAGCCATGTGGGCGGTACGCACCGCGCGCTCGTCGTCCGCGACGGCGTCTGGTTCCAGGCCTTCGAGAACCGCATGGTGATGATGGACGCCGCGACGGGCGCCGTCTTCGCCGATCTCGAGCTCGCCCCGCGCGGGACGACGGGTGCGGTCGGATCGTTCGCCCTGCTCGGCGACCGCCTCTTCTGCGTCCTCGACGAGGACGAGGTCATCGAGGTCGACATCGCGCTGCCGCGCGATCCGCGCGTCGTCGACCGCTGGGGCGTCGCCGAGCTCGTCGTGAAGCCGCGGCGCGTCTCGGTCGTCGAGGGCGAGGTCTTCGTCTCGGGCGATGGCGGTGTGGTGCGCCTCGCCGACACCCGTCCGCGCGGCGAGTGGCTCGACGAGAAGGGCAAGCCGCTGCCGCCCGTCGTGCCGCCGGTCGCGCTCGAAGGGCGCGAGGCGGGCGTCGTCGTCGCGGCGGCGGGCGGGCCCGTCGCGTGCGTGGGCCGCCGCATCGTGCGGCTCGCGGACGGCGCGTACCTCGGCGCCGCGACCCATCTCGAACCCTTGCCGCGCGCGCTCGGCGACGGATACGCGTTCATCCTCCAGTCGGCGAACGGGGGCGAGTTCGGCGTGATGGGCGGCGACTTCCGCGTGCGCGCGTCGAGCGCGCTGCAGGGCACCGTCCACGCCGCGCATGTCTTCGGCGACCGGATCTACGCGGTGAACGACTTCGAGATCGCGACGCTCCGCATCGAGGCCGACCCCGACGCCGCGGCCGCCGCCGTCGCCGAGGGCCTGCCCGCCGACACGCTCGCGGTGCGCCTCGTCGATCTCCTCTCGGTGCCCGTGAAGGGCGCGCGCGATGTCGCGCGCATCCGCCCGAACCGCTTCGCCGTCGCGGGAAGCTTCGGCCGCGCGCTCTACCGCTTCCTCCCCGAGGGGAACGCGCCCGGCGACACCTTCTACTGGGCCGAGCGCGTGCCCGGCCGACTCGATGCCTGCAAGAGCGACCGCCGCCGCATCCTCGCCGCGAGCCGCGAGGGCGCGTGGCTCTACCTGATCGGCGACAAGGCCGAACTCACCGACGCGGCGATCGCCGAGCCCGACCGCGGCGCCTACGCGGTCGAGAGTTCGTGGGGCGCCGCGCGCCTCGCGGACGACCGCAGCGCCGTCGACATCAATGTGAAGGGAAAGGTCACGCGATTCCCGCCGCCGCGCGGCGGCGAGATCGAGACCCTCGCGATCGCCGACGGCCGGATCTGGGTCGGGCATCGCGCGGGAATCGACGCCTACGGCCTCGATCCGGCGACGGGCGAACCCGTGCTCGAGGACCGCATCGTCCTGAGCGGTCCCGTCTTCATGCTCTATCCGAACCGCGTCGGTGGCGGCGTGAGCTTCGTGTCGCGGTTCGGTGGGATGGGGCTCGTGCGGCCCGTGCCCGTCGACGCGCCTCCGACGCGCACGCCCGGCACCGTCGATGGCAGCGGGACGCGCGGTGGCGGTCCCGCGACCGGGCGAGGCGACGAGCGATGACGGCGCGCGTCGAGTGGACAGCGATTCCGAGCGAGGAACCGACGACATGAGCGAAGGACTCCGGCAGGTGCAGGTGCATGAGCAGGGCGGTGGTCAGGGCGGCGCGCACGGACCCGTGCGCGCGCAGGTCCTCGTCGTCGACGACGAGCGCGATCACGCCGAGGCGATGGCCGAGGCGCTGCGCAAGCCCGGGCATGTCTGCACGATCGTCCACTCGCTCGCCGAGGCGCGCGAGGAGCTCCGCGGCGGGCGCTTCGATGTGATCGTGACCGACCTCGTGATGGAGACCGAGACCGCGGGCCTCGAGGTCCTCGCCGCCGCGCGCGACGAGCAGCCGCACGCCGAGACGATCATGGTCACCGCGCATGGCGACATTCCGACCGCGAAGAAGGCGCTGCAGGGAGGCGCGTACGACTTCATCGAGAAGCCCGTCGACCTCGTCGTGCTGCGGAACCTCGTCCACCGCGCCGCCGAGACGGTGATGCTGCGCAGCCAGAACGAGTCGCTCAAGGGGCAGGTCGACGCCGCGTACGGCTTCGAGGGCATCATCGGCGAGAGCGCCGCGATGCGCGGCGTCATCCAGCTCGTCCGCCAGATCGCGCCGAGCAACCTGCCCGTCCTCGTGACGGGCGAGTCGGGGACGGGCAAGGAGCTCGTCGCCGCCGCGATCCACCGTCTCTCGCGCCGCGCGGGGCGGCGCTACGCGACCTTCAACGCGGCGGGTCAGGCCGAGAGCCTGCTCGAGGACCAGCTCTTCGGCCATGTGCGCGGCGCGTTCACGGGCGCCGACAAGGACCGCGAGGGCGTCTTCGAGTACGCCGACAAGGGCACGGTCTTCCTCGACGAGATCGGCGACATGCCGCTCGCGATGCAGCCGAAGCTCCTGCGCGTCCTCGAGTCGGGCGAGATCGTGCGGCTCGGCACCAACGACGCGCGCAAGGTCGATGTCAGGCTCGTGAGCGCGACGAACCGCGACCTCCGGAAGTCGGCGCAGGAGGGCGCGTTCCGCGAGGACCTCTACTTCCGCCTGAAGGGCGCCGAGATCCACATTCCGCCGCTGCGCGAGCGGCGCGAGGACATTCCGCTCCTCGTGAACCACGCGATCGGCAAGTACTCGGCCGAGATCGGCCGCGCGCGCCCGTCGCTCACGCAGCCCGCGCTCCTCCGTCTCGTCGCCTACGACTGGCCGGGCAATGTGCGCGAGGTCTTCCAGCTGATGCACCGCCTCGTCGTGGTCGTCGCGGGCGACACGATCGACCTCCGCGACATCCCCGAGGAGATCCGCGCCGGCGACGACGCGGGCGACGCGGGCTCGCAGTCGCGCGCGGGGCTCGCGGGCGTCGGTCTCGACAAGCTCGAGAAGGAGGCGATCCGCCAGACGCTCGCCATGACCGCGGGCAACCGCGAGCAGGCGGCGCAGATGCTCGGGATCGGCGAGCGCACGCTCTACCGGAAGCTCAAGGAATACGGGCTGAAGTAGCGGGGGCGGGGGATCTCGTCGTGGGTGCCCGAGGTCTTCAGACGTCGGAACGGGTGGCGCATCGATCGCCTGCGTGTGGAACCGCCGGTCGACGGAAGCCGCAGGTCCGGTGGTTCGTCCCTCCTCGGAACGCGCGGCGTCGTCCCGGCGCCTCGCGTGTGCGCAACGTCATCCGCGCCGACGCCCGCGCTACATTCCCGCCATGTCGGTCGATCTCTTTCCATCGACGCACCGCACCTGGATCGAAGGCGAACTCGGCGCGGGCGACGCGGGGCTCGCGCGCGCGCGGACGCATGTGATGGCGCGGAGCCGCGCGGCGCTCGTCGCGTATGTGAAGGGTGCGCGCGTCGCGGCGCTCGGCGAACCCGACGACATCGTCCACGACTTCCTCGCGAAGCGGCTCGGCGAGGCGGACTACCTCGGACGCTGGCTCGCGAGCGGGCTGCCGCTGCGGCGCTGGCTCATGCACGGCGTGTCGGCGCATGTGCGCGCGCTCTGGCGCGCGCGTGCGGCCGACGCGCGCCGGACGACCGCCCTCGACGATGCGACGCGCGCGGGTGACGGCGCGCTCGCGGCGCGCGAGCCGGCGGCGGAGGAGGCATTCGATCGCGCGTGGGTGCTCGCGACCCTCGGCGAGGCGTGCGCGCGAGCGCGCGAGTCGCTCGCCGACGACGCGGCGTGGGAGGTCTTCGCGCGGCATGTGCTCGATGGCCGGAGCTATCGCGAGATTGTGGAAGAGAGCCGCGCGCAGTCGCGCGCTGGTGAAGTCGGCCCCGCGCGGTCGCGCGCGGAGGAGGAGCGCCTCGCCGTCGCCACGCGACGCGTGCTGCGCGCGGTCCGCGCCGAGCTGCGCGCGATCCTCCGCGAGGACGGCGTCCGCGAGAGCGAACTCGACGCCGAGGTCGCGCGGCTCAGCGCGGGTTTCGGGCCGTGAGCCCGCGTGGCCCCCGCGTGCCGTTCGAGCCGCTCGACGAGGTGGCGGGGCGGCGGCTGCTCGAAGCACTGCCTGAAGTCGATCGCGAGGTCCCGCGCGAAGCGCGAGGGGAGACCGGTTCTGCGGCCGCGCGAAGCCCTCGCGGAGCGACGGCGGGGCGTGCGGGCGTGTGGCGCGGTCTCGCGCCTTCCGCCTCGGCCGCGCGCGTGATTTTCGCACTTTCCCTCGGATTTCTCCTCCCGATGTCGGCGCCGACCCGCTTCATCGGTGCGTCGCAGAGCGACGAGAGGAGTCCCGAGATGATGAAGATGCGTGCAATCGCCGCGGTCGCGGCGTCGGTCGGAGCGATGGCGTCAGGCGCGTCCGCGCAGGAGGCGGTGCAGTGGCGCGTCGAGGATGGGGGGAATGGGCATTGGTATCGCGGTCTGTCGGAAGATGAGGACATCAGTTGGCTCGACGCTGACCGGCGCACGCGGGAGCTCGGCGGACATCTCGCCACTGTGACTTCCGCGGCCGAGGATGACTTCGTCTGGGCGATTGCCGCGGATGTCCAACTCTGGACTGTCGTTCGGGGGCCTGGCGTGACCGGAGCGAAGGGGCCGTGGCTCGGACTGTTTCAGGCACCAGGAAGCGCTCCCGAAACGGGCTGGTCCTGGGTGACGGGTGAGCCGTTCGAATTCAACGCATGGGCTTCCGGGGAACCCAACGACGGCTGTTCGATTGATGAGAACGCTCTGAACTACCTTGGCGATTCGCCGGCAGCGCGTCGCTGGAACGACTTCCCGGGGGACGTTCCTTGTGAAGTGTGGGGATTCCCACGGAGCTGCATCATCGAATGGTCCGCCGATTGCAACGCCGACGGCGTCGTCGACTACGGCCAGATCCTCGCGGGCGACCTCGTCGACGCGAACGGGAACAACATCCCCGACTGCTGCGAGGAGAACGCCGTGTGCGCCACGTGCGCGGCCGCCGACCTCATCCCGAACGGCCAGATCGACGGCGTCGACCTCGCGCTCCTCATCTCGGCGTGGGGCACCGACGGAGGCAAGTTCCCCGAGACCGACATCGATCGCGACGGCATCGTCGCGGGTTCGGATCTCGCGCTGCTCCTCTCGTACTGGGGACCGTGCGACTGAGGTAGCGCCGCGAAGTCCGCGCGCCTGGCCCGTCCGTGCCACTCCGTCGAACAGCGTGGGTGCCCGACCTCTTCAGAGGTCGGAACGCGGGGCGTGGGCATGGCGTCTCGACGGCGCGCCCGTCGTCCGTATGGTGATCGAAACGCCACCCGTTCCGACGTCCTCGCTGCGCCCGAACATCGGGCACCCGCGCATCCCGCCGGCTCGCGGTTCGACGCCGGTGGTCGAGTGAGGTCGAAGGTCGCCGCGTCGCCGGACGCCCGACGCGGACTTCGGCCCCGTCGCCGACGGTCAGTCAACGCTGAGCTTCGTCCGCCCCGCGGGCAGCGTCCACGACGCGATCGACGAGCCGCCGTCGCGCAGCGTGAGGACGGGCGTTCCCGTGTCGCGCGAGCCGAGCGGATCGAAGACGGCGATGACGCGCACGCCCTCGACGAGCGCGCCGAAGCCCGACTTCACATCGAGCCGCGTGTCGCGGTACTGGACGAGCCCCGCGTGGCCGAAGATGCGGCGGCTGCCGTCGATCGCCTCGGTCGGGTCGCCGCTCGGGGCGATCCACCAGGCGCTGCCGTCGTCGCTCGCGGCGAGGACCATCGGCGTGGCGCGCGCCATCGCCTCGGTCTTCGCGCGCTGGAGATCGGCCTCGAGCATCGTCTCGACCGGACCCGCGATCGGGCTCGCGGCGCCCGCGAGTCCCGGGATCACGAGCCACGCGAAGAGCGCGAGAATCGCCACCACGACCAACATCTCGACGAAGGTGAAGCCTCGTTCTTGCCGCATCGATTCCTCCGCGCGCTCTATCCGCGATCGGCGGCGCGCCTTTCAGTCGCTCGATCCGGATCCCTCGAAACCGAGGGTGACGAAGCCCGCAAAGCCCGCGCGGTCGCTGCGCCTCCACCCGCGTTCGCGTGATCGGACCTCGGCGAGGAGCCGGGCGAGCCGCGACCAGCGCTCGGCGCGCGCGCGCGTCGCTCCGCCCGACATGGCGAGGATGCCGTCGGCGGCGAAGGCGTCCGCGCGGTCGTCGTCGAGAAGGGCATCGTCGAGAAGGGCGTCCGCCCCGGTGCGGCTCGCGCCCTCGTCAAGCGCGATCCGCGTCGTCGTCGAACCATCGAGGAGCGCGAGGATCCGCGCGAGGTCGGACGAGGCGTCCTCGGTCGCGCCGCCATTCGTTCCGACGGTCGGGGCGTCGTCGGACGACGAGCCGCTCGCGACGCCGCCCTCACCCGCCACGCCGCCTGCTGCGGCGTCCGCGAGGAGTTCCGCCGTGGCCGCGCCCGACGCGATCTCCGCCTCGATCGCCGCCAGGAGCGGCGCGGCGACGACCGGCTCGACGCCCGTCGCCGCCGCGAACGCGAGGATCGGCGCCGCATCGAGCGATTCAACGAGAAGGACCGCGGGCTCGAGCGAGCCGTCGGCGCGCCAGAGGCCGCTCGCGGGCTGCGTCCATCCCGCGCCCGAATCGAGCGCGGGGTCGTAGAATAGGGCGACGCCGTCGGCGAGCGTCACCTCGCGGCCGAGGAGGCGTCCGTAGACCGCGCTTCGGAGCGCGAGTTCGACGCGCGCGTCGGGCGCGTAGACCTGTCCCTTCACCACCGAACCATCGGTGACGAGGATGCGGCCATCGCCACGGTTGAAGAGGACGACCT
>JBJOHC010000127.1:0-12439 GCA_046047955.1 Planctomycetota bacterium
GGCGACGCGCCCCGCATCGAGGTGCGCCGCGACATCCAGGAGGCGCGCCACGGCGACTACCGCCTGCGGCGCACCACGATCGACGAGGTCCTCTTCGACCCCGCCGATCCCGAGAAGACCCGCCCCGATCATCCGGGCGACCCGAGCGACACCCCGCGCACCGACGACGACGCGCGCTAGGACGGAACCCACCATGCCAGTCACCGAGCCCATCCTCACGAAGCGCATCCCGACCCACCCCTGGGGCAACCCCAAGGACCGGAAGACGGTCTCGGCCGACGAGTTCCTCGCGACCGGCGGCTACCAGGCGCTCGGCAAGGCGCTCGAGATGCAGCCCGCCGACATCGTGAACCTCGTGAAGGACGCGAACCTCCGCGGCCGCGGCGGCGCGGGCTTCTCGTGCGGGCTCAAGTGGTCGTTCCTCCCGCCCCCGGACGGCGGTCGCCGCTACCTCTGCATCAACTGCGACGAGGCGGAGCCCGGCACCTTCAAGGACCGCCTCCTCTGCGACTACGACCCCCATGTCATCATGGAGGGGATCGCGATCGCCTGCTACGCGTGCCAGCTCGACACCGCGTACTTCTTCATCCGCGGCGAGTACCACCACCAGGCGAAGGTCGTCGAGCGCGCGATCCAGGAGGCCTACGCGAAGGGGATCTTCGGCAAGCAGGGACTCCTCAACGGCAAGTCGAAGTTCGCCGTCGACTGCCACCTCCACCGCGGCGCGGGCGCCTACATCTGCGGCGAGGAGACGGGCCTTCTCGAGGCGATCGAGGGCCGCCGCGGCTGGCCGCGCCTCAAGCCGCCGTTCCCCGCGGTGAAGGGCCTCTTCGGCCGGCCGACCATCATCAACAACGTCGAGACGCTCGCGGCCGTGAGCCCGATCGTCGAGCGCGGCCTCGACTGGTGGAAGTCGCTCGGCTGCGAGAGCACGATCGGCGGCGCACCGAGCTACGGCATGAAGCTCATGGGCGTCTCGGGCCATGTGAACCGCCCCGGCGTCTTCGAGTGCGACCTCGGCATCCCGCTGAAGGAGCTCGTCGAGAAGCACTGCCAGGGGATGCGCGGCGGCAAGCGCTTCAAGGGCGCGATCGCGGGCGGCGTCTCGATGGGCGTCCTCGGACCCGACCAGTACGAGGCGCGGATGGACTTCGACATCGGCCGCCTCTGCGACGTGATGGGTCTCGGCACCGCGTGCCCGACCATCTTCGACGAGGACACCGACATGGTCGCGGTCGCGCGCAACATCGCGCGGTTCTTCAAGAACGAGTCGTGCGGCCAGTGCACGCCGTGCCGCGAGGGCGCGGGCTGGATCTACAAGCTCATCACCCGCATCGAGCGCGGCGACGCGACGACGAAGGACCTCGACCTCCTCCTCGAGATCGCGGGCTCGATGGGCCTCTCGCCCGGCACGACGATCTGCGGCCTCGCCGACGGCAACAACTGGGCGATCCGCACCATCGTGAACAAGTACCGCGGCGAGTTCGAGGCGCGCGTGAAGCCCTACGCGGTCGCGACGAGCGTGCCGCTCACGGTCGGACGCTGACGATGTCGCAGGGCGACGCCGCGCGCGGGCGCGTCCCCGCGCCCGCATCCGCCACGCCGCCGGCCATCGTGCCGGAGATCGCGTTCCACGCGGGCGACGGGTGTCCCCGCGCGCTCGACCGCGCGGCGCTCGCCACGGCGCTCGCGGCGCTGCTTCCCCACTTTCCCAGGGCGGTCGCGCGCGTCGACGCGCTCGTCGTCGGCGACGAGGCGATGGACGCGGCGCATCGCCGCCACTCGGGTGTCGCGGGCACGACCGATGTCCTGAGCTTTCCCGCGCACGACGAGGGCGATCCGTCGGCGCCCGTCGAGGTCGACCTCATCGTCTGCGCCGACTTCGCCGCCCGCGAGGCGGCCGCGCGCGGACACTCGCCCGACGAGGAGCTCCTCCTCTACGCGATCCACGGCACGCTGCACGCGTCGGGGATGCGCGACGATACGCCCGAGTCCCATGCCGCCATCCACGCCGAGGAGGACCGCATCCTCGAGGCGGGGGGGCGGCGGGCCCTCTACCGTCGCGAGGCGGGCGCGGCCGATCACGGCCCGCCGCGAAATCACCTCTCCGACGCCCCGAATGCCGGCGCCTCGCCGCATGCCGACTGATCCCACCACGCCCGACGGCGCCGCGCCATCGACGCCCGCTCCGCGCGCCGCCCTCGGCCGCTGGCGCATCGCCCCCGATGGCACCCTCCGCGATACCGCCGCGACCGATGTCGAGCGGATCGCCGCCGCGACCGCGCACCTCTGGCCGCTCGCGATCGCGGTGCTCGGGCCGTTCGCCCCGATCCTTCCCATCGCGATCCTTCTCGCCTTCCCCCGCGGCTCGGGCTTCGTCGCCGACCACGCGCGCGAGGCGGTGAACGCGCAGTGCACGCTCCTCGTCCTCCTCCTCGTGCCGTGCGTGGGCTGGATCGCGCTTCTCGCGTGGCTGCCCGTCGCGCTCGTCGCCCTCGTACGGGGCGCGATCGCCGCGAGCACGCACACCTACCACCGCTATCCCGCGATCCTCCGACCGCTCCGCGGCTGAGCTCCTCGCACTCGCCGCTACACTGCGGCCGTGGCGCTCCTCGAAGCACAGGGCCTCGTCAAGTCGTACTCGGGACGGCGCGTCGTCGACGGCGTGTCGTTCACCGTCGAGGCGGGCGAGGTCGTGGGCCTCCTCGGCCGGAACGGCGCGGGTAAGACGACCTCCTTCCGCATGGCGATCGGCATGATCACGCCCGAAGGCGGCAGCGTCCGCTTCGACGGGAAGGATGTGACGCGGGAGCCGATGTACCGCCACGCGCTCGCGGGCATGGGCTACCTCTCGCAGGAGCCGAGCGTCTTCCAGCGCCTGAGCTGCGAGGAGAACCTTCTCGCGATCCTCGAGACGCAGTCGCTCGGCCGCGCGCAGCGCAAGTCGCGCGCGCACGAGCTGCTCGAGCAGTTCGGCCTCCTCCACAAGAGGAAGGACGAGGCGCGGACCTGTTCGGGCGGCGAGCGACGCCGGCTCGAGATCGCGCGCGCGCTCGTCACGCGGCCGAAGCTCATGCTGCTCGACGAGCCGTTCGCCGCGGTCGATCCGCACACCGTCGAGGAGCTGCAGGCCGAGGTCCGCCGCCTCGCCGACAACGGCATCGCGATGCTCGTGACCGATCACAACGTGCAGCAGACCCTGCGCATCTGCGACCGCGCCTACATCGTCCACGAGGGCCGCAATCTGCGCGAGGGTACGCCGCGCGCGATCATCAACGATCCCGCGGTGCGCGACGCCTACCTCGCGTCGACCTTCCGCGGCGACGAGTTCGACTGAGGAACCGCGACGGACGGACCACGCGATGCATCCGATGGAACCATCTCTCCAGTCAGCCCCGCGCGCGGCGCGCACCTGCGGCCGCGGCGCGCTCGCCGGTCTCCTCGCGTCCTGCGCGCTCGCGGGCTGCGTCGAGCGCCGCGTCTCGATCGAGACCGACCCTCCGGGCGCGCTCGTCTGGATCAACGATGTCCAGGTCGGGCGCAGCCCCGTGGGCGTCGAGATCGTGCACGACGGCGTCTACGACCTCCGCCTCGAGAAGGAGGGCTACGAGCCGCTCGTGACGCCCGCGACCGCCGAGGGGCCGCTCTGGGACGCGGTGCCGTTCGACTTCTTCGCGGAGATCCTGCCCATCGACGCGCGTCGCGAGGCGCGCTGGGTCTTCACGCTCGTGCCGCGCGACGATTCGGAGGACGCGCTCGTCGGACGCGCCGAGGCGCTGCGTGGGCGTCTGGCGGACGACGCGCCAGGGCAGGCGCCCGAACCCGCCGCGACGCCCGGCTGATCGTGCTCGCGCATCGTCCCGCGCATCGGAAGGAAGCGCGGGGAATCGAGAGGCGAGAGGGGATGGGAAGCCCAAAAAAACCACCGTCCGGCGCGCTCCGACCCGCTCCGGACGGTGTGATCGGGGCTCCGTGAGGAGCCACGAAAGGTCATGTGAAGGGCTTGCGGATCGACCTGCGAAGGTGTCCCAAGACCGCGATTCGAACCGTCGCCAGGTGGCGACCCGCGAATCATCGGTCTGCACGGTACCGAACTCGCGCCCCGTTGGTCAATGCCCTTGGCGAGGAATACCCGAAGACGCATATCTTTCCGTAAGGCGCTGCCATGGGCGAACTTATGAACCACGACTGCACGGTGCCGTCCTGTAATGGTGGGAACGCGACGGGCGCTCCGATCCGATGGGTGGATATTGCGGTCGCAGTGCTTCACCGAGCCCCTGCGGCGGGGAGCGGCGGGGGCTCGGAGGTGCTGGTGGCCCGCCGGCTCGAGGGAGCGGTGAGGGGTGGGCTCTGGGAGTTTCCGGGGGGCAAGATCGACCCGGGCGAGTCGGCGCTCGCGGCGGCGCTTCGCGAACTCCGCGAGGAGACCGGCATCGAGATCGGCGAAGCCGAAGCGAAGCCTCGCGCCCTCCCCGTGGCGACGGATTTCGATCCGAGCGCTGCGAGGGAGCGGGCGGTCCGCCTCTTCGCATTCCTGATGGAGTCTCCGCGATCGGCCGTCGCCGAGGCGCGCGCCTCGGCCGAGGTGCGATGGGTGGCGCTCGAGGCGCTGAGGGAACTGCCCTGGCCGCCCGCGAACCGCCTGCTCCTCGAGTCGATCGCGCAGGTGCTTGGCAGCCCGCGCGCGTCGGCGCGCTGAGTGCGGGCACCAGGACCTTCAGGCCGCGCATCCGACCCGCGCAGGGGCGTGGTCCGAACGCGACCACCTGCGCCGTGTTGCGGCCCGCGCCGAACCCGCGAAGATGCGCCGCATGCGTTCCGCCCACGACCGTGCCCGCGCGCCCTTCCGCGGCGCCGCCCGCTTCTCCGTCCATCTCTCTCCGTTCGCCGCGATCTCGATCCTCGCGTCGGCCGCCGCGCTCGCGGAGGATGCCCGCGCGGAGAACGCCGCGCCGCAGGGGGAGCGCGTCGTCGATTCCGCGGCGGACGACGCCGCCGAGACCGCGCCCGACACCGCACCTCGCACCGCACCCGACACCGAAGACCTCGCCTGGAACATCGCCCTCCTCGCCGCGAGCGACTTCGGCGACCTCACGCTCGGCGTCGCCGACATCGGCGTCGACTGGGAGATCGCGGAGGGGCTCTCGGCGGGAGTCTTCGGCGAAGTCCTCTACGCGTCGCAGGATCCCGACGACGCCCTCGGCGGTGGCGGCGGCGTGACGCTGCGCTGGCGCTTCCTCGAGGAGGACGCGGCGTCGCTCTTCGTCGATGTCGGCTGCGGCGCGGTCGTCTTCAGCGAGCGCGTGCCGGGCGACGGGTCACGCTTCAACTTCACGCCGCGCGTCGCGTTCGGCGCGCGGTTCGATCTTGACGGGGGCGCGATGCTCGAGGCGCGCGTCGGCTGGTTCCACGTCTCGAACGCGCAGACCGCCGATTCGAATCCCGGCTTCGACGGCGTCCTGTTCGGACTCGGTCTCTCGTTCCCGTTCTGACGCGCGGCGCGCGGCCGCGTCAGTCCGCGTAGCCCGAGGGATGGGCGCGCATCCAGGTCCACGCGCTGCGCACCGTCTCGTCGAGGTCGGTCCACCGCGGCGCGAAGCCGAGGTCGCGCCGCGCGGCGGCGGCGTCGGCGAAGAGGACGGGCGGATCGCCCGCGCGGCGGGGCGCCGCGATGGCGGGAATCGGATGACCCGTGACGCGGCGGCACGCCTCGAGCACCTCGCGCACCGAGTATCCGCGGCCGATGCCGATGTTCCACGCGCGCACGCGGCCGGGCTCGATCGCGCCGAGCGCCGCGACATGCGCGTCGACGAGATCCTCGACGTGCACGTAGTCGCGGATGCAGGTGCCGTCGGGCGTCGGGTAGTCCTCGCCGAAGATGCGCATCGCGTCGCGCTTCCCGAGCGCGACCTCGAGTGCGATCGGAATGAGATGCGACTCGGGGCGATGGTCCTCGCCGAGGCGTCCGCGCGCATCGCAGCCGGCGACATTGAAGTAGCGGAGCGCCACCGCGCCGAGCGGCGCATCGCCGCGCCGCGCGGACTCGACCCGCGGCCGCGCCGACTCGACCCACGGCCGCGCCGCCTCGTCGCGCAGGATCTCCTCGAAGTGGAGCTTCGAGCGTCCGTAGGGGTTGATCGGCCGTTGCGGCACGCCCTCCGCGATCGGGATGTGCGCCGCGTCGGGTTCGCCGTAGGTGGCGCAGGTCGAGCTGAAGATGATCCGCCGCACGCCCGCCTCGCGCATCGCGACGAGGAGCGAGAGCCCGCCACCCGTGTTGCACGCGTAGTAGGCGAGCGGCTCCTCGACGCTCTCGCCCACGTAGGCGAGCGCGGCGAAATGGAGGACGGCGTCGACGGGCGCCGCCTGCAGGATCGCCGAGACCCGCGCGGTGTCGCGCAGGTCGGTCTCCTCGAAGCGGAACCGGTCTCCACCCGCGGCCGCGAGCGCGGCGACCGCGCCGCGGTGACCGCGCGCGAGACTGTCCACGACGGTCACGCGGTGGCCGAGGTCGAGGAGGCGCATCGCCGCGTGCGAGCCGATGTAGCCGGCGCCGCCGGTGACGACGAAGTGGGAGTCCGTGGGAAGCGGGCGCATGGCGGTTCGCAAGGATCGGAGAATCGAAGGTGCGCGCTGCAGGCTTCTCCGCGGCACGGCGGCAATCTCCCCTGCGAGAGCCGTCGCGAATGGGGTCGATGCCGCGGCCAGCGCGTCTCCTTTCACTGCAGTCGGCCCCGCGGAAGGCCGATACCCGACTATCAGACGCGCCCCGACAGGCGGCACAGGCCGCAGGGGCGCCACGCCGAGGATCCCTCCATGCGCACCACCGCCATCCTGATCGGTACCGAGGCCGCCTGCGACCAGCTCGAGCGCCAGCTCGACCTCCTGCCTGCGGGGCCGGTCGTCCTCGGACGCCTTCACGCGGGGTCGGTCGCTGCGTCGGTGCCGACGGCGGCGGGCGGCGTCCGCGCGGCGGGGAGCCCCGTCCTCGGCACGCTCGCCGATCTCGAGCAGGTCTGTGCGACGCGCCGCCCTGGCCTCGCGCTCATCGCCCTGCCTGCGGCGATGGCCGATCTCCTCCTCACGATCCGCACGCGGCTGCGTCGCCTCGGCGTCGCCGACCGCTTCATGCCGCTCCTCGAGGACCAGGTCGCGGGCGTCGGTCCGCGCACCGAGATCGATGTCGACCTCCAGCGCCTCGTCGGCCGCCCGCCCCGCGCGATCGACGAACGCGCGATCCGCGCGGTCGTCGGCGGCCGCACCGTCGTCGTCACGGGCGCGGGCGGCTCGATCGGTAGCGAACTCTGCCGGATCATCGCCCGCTACGGTCCCGAGAAGCTCGTGATGGTCGAGCGCAGCGAGAACGCCCTCTTCGAGATCGACCGTCAGATCGCGCGGCGCCACCCGTCGGTCGCGCGTCGCGCCGCGCTCCACGATGTCGTCGACGCCGCCGCGACGCGCGCCCTCTTCGACGAGGAAGGTCCCGACATCGTCTTCCACGCCGCCGCGCACAAGCATGTCCCGATGATGGAGGACCACCCCGCGCTCGCGGTCGCGAACAACCTCTTCGGGACGAAGAGCGCGGTCGACGCCGCGGTCGCCGTCGGCGCCGAGCGCTTCGTGATGGTCTCGACCGACAAGGCCGTGAATCCGACCTCGGTGATGGGCGCGACGAAGCGTCTCGCCGAGCTCTATGTCCAGCATGTGAACCGCGACAGCGGCACGGCGTGCTCGCTCGTGCGTTTCGGCAACGTGCTCGGGAGTTCGGGCTCGGTCCTCGAGACCTGGCGCCGCCAGATCGCCGACGGCGGTCCCGTGACCGTCACCGATCCGCGCATGACGCGCTACTTCATGTCGATCCCCGAGGCGGCGAGCCTCGTCATCCAGGCGGCGGCGCTCACCGACCGCTCGGCCGAGAGCGGGGAGGTCTTCGTCCTCGACATGGGCGAACCGTTCCGGATCGTCGACCTCGCCCAGCGCTTCATCGAAATGCACGGCCTGTCCGCGGTCTTCCCGTCGGACCCGCTCGCGGGGCGGTCGCCGGGCGAGATCGCCGTCCAGTACTCGGGCATCCGGCCGGGCGAGAAGCTCCACGAGGAGCTCGCGCTCGACGCCGAGACGATCCGCGAATCCCGCCACCCCGACATCCGCATCTGGGGCCTCGCGACGCCCGAGCCCGCCTGGGTCGAGTCGATGCTCGAATCGCTCGAGCCGAGCCGACTCGGCCGCGATGGCGCGGCGGTCGCGGAGCTCGTCCGCGCGCTCGTGCCCGAACGCCCGACGGTCGCGCACGCGGCCTGACGCGCGGGGGACGAACGACGCCGATCACTCGACGGCTGCGGCTCTCGCGCCGCACGTCGTCTCCGGTGCGATTCTCGTCCCCGGTGCAGTCTTCACGATTCGGATCGGGCTGGACCGTCTGAGGCGCCCCGCGCGCCTCGCGCCGCCCTCAGACCCCGTCGGCTTCGGCGGCGAGCTCCGAGGAGCGCTCGAGCAGCTCGATCAGGGCCTCGGTCTCGCGGATCGCCGTGTCGAGGCTGCTCGCGCCGCGCACCTGGCGCACCGCGTCGATGCGACGGTCCTCGGCGAGCTTCGCCTCGACGATCGAACGGTTCGCGACCAGCTCGACGAGGAGCGCCCGCGCCGCACGTAGCGCCGCCTCGGGCGTCGGTGCGGCCTGCGCGAGGCCCGGTCGGCTGGAAGAGTCGGGAGACTCCATAGGGGGCGAATCATGGCAGGGAACGGCGCGAGGGGCAAGCCGATCGGCGCATTCCTCCGCCGTCCGAGAAGCGCGTCGCGCGCCGGGGGCGCGGCGCAGGCGTTCATACAGGACGCGTCAGTCGAGCGGTTCCGATTCGATCGACGCCGCCTCGCCCGCGAGCTTCCGCTCGGCATAGCGGCGGATCCACGCCTCCCACGAGCGGCCGCTCGCGGGATCGCGGCCCGAGGGCGCGACCGAGATCACCTCGCGTCCCGCGATCGCGCGACGCGCGCCGCCGTCGGAGGGAAGAAGGTGCACCATCGCGCCATCGGCATCGCCGCGCAGGTCGAAGACGAATCCCTCGATGGTGGAGCCGTCGCGCATCGTGAGCGCGAGGTCGCCGCGGTATCCCGCGAGTGCGGCGATCGCGTCGATCCCCGCGCGCGTGTCGTGTGCGTCGCGTCCGTCGGCGTCAGGCGTCGTCATCGTCATCGTCGTCGTCGTCGTCGTCGCGGATGACGGGGTAGGTGTAGCCCGTCTCGGTGTTCACGAGCTGCCAGCCGTGCGCGCGCACGAGCTTCGCGAGCGGTCCGGGGTGGCTGCGTTCGGTTCCCTCGAAGAGGAGCTGGAAGAGCTCCTCCTCGGTCACGCGCAGCTCGATGTAGTCGACGAGCCCCGAGGTCGCGTGGAGATGGACGCGCAGCCCCGGGCCGAAGAGGACGCGCGCTTCCGCGGAGTCGGCCCCCGTGTTGAGTCGGGCGAACGCCTCGCGCACCTCCTCGATCGGGCCGAGCGGACAACTGCCGCCGCCTTCGCGACGCGGGCGCAGCCGCTGGATCATGTACTCGGTCGAGGCCATCGGGACGGGCGGCAAGGATAGCCGAATCGCGCGCGCGCGCGGTCAGGACGGCGCGCCGCCGAGGAGCCGTTCGGCGGTTTCGAGAAGTCGAACCAGGGAGACGGGCTTGAAGAGATAGGCGTGGGCGCCGATGCCAAGGGCGAACTCGCGGTGCCGCCGCCCCTGATTCGCGGTCACCATGACGACCGGAAGGGAGAGGCCCTCCTCGCGGAGCTTCTCGAGGACGAGCAGCCCCGAACTCCGCGGCAGCATCATGTCGAGGACGAGAAGGTCGGGCCGCTCCTCCCGCACGAGATGGAGCGCGCCGAGGCCGTCGCCCGCGGTGCGGACGCGGGCGCCCTCGTGGCGGAACGCGGTCTCGATCGCCTGCAGGATGTCGGGGTCGTCGTCGACGACGGCGATCGTTCGGTCGAGGAAGCGGTCGGCCATCGTGGGGGCTCCCGACGCGGCATGCGTCAATCGGCACGGTAGCGCGCATCGAAGGCGCGTGGCGCGCCAGGCACGCGCAGCGCGGCGGCGTCGACGGGCTCGTCGATCCGCTTCGCAAGCTCGGCGAGGAGGGCGTCGGTCATCCAGGGCAGCGCGGCGAGCTTCCGCCGCAGCCGATCGGGCATGGGGACGCCCTCGCGCTCGTGCTTCGGGCGTGAGTTCCAGCGGCGGTGGACCCAGAGGTACTGCTCGGGGCTCTCGCGGATCATCCACTCGATGGCGCGGTTGAACCGCGCGCCCACATAGAGCATCGGATCGTCGGCGTCGGCCCAGTCGGCCGGTTCGATCACATCGGTCACGCGCAGCTCGTAGCGGAAGCAGCCGTCGAGCCGCCGCGCGTAGCCGCAGACGACGGGAATCTCGTAGCGCAGCGCGAGGAGGGGGATCGACTTGTAGGTCGAGGCGAGACGCGAGAAGAATGGGACGAAGAGCCCATCCTCGCCCGCGTTCTGGTCGGCGATGAACCCGACCTTGCCGCCACCCTCGATCACGCGCTGGATCTCGTCGGTCGCGCCCCACTTGGTGATGACCTCGAGCCCCGTCTTCTGGCGGACGCCGAGCAGCCAGTCATTCAGGAAGCGGTTGTCGAGCGGCCGCGCGAGCGCCGTCATGCGGAAGCCGACGAGGGCGAGCGCGTAGCCGAGGATCTCCCAGTTGCCGACATGGCCCGTGACGAAAAGGCAGGGGCGGTCGGAGGTCAGGTGCCGCATCGCGCGGCCGACATTTCCGAGCCGGACGCGTTCGTGCCAGTTCTCGTGCCCGACGACGCGCGGCATCGCGAAGGCGTCGACCATGAAGAGGCCGAACATGTGGCCGATCGACGCATCGACGAGCGCGCGCTGCGTCTCGACGGGGAGGTCGGGGAACGCGCGGGCGACGCCCGTCCGCGCGCGCTCGCGGCGGCGCGCCGAGGTCCGGGCGTAGATCCGCCCGACGAGCCGCGCCGTCTCGAGGTTCTGGTCGGGATCGAAGGGCGAAAAAACCGCGGCGACCGTTCGGGCCGCCGCGTACTGGAGAAGTTCGTTGGCAACGCTCATCGCGCCTGCGCCCGCGGGGCGGGCGCCGCCGGGTCAGCGGTTGACCGACCCGGTGAGCGCCTGGAAGCGCGTGAAGTTGAGGACGGGGATCTCCGCGTCGCTCGCGGTCTGGAAGATCGCGTCGTAGAGCTCGCGGGCGGCGCGCGCCTCGGTGTAGGCGAAGATCTGCGCCTCGGTCGCGTTCGAGGCGAGCGCGGGCGGGTAGGGGGGCTGCGTGCCCATGACGACGAAGTCGAGGTCACCCGACACCGAGTCGCTCTCGACGACCTCGCCGCCCCATTCGCCGATCCGGCTGCGGACGAACTCGGCCTCGGAGGCGGTCGCGCGGCCGTCGCCGTTCACATCGAAGTTGCCGTGGACGAGGAACTTGAAGCGGTGGTTGGGGTTGAAGACCGCGTTCGCGGCGACGTCGCCCTTGACGATCGGGCTCGCGCCCGAGCTGCGGAGGACGCGGCAGGTCGAGGTCGTGTCGCCGACCTTGACGACCTGGATGCTCGCCTTGCCGCGCGAGCCGCTGTCGGACGCCGCGACGATCGCGGAGGCGTCGTCGAAGAGCTCGAAGGTCATGCCGGGGACGACTCGCTTGTCGGCGCCGATGTCGATGAAGAGGGTGCTCGAGCGCGGGTCGAAGTCGAGGACGGTCGCGTCGACGAAGGTCGCGGGGTTGCCGGCCTTCATCGAGGTCGCGTCGACCTTGCGCTGAAGCGCGGTGACGCGCTCGTCGAGACGGGCCTTGTCGGCGCGGAGGCCGTCGATCTCGCCCTGGAGGGCCGAGACCTCGTTCGCGTGGCGCGCGTCCATGTCGGCGCGGACGCTCTCGAGGGTGGCGCGGGCCGCGTCGAACTCGCCGCGGTAGCTCTCGCCCGCCTGCTGGTAGCTGGCGATCGTGGCGGTGATCTCGGCGATCGCCTCCTCGCGCGCCTTGTCGGCGGCCGCGAGGCGGTCGTTGAGGGCGTCGATCTGCTTGCCGAGTTCGGCCGAGCGCGACTTCAGGCTCGAGGCCTCCTGGGCGCGCGCGTCGCGGTCCTGCGCGAGCTTGCGCATCGCGTCGCGGACGGTGTCGTTCTCGCCGAGGCCGAGCGTGCGGCGCATCGAGCCGAGGTCGGCCGCGCGGTCGCCCGCGACGAACTCGCCGACGTCGCCGGCCTGCTTCGAAAGAAGGGCGTAGACGCTGCCCGCGCCCGCGCCGGCCTTGAGGGCCTGGGCCTGGGTGCTCGAGCGCTCCTCGGGACGGATGAAGCCGTCGAGTTCCGCCTTCGCTTCGCTCGCCTTCGCTTCCGCGGCGGTCTTGCCGTTGTAGAGGACGATCGAAACCGCAAGGAGCGAGACGCTGAGCACGACGAAGACCACCAG
>JBJOHC010000128.1:0-22944 GCA_046047955.1 Planctomycetota bacterium
CGGCCGAGTTTCGACGACCCGATGACCTGGGCGCTCGGCGTGGCGCGCGTCCGCGGGATCACGGTGCGCGTGCACGTCTTCTTCCTCGTCTTCCTGCTCGCGATGCTCGCACGCTCCGCGAGCGCGACGACGGACATCGCGCTCGGCCTCATCCCGACCGCGCTCGGGCTTCTCGCGCTCTTCACGGTCGTCCTCGTCCACGAGTTCGGCCACGCGATCGCCTGCCGCCGCTCGGGCGGTACGGCCGACGAGATCCTCATCTGGCCGCTCGGCGGACTCGCCTCGTGCCATCCGCCCGACCGCCCGCGCGCGCACCTCGCGACCGCGATCGGCGGCCCGCTCGTGAATGTCGCCATCATCGCGGTCCTCACGCCCGTCCTCGGACTCTGGCTCGGACAGTGGTGGGGGCTCGCGATCCCGAATCCGTTCGATCTCGGCGCGGCGCTCCATCGCAGCGAGTTCGGCGACGGACTCCGCGGCTGGGGCATGCTCCTCGTCCACCTCGTGAACACCGCGGCGTGGATCCTCCTCGTCTTCAACCTGATCCCGATGTTCCCGCTCGACGGCGGACGCATCCTGCAGGCGATCCTCTGGCCGCGCGTCGGCTACGCGCGCTCGATGCGGATCGCCTGCCGGAGCGGCCTCGTGGGCGCGCTTCTCATCGCACTCGTCGCGCTCGTCACCGACAGCGTGATGCTCCTCGCGATCGCGCTCTTCGGCGGCGTCGTCTCGTTCACGACCGCGCGGCAGATCGACGCCGAGCGCGACTTCCTCGGATTCGAGCCCGATCCGTCCGAGCTCGCCGCGATGGAGGACGAGCTCGAACCCGAGCCGCCCGCCGCACGGCCTCGCGGCACGAGGCAGAGCGGCGCCGCTTCCCCCGCGAAGACCCCGCTCGGGAAGGCCGCCGCCTCCGACCCCGACGCGGAGATCGATCAGATCCTCGCGAAGATCGCGAGGAGCGGTCTCGATTCCCTCACGCCCGACGAGCGCGCGCAACTCGCCCGCGCGACCGAGCGCAAGCGCACGGGCGGCTGATCCGCGCGCGCCGCAATCGCCGCGCGCCAACCCCGTACACTGCGGCCCCATGGGTCTTGCCGACCGAGACTACGCCCGCGCCTCGTCGCCATCCTTCCGCCCGATCGGCGTCCGTGGCCGCAGTCCGCTCAGCGCGACGGTCTGGCTCGTCCTCGTCTGCATCGGCGTCTTCTTCCTCGACAACGCCCTCCCGCGCGTCGCGGTGCAGTTCTCCGAACTCGTCCCCCTCGAGGGGCGCGCGCAGACCCTCGCCGACCTGCAGAAGTCGAAGGCGGAGTCGACCGTCATCCAGGGCCCCGTCGACGCGCGCGGCGTCGGCAGCCTCCTCCTCTATCCCGGCAAGGTCGACCCGCGCATCGTCGTCGCGCGTCGGGTCGAGCCGATCGCGGTGGGGCAGTACCGCCTCGCGGGACCGATCTCGGCGCTTCTCGAATTCACCACCGCCCAGGCGGTCGGCTGGATCGATGTGCGCGGCCAGATGACGGGTCTCCAGTTCTGGCGTTTCCTCGGCTACGGCTTCCTGCACGTCAACCTCACGCACCTTCTCCTCAACATGCTCGGGCTCTGGATGTTCGGCCCGATCATCGAGCAGGCCTTCGGCAGACGCCGCTTCTTCGCGATCTTCTCGGTGGGCGTGATCGCGGGCGCGCTCCTCTTCCTCATCCTGAACGCGGCGGGCATCGCCTTCGCGCGCAGCGGCACGAGCGTCCCCGGGCTCCTGAGCAACGACCCCTGGACGCCCCTCATCGGCGCGAGCGCGGGCGTCTACGCGATCATCATCTCGGCGGCGTGGCTCCGCCCGAACGAGGAGGTGGTCCTCCTCGGGATCGTGCCGATGAAGCTCCGCACGCTCGCCTTCGGCATGATCGCGATCGCGATCTGGACGCTCCTCACCGCGGGCAGCAACGCGGGCGGCGAGGCGGCCCATCTCGGCGGCGCGATCGCGGGCTGGTGGATCGTCCAGCGGCCGCACCTCGTCGACGACTTCTTCGACCTCTTCGGCCGCCGCGTCTCGCCGCGATCGACGCGCCCGCTCGCCCCGGGCGCCTCGCGCGGCGCCCCGAGCATGGCCGAGGTCGACCGCATCCTCGACAAGGTGCGCGCGAGCGGCGTCCACAGCCTCACGGCCCGCGAGCGCGCCACGCTCGAGGCGGCGAGCCGCGCCGCGAACGGCGGGGGGCGGCGTGGCTGAACGGCGCGCGATCCGCTACGAACTCCTCGGCCGCTCGACCTCGACCAACGCGCGGCTCGGCCGGGTCGAGACGCCGCACGGCGCCTTCCAGACGCCCGCCTTCATGCCCGTCGCGACCGCGGCGACGATGAAGGGCCTGACTCCCGCCCAGATCGAATCGACGGGCGCCGAGATCATCCTTAACAACGCGTACCACCTCATGCTGCGCCCGACCGCCGAGCGCGTCGCGCACTTCGGCGGCACGCACCGCTTCATGCGCTGGCCGCATCCGGTCCTCACCGATTCGGGCGGCTTCCAGGCGTGGTCGATGACCGAGGGGACGAAGCTCACCGAGGAGGGCGTCGAGTTCCGCTCGTTCGTCGACGGCGCACGGATCATGCTCTCGCCCGAGCGCTCGATCGAGGTGCAGAACCTGATCGGCGCCGACATCATCATGGCCTTCGACGACTGCCCGCCCGCGAAGGCGCCCGAGACGCCCCCCGACGACCCGCAGCTCTCGCGGAAGCGGCGCTCGGCGCCCGCCGATCACCGGAGGCGCCTCGAGGAGGCGATCGACCGCACGGCGCGCTGGCTCGAGCGGGGGATCCGCGCCCATCGGCGCCCCGACGAGCAGGGCCTCTTCGGAATCATCCAGGGCGGCACCGACCTCGATCTCCGCCGCCGGAGCATCGAGCAGGTCTGCGCCTTCGACCTCCCCGGGTTCGCGATCGGCGGAGTGGCGGTCGGCGAATCGCCCGCCGAGATCCACGCGACCGTCGCGGCGGTCGCCCCGATGCTCCCCGCCGACCGTCCGCGCTACCTGATGGGGGTCGGCTACGAGCGCGACATCGTCGCGGCCGTCCGGGCGGGGGTCGACATGTTCGACTGCGTCCTGCCCACCCGAAACGGCCGAAAGGGCTACGCCTTCACCCCGACCGGCCCCCTCCGGATCCGGAACGCCTGCCACGCCCTCGACGAGCGCCCCATCGATCCGACCTGCGATTGTCTCGCCTGCGGCGGGGGGTTCTCGCGGGGGTACCTCCGCCACCTCTTCATGGCCGAGGAGATGCTCGGACCGACCCTCCTGAGCGTCCATAACCTCCGCCACTTCCAGCGCCTCATGGTGGACATCCGGGCCGTTCTCTGTGATGATCGGTGGTTTGACCTCGCCGAACGGTGGCCCGTCGTGGCCGGCGTCTGCGGGGTCGTCTGAGGAAGTCGGTTCCGGCGGGTCCCCTCGAGGGCGCCGCGGTTCCGTCGTCTCCATCGATCGCGCCCCGTCACGACGCCCTCGCGGGCACCCACACCAACGCATATGCCGACCATCATCACGCTCATCGCCCAAGACGGTCCCGGCCTCGCCGGCACGCCCGCGACTCCTGCTCCCGGCGGCACGCCCGTCTCCGGCAACGGCGCCCCCGCGCCCGGCGCCGGCGGGCTCGACATGATGACCCTCCTCATCTTCGGCGTGCTGCTCGCGCTGATCGTGTCGTCGCTCCTCGGCGGCCGCAAGGAGAAGAAGCGCTACGAGCAGATGCTCGCGTCGATCAAGAAGCACGACCAGGTGCGCACCGCGGGCGGCATCATCGGAAGCGTCGTCGAGGTGAAGGACGCCGTCGTCGTCCTCAAGGTCGACGAAGGGTCGAATACGAAGATCTCGGTGGCGCGGAACAAGATCGAGGCCGTCCTGAAGGAGTCGGGCCAGAAGGAAGGCTCCGCGAGCTGATCGCGGGGGAGTCGGGGTCGACGACCGACCCGATCGGCCCGAAATCGCGTCCGTTCGCCACAGGACGCGCGGCCGAATGACCGATAGTACGCGCTCGGGCAGGACGCCCACGCCGCCGCGGACCCGCCGCACGGCCCCGCAAGACTGGAACAGCACATGAAGAACGCCTGGTTGAAGCTCCTCCTGGTCCTCGCCATCACCGCACTCTGCGCGTGGCAGCTGGCGATGAACCCGATCCGCCTCGGCAAGGACCTCCGCGGTGGCGTGAGCCTGATCTATTCGGTCTCGATCCCCGAGAACCAGCCCGCTGAAGAGGTGCTCGGGCAGGTCATCGAGGTGCTCAAGCAGCGCGTCAACCCGCAGGGCGTCCTCGACATCGGCATGCAGCCGCAGGGGAACGACCGCATCGAGGTCGTGATGCCGCTTCCGAACGCGGAGGTGCGCGAGCTCCAGGTCGACGCGAAGAAGCGGCAGGACGAGTTCCTCGCGAAGACGCGCCTCTCGCCGCTCGAACTCGACGCCGCGCTGCTCCAGGGAACCGCGGTCGCGCGCTTCGGCACGCTCAACCCGCGCATCGCCGAGCTCGAGGCCGCGTGGCAGGCGCAGCAGCTCGCGAAGTCGGATCTCGCCGCACTCGCCGGGAGTAGCGACGCCGCGGCGATCGGCGCCGCCGAGGACCGCCTCGTCGCGGCCGAACTGCGCGCCGACGGCCTCCGCGCCGAGATCCTCAGCCGCACGCTCGACCCGACCCGCCTCGGCAAGGCCCTCGGCCTCTCGACCAAGCCGCAGGCCGAGCGCAACGCCGACGGCAAGGCCCTTCTCAACGACGACGGCTCCGTCAAGATGGGCGCGAGCCCGCGCGAACGCGAGCTCGCCGCGATCAAGTCCGACTTCCCCTCGCTCGCGGCCGAGCTCGACGAGCTCGTCGCGAAGAACGACGAGTACCTCGCGAAGCGCTCGGGCCTCGACGACCCCGAGGACCTCATGCGCCTCCTCCGCGGCGCGGGCGTCCTCGACTTCCGCATCGCCGTCACCCCGACCGCGACCATGGGCGTGAACATCGCCGACATGCGCGCCGACCTCGCCGAGCGCGGCGCCCGCGCGGGCGAGCCCGGCGTCGCGCGCTGGTTCAAGCTCAACGATCTCAAGCAGTGGTACGACAAGCCCGCCGACCTCGAGGCGCTCCGCGCCGATCCCGCGACCTACTTCGCGGCGACCTACAACCTCGTCGGCGCCGAGTGGGGCGGTGAGCACTACATCCTCCTCTGGGACGACGACGCCCGCGCGATGACCCACCGCGGCGGCGCCTCGTGGGGCCTCACCAACGCCTTCCGCACCGTCGATTCGCGTCTCGGCGCGCCCGCGGTCGGCTTCGCGCTCGACACGTGGGGCGGCCAGCGCATGTCGCAGATGACCGGCGCCAACGTCGGCGAGCCGATGGCGATCGTCCTCGACGACCAGGTCTTCAGCGCGCCGCGCCTCAACAGCACCATCTCCGACTCGGGCGTCATCTCGGGCAACTTCTCGCCCGACGAGATCGCCTACCTCATCCGCGTCCTCACCGCGGGCAGCCTGCAGGCGAAGATCTCGCCCGATCCGATCTCGATCAACATCCTCGGCCCCTCGATCGGCGCCGACAACCTCCTGAAGGGCCTCGAGGCGACGCTCCTCGCGGTGATCCTCACCTGCGTGGTGATGGTCGGCTACTACTTCCTCGCGGGCGTCGTCGCCGACCTCGCGCTCGCGGTGAACGCGGTCCTCATCTTCGGCGTCATGGCGCTGATCGACGGCACCTTCACGCTGCCGGGCCTCGCGGGCATCGCGCTCACGATGGGTATGGCCGTCGACGCGAACGTGCTCGTCTACGAGCGCATCCGCGAGGAGATCGAGGACGGCAACCCGCTGAAGGCCGCCGTCGCGACCGGCTACAAGCGCGCCCTCTCGGCGATCATCGACGGCAACATCACCAACCTCATCGTCTGCCTCGTCCTCTACAAGGTCGGCGCGACCGAGGTGAAGGGCTTCGCCCTCACGATGACGATCGGCATCTGCACGACGCTCTTCACGGCGATCGTGATGACCCGCGCGATCTACGACATCCTGCTCGCCCGCGGGCTCAAGAGCCTGCCGATGCTGCCGATGGTCGTCCCCGCGGTCGGCCGCTTCATCCGGCCGAACGTCGACTGGATCAAGCTGCGCCCGGTCCTCCTCGCCTGCTGCGCGGGTCTCTTCGCGCTCTCGCTCCTCTCGGTGTTCGTGCGCGGGAACGACATCTTCGAGACCGAGTTCCGCGGCGGCGTCGCCATGACGCTCTCGACCCGCGAGGCGCGCGGTGGCGAAGCGGCCGGTCCCGATGGCCGCGTCGGCTTCACGCGCGCCGAGGTCGAGGATCGCGTGCGCGCGGTCGGCAGGGCCGCGACCAATGACATCGTCGTCGCGCAGCTCGCCTCGGCGAACGTCCTCACCGTCGGCGAGAAGACCGACGACGGGCGCGCCTCGAGCTTCCAGATCCGCGTCGGCAATCCGCCGAAGATGCCCGAGGGCTTCGACGAGAGCCGTATCACCCGTGATGTGCAGGCGGCGGTCGTCGAGGCGTTCAAGGACGAACTCGACATCCGCCTCCCCATGTCGTTCGCCATGGACGACTCGACCGACCACACGAAGGTCACGCGCCCCCTCGAGAAGGCCCTCGTCGGCCGCTCGATCGGCCGCGACGACCTCGCGAAGGAACCCGTCGGCGCCTTCAAGGGCGGCGTCGCCATCCTCGTCGACGGGATCGCCGATCCCGTGACGACCGCCGATGTCGAGGACCGCATCCTCCGCATGCGCCAGCAGCCCGACTGGTCGTCGACCGCGGGCCGCAGCACGCGCGTCGTCGGCCTCGAGCCGGCCGATCCGACCGACCCGACCGGACCGCAGAAGTCGGTCGCCGTTCTCGTCTTCGATCCCGACCTGTCGAGCACGACCGTCGGCCTCGACACCTGGGACCGCGACCTCGCCGCGCCCGAGTGGCGCCTCGTCCGCGAGGCGCTCACCCAGCAGGCGAGCCTCGATCAGGTCTCGAGCTTCTCGCCGATCGTCGCGGAGAACCTCGCGGCCTCGGCGGTCGTCGCCGTCGTCCTCAGCCTCCTCGGCATGCTCGCCTACATCTGGGTGCGCTTCGGAAGCTTCCGCTTCTCGACCTCGGCGGTCGTCGCGCTCGCCTTCGACGTCGTCAACTGCCTCGGCTTCCTCGCGCTCTCGATCCCGCTGGCGTCGACCGCGTTCGGCACGGCGCTCTTCGTCGAGGAGTACCGCATCGACCTGAACGTCGTCGCGGGTCTTCTCACGATCATCGGCTACTCGCTGAACGACTCGATCGTCATCCTCGACCGTGTCCGCGAGAACCGCGGCAAGCGGGCCTGGATCAGCGCCGAGACGGTCAATGTGTCGATCAACCAGACCTTCAGCCGCACGCTCCTCACCAGCGGCACGACCCTCGTGACGGTGCTCGTCCTGATCGCCCTCGGCGGCACGGGAATCCGCCCCTTCGCCTACACCTTCTTCATCGGCCTCGTCTCGGGTACGCTCAGTTCGATCCTCATCGCGGCGCCGCTCGTGTATAGTCGCAAGGAGGAGGAGATCGCCCGCGCCCGCGCCGCGATCGCCCCGACCGGCGCGGTGCCCCAGCCCGCCTGACCGCACAGCACCTTCCGCAGATCTCCGCCGGAACGGATGCCGGAGTCCGGAGACCTGCCTCCCGCGCCTCGTGCGCGCTCGTCCGAAGTGGCCCACGGAGGGCCCCATGAACGGATCCAAGTTCGCAGCCATCGCCGTCGTCGTCCTGCTCGCAGCCGCCGGTCTCTACCACGCGTTCATCGCACCCTCGTCTCGCGTCGAGAACGCGCCCGCGGGGGCGAACGGTCTCGGGACCACCTCGCCGTCCAATCGCCCCGCGGTGACGCCGCCACTTCGGACGATCGGCGCCGCGCCCTCTCCGAACGCGTCGACGCCCGCGCTGCGCGCGCTCGGTGGCGAGACTCCCGCGAATGGTTTCGCGGGCGCGGGTGCGACCGCCACTCCGACGCCGACTCCGACGCCGACTCCGACGACGATCGCAGGCAACGGCGCCCCGACGCGGACCGAGCAGCCGACCTTCGCCCCAGGCAGCCTCAGCAACGGCGGCGTGGGCAAGGGCGACTCCGCGCCCACGAAGGCCCCGACCCGACTCGCCGGCAACGGCTTCGGGAATGGCTTCGACGCCCCGATCACCGCGCAGCCCTCGAACACCGCAGCACCGGTTTCGGGGAGCCCGACCCCGGTTCCCTCGGACCGCGGCACGACGACGACTCCGACCACGCCCGTCACGCCCACGACCCTCGCTGGCAACGGTGGCGCTACGCGCCCTGTGACGACTGGACCGACCACGACGCCGACCAGCGCTCCGTCGCCGGCCACCGCGCCCCGTTCGACTCCGACCACCTCCGATTCGACGCACACCGTCGCCTCGGGCGAGACGATGAGCTCGATCGCGAAGCGCTACTTCGGAAGCGAGAACAAGTGGACGCTCATCGCGAAGGCGAATCCGAGCGTCGATCCCTCGAGCATGAAGGTGGGCGCGAAGCTCCGTATCCCCTCGCAGGGCGCGATCTCGCTCGCGGGTGGCAGCGGTACGACCACCACGCCGAAGTCGGCTGGAAGCACGCCAGGCGCCACCGCCGCGGGCGGGAATCATGTCATCGCGTCGGGCGAGACGCTCTCGTCGCTCGCGCGCAAGTACTACGGCTCCACGAAGCACTGGCGGAAGATCTACGAGGCGAACAAGTCGACGATCGGATCGGATCCCGCCGCGCTCAAGGTCGGACAGTCGCTCGTGATCCCGAGCCGCACCGCGGTCGTCGGCGCCGAGAACGTCGAGCGCTGAACGGCGCGCATGGCGCGGCGACGGCGGGGCCGAGGTCTTCACTCGATTCTCAACCACTCGATTCTCAACCACTCGACGGCGTCCCTCGCGGGACGCCGTTTTCTCATGCACCCGCGACACAGGATCGTCGAGAGCCACCGCTGACTCGAGGCTCCGATTCCGCTATTCTCTTCGCCTTTCCGCGGGGCCTCGCGTCGTTCGAACCGATGCGTTCCCGCGGACTTCCCCGATCCGCCCGCCAGCCGCGCCCGAGAGGAACCACGAGGAACCGCCATGTCCACGCCCGTCGTCCTGATCCCCGGTGATGGAATCGGTCCCGAAGTCGCCGCCGCCGCCCAGCGCGTCATCGACGCCTCCGGTGCGGACATCGCATGGACGGTGCGGCACGCGGGCGAGGCCGCGCTCGCGGCGGGCGAGAAGCAGCTTCTTCCGCAGTCGACGCTCGACCAGATCGCCGAGTGCGGCGTCGCGCTCAAGGGGCCGTGCACGACGCCCGTCGGGACGGGCTTCCGCTCGGTCAATGTGCTCCTCCGGAAGACGCTCGACCTCTACGCGGCCGTCCGCCCGATCCGTTCGATGCCGGGCGTGAAGACGCGCTTCGACGGCGTCGACCTCGTCATCGTCCGCGAGAACACCGAGGGCCTCTACGCGGGCATCGAGAACGAGATCGCGAAGGGCGTCGCCACGAGCATCAAGGTCGCGACCGAGGCCGCCTCGCGCCGCATCGCCGACTACGCGTTCCGCTACGCGCGCGAGCGCGGCCGCCGCAAGGTGAGCGTCTTCCACAAGGCGAACATCATGAAGCTCACCGACGGGCTCTTCATCCGCTGCGCGCGCGAGGTGCACGACGCGTCCTACCAGGACATCGCCTACGAGGAGGTGATCATCGACGCCGCCTGCATGAAGATGGTGCAGGACCCGACGCGCTTCGATGTGATCCTCGCGGAGAACCTCTACGGCGACATCCTGAGCGATCTCTGCGCGGGACTCGTCGGCGGCCTCGGCGTGACGCCCGGCGCGAACATCGGCGAGAAGGGCGCGGTCTTCGAGGCCGTCCACGGCTCGGCGCCCGACATCGCGGGGCAGGGCATCGCCAACCCGCTCGCCCTCATCATGTCGGGCGTGATGATGCTCAACTGGCTCGGCGCGACGCGCGGCGACCGCCGCTTCAGCGACGCGGCGGCGCGCATCCGCTCGGCGTACGACCGCGCGCTCGCCGAGGGCGCGACGACGCGCGACCTCGGCGGCTCGCTCGGCACGATGGAGTTCGCGGAGGCGCTCGTCTCGCGGCTCTGAGCCGCGCGCGCGCCCGACGGTGGACCACCTCTCGTTCCACCCCGACTACGAGCTGCCTCTTCCCGAAGGGCACGCGTTTCCCATGCGGAAGTACGCGATGCTCCACGCGATCCTCGTCGCCGAGGGCCTCGCCCACGCGGGCAACCTGCGCGAACCCGAGGAGTGCCCCTGGGAACTCCTGGCGCTCGTTCACGACGCGGACTATCTCGCGAAGCTCCGCGACGGCGGCCTCTCGCGCGACGAGGAGCGCCGCATCGGCATCCCCTGGTCGCCGCGGCTCGTCCGTCGGGCGCGCCTCGCGGTCGGCGGCACGATCGACGCCGCACGCGCCGCACTCGACGGCCCCGGCAGGCTCGCCGCGAACCTCGCGGGCGGCACGCACCACGCGCTCCGCGATTCGGGCGAGGGGTACTGCACGCTGAACGATGTCGCCGTCGCCATCCGCACCCTGCGGGCCGAGCGCGGGCTCGGCCGCGCGCTCGTCGTCGATCTCGATGTCCATCACGGGAACGGCACCGCGTCGATCTTCGCCGACGACCCCGCGACCTTCACCTTCTCGATGCACGGACGAAACAACTTCCCCTTGCGGAAGCCGCCGTCCGACCTCGATGTGCCGCTCGAGGATGGCCTCGACGACGACGCCTACCTGCGCCTCCTCGCGGAACACCTCCCGGCGGCGGTCGAGCGTGCGCGCCCCGAACTCGTCTTCTACCTCGCGGGCGTCGATGTCGCGAAGGGCGACCGCTTCGGGCGCCTCGCGCTCACGGCCGACGGAATCGCGGCGCGCGAACGGTTTGTCCTCGCCACGCTGCGGGCGGCGCGTCTTCCGATCTGCGTGACGATGTCGGGTGGCTACGCGCTCGGCGACGACCGGCGGACGAGCGCCGAGCGGACGGCCGAGCTCCACGCGATCGTCCATCGCGAGGCGGCGCGACTGCGGGCGTCGGAAGGCGTGTGAAGGGGACGGGATCGGGGTCGGGATCGGGATCGGCGCCGGCTGGCGCGGGTCCCGCGTCGAGCGATGGACCGCAGGCTCGCGGCCCGTCCTCACGCGGCTCGGCGGCCTGCGTCGTCGTCCTTCGCGACGGCCCGCTCGGCAACCGCGCGCTGCGCCCGGTGGAGGCGCTCCTCGACGACGGCGCGAAGCACCTCGGGATTGGCCGCGGCGCACGGGCATCCGCTCGCCTCGAAGAAGGCCTGCACCTCGCGCATCGCGTCCGAGAGGGGGTCCGTCGACGGTGCCGCCGCATCCGCGCGAACGCACGGCCGGGCGTCGGTGGTCGGAGTCGGGAAACGCGGTGACGGCGCGGTCATCTTCGAAGTCGATCGACGGTTCGAGCGCGGAACTTCCGCGCGGCGCGGCGTTCCGCGCGCGGGCGCACCCGGCGCGAGCCACGCGACCGTCATCGACCGTGCAGAGCGACCTTCATGAGCGGCGGACAGGAACGGCGGGGGGCGGCTGCGCGTCGGCGCCGCTTTGGCGTCGCAGGCGGTGCCGGCGGCGGAGCGCTCGGTACGCCATCGCCGACCGGCGCGGGCATCCGCGCGGGCGTTCCGTTCCCACGCCGCACCTCCACGAGACGCATCCGGCTCACCGCGAGCGTCGCGTCGATCCCCGAGAGTTCGACGCCCTTCCAGCCCCAGGTCGCGAAGCGATCGGCCTTCTCGTATCCCTCGGGGACCGCCCGCCAGGCGAGCGGCAGCACCTCGCGCAGACGATCGACATTCGCGAAGCCGCGGATCGGCCGCCCGACGGGAAGGTTGCCCGCGCCGCTTCCGCGCATCTGGACGGGATCGAACGGAATCCAGCCGACCTCCGCGACCGCGAACTCGCAGATGTAGCGGAAGACGAGGAGCGACCGCCCGCTCGCGCGCGTCTCGCCGCGCTCCTCCTCGACGCCGTAGATGACGCGCGCAGGGATCCCGATCGAGCGGAGCGCCGCCACCGAGGTCAGCGCGAGCTCGAGCGGCGTCCCTCCACCCGCGGCGAGCCCCGACGCGCCGTTCGTCGTGAAGCGGAACCCGCGCAGACCGCGATCGGGTCCGAACTCGCTCGCCGCGCCCGTCACCGACTTCCAGCGCGCAAGGACCGCCGACACCGCGTTCCTCGCGGCGACGAAGGGCGACGCCGCCCGCGGACCGCCCGGGGTCGCCTCGGTCGCCACCTGCCGGATGAGCGGGTCCTCGGGATCGATTCCCGGTTCCTTCCCGAGGAACTTCTCGGGACCGCCCGACCATTCACGCGGCCAGGTCGCGCGACTCGCCGCGACCTCGTCGACCTCGACTTCCCACCGCTGCGTGCGGTAGCGCGCCTCGACGCCCATCGTGTTCACGCCCGACGGGGGGAAGGTGAGCGTGTAGACGAGGAGCGCGTCCGACGCCGTCTGCCCGCGTACGAAGACCTGCGCGGGATCGACGCGGATCTCGCGCCCGTCGATGAAGCAGCGCGCGTCGAGCGTCGTGAAGTCGGTGTCGCACCAGCTCGTCCGCGTGAGCACCGAGAGGGCGATGGTCGCCGAGGGGATGCGGAAGACGGGCCCGACGATGCCCTGGTTGAAACGGAGCGCGTTCGGGTTCGCGTCGGGCGACCCGTAGAGGTCGAGGTCGATCTGCGCGTCGACGATCTTCGGATCGCTGCGCACGACCACCGGCATCGATGGCGGGGGGACGGCGTTTTGCGCGGTCGCGGCGGACAGGGGAACGAGGGCGAACGCTCGCGCGAGCACGCGCAGGATGTCGGCGAGGCGATGGGTGCGTCGAGGCATCGGATGACTCCGAAGGGAATGTGACCGGCGATCGGACCGCGCGAGGCGGCCCCGCCGCACCGCACTCAGGACACGAGCGTCTTCATGCTCGCGGGATCGAGGAGCCGCTGCAGTTCACCGAGGAACTGCGCGAGCACGAGATTGATGAAGATGATCGCGAGGAAGCTCGCGACGAAGCTCTCGGTCGACGCGCGCCCCACGCCCGACGCGCCACCCGCGCAATGAAAGCCCTTGTAGCAGCTGACGAGTCCGATCGCGAGGCCGAAGAAGACGCTCTTCACGACGCCCGCGAGCGGATCCCACACCGAGACGAACTGCGCCGTGTAGTGCCAGTAGTCGGCGTTGGTGACGCCGTGGTAGCCGGTCACGATCAGCCACGCGCCGAGGCTCCCGACGATGTCCGAGTAGATCGTCAGGACGGGCGTCATCAGAACGCACGCGACGACGCGCGGCACCACGAGCGTGCGCACCGGATCGGCCGCCATCGCGCGCATGGCGTCGAGCTGCTCGGTCACGCGCATCGATCCGAGTTCCGCGGCGAGCGAACCACCGACGCGCCCCGCGAGCATCACCGCCGCGAGCACGGGACCGATCTGCTTCGTCACCGCGGAGTTGATGACGCCGCCCATCTGCTGCTCCTGCCCGAGCGCCGCGAACTGGTCGAAGCCCTCGAGCGCGAGGATCATGCCGATGAAGGCGCCCGTGATCGCGACGACCGCCACGCTCGCCGCGCCCACCGAATAGAGCTGCGGCCCGAGCTGGCGCCAGCGCAGCCACGACGACGGATCGGTCACCGCGAAGCGCAGCGTGTCGAGCGCGAAGAGCGCGAAGCGTCCGAAGCCACCGAGCGAGATCAGGGTGGTCTGGCCGACCGCGGAGATGGCGTCGATCGCACGGCTCACGCGTGCAGGGTATACGCAGCCGCGCCCGTGAAATGAACGCCGGCGGCGGGAAGGTCCCGCCGCCGGCGTCGCGTTCACTTCAGACCCGTTCGGAACTCAGGGGCAGGCGCCCCACGCTCCGAGCAGGGCGGCGAGATCGGCCGCGTCGACCGAGCCGTTGCCGTCGAGGTCGGCCGCCGCATCGGCGGTGCCCCACGAACCGAGCAGCGCCGCGAGGTCGGCCGCGTCGACCGAGCCGTTGCCGTCGAGATCGGCGGGGCACGGATTCGGCTCGACGGTGTAGTCGCAGTCGAGGTTCGGGGCGCCCGGCGTGTCGATGCCGGGGTTCAGGATGTAGTCGAACGGTCCGATGGTCCAGGCACCCGTGCTCGGGCAGAACGCCACCTGCGAGGGGACGAAGATGCCATCGGGGCCGACGCGCGTATCGCTGTAGACCCACTCGTTGCCGGTGGTCGGCGGCTCTTCGGTCGTCTCGACCAGCGCGACCGAGTCGAGGACGCTCGCCCACGGCGTGACGTCGAGGACGCCGTCGTCGTCGGTGTCGAGATCCTGGCCCACGGCGCCCTTGAACCCGAAGACGAGCATGTGCGTCACGTTGTCCGAGTTCTCGAAGATGATGAACGGCGTGACGAGGTCGGGCACGGTCGCGTCGTAGTCGTAGGTGTCGCGCGCCGCGAGGAAGAAGCCGTCCTCGGGGATCGTGCTGCCGCCGAGATCGACCCAGCACTCGACGGTTCCCGAGCCACCCGTGCCGTCGCCGATCACGATGTACGAAACGCCGTTGAGCAGCGTCCCGGGCTCGCCGTAGAGCTCGAAGTACTCGCTCGTATCGGTGAGGTTCTGGTCGATGCGGATCTCGCTCAGGATGACCGCGGGCGGATTCTTCGGAACGAAGCACTCGAGAATCGCGAGGTCGGCGCAGGTCTGGTCCCAGCCGATCTCGCAGCAGGCGATGTCGACGCGGCAGATCGCGTCGCAGCAGGCCTGGTCGTTGCAGCCCGGCGCGGCGTGCGCCTCGAAGCAGCTCTCGGCCTTGGCGTCACCGCACGCGTAGTCGGGCGGGCAGACGGTGTTGGCGCTGCCAGGCGTGTCGTACGCGCCCTTGAGGGTCGGATCGAAGGTGCCGAACCGCCACGCGCCATCGAGGCACTTCACGACATGGGCGGGGAGCCCGAAGTAGTCGGGGCCGACGGTCGTCTCGCTGTAGAGGCAGAGTCCGTCGCCGCCGCTCACGCCGAGGCTGTCGAGCATCGCGTCCCACGGCATCGAGTCGAGGACGCAGTCGCCGTCGGCGTCGATGTCGGAGTTGGCGAGGCCGGTGAAGTTGAAGACGAGGAAGTAGGTGACCGAATCGCCGTTCTCGAGGTTCATCGAGGCGACGACATCGGGCGTGCCGAGGGTGAAGCTCGACTCGGCGACGAGGAGGATGCCGTCCTCGGGAATCACCGCGCCGTCGAGGCGGATGACCGCCTCGATCACGCCGTTCGGCTCCGCGCCGTCACCGACGATCACGACCGCCACGCCATCGAGCGAGGTGCCCGGGGTGCCGGTGATCTCGATGTACTCGTTCGGATCGACGCCCGTGGGCTCGTCGATGCGGATCTCGTTGAAGCTCGCGGCGGGGGCAGGGCCCTGCACGAGGCAGAGCGCGCGCGCCTGGTCGACGCAGGCCTGGTCCCAGGTCGTCTCGCAGCAGGCCGCATCGGCGGCGCAGACCGCGTTGCAGCAGTCGGTGTCGATGCAGCCGGGGCGCTCGTGCACCTCGAAGCAGTTGCCGGCGCCGTTGCCGCAGGTCGTGCAGATCTCGTTCTCCGATCCCGGCGTGTCCTTTCCGACGAGCGGATCGAACGGTCCGATCAGCCAGTCGCCCGCATCGACGCAGCGGAAGACGTGTCCCGGAACGAACGCGCCATCGGGACCGACCACATTCGCGCTGTAGGTCCATTCGCCGCCGACCGGAGGAACGGTCGGGGTCACGAGGGCGACCGAGTCGACGATCTCGCTCCAGGGCTCGAGATCGAGCACGCCGTCGTCGTTGGTGTCGAGGTCGTCCGCGTTGGCGCCCGTGAAGCCGCGCACGAGGAGGTGGGTGACGTTGTCGCTGTTCTCGAAGTTGAGGCCGTTCGTTCCCGCCACCGTGTAGTCGGCGATCCCGATCGTGAAGGTCGGCTCCGCAACGACGAAGTAGCCCGTCCCGCCGATGACCTGTCCGGTCAGCGGCACGACCGCCTCGACCACGCCCGAACCGCCCGTGCCGTCACCGATCACGATGTAGGTGAGGTCCGACAGGTCGGTGCCTGGTCCACCCTTCAGTTCGAAGTACTCGTCGTTGTCGGTGCCCGTCTGGTCGATGCGGATCTCGTTGATCACGAGCGTATCCGACGCGCAGGTCTGGTTCGCGGCGCCGGGCGAGTCGATGCCCGCGAAGGGGTCGACCGAACCGACCACCCACTGCGACGAATTCGCGCAGAGCCAGGCGGCCGAGGGCTGCAGTCCGTTGTCGGGGCCGACCGTCGTGGTCGAGTAGAAGAAGTCGCTGTCGGAACCGTTCGGGCTCGCGTTCGCGACGATCGCGAGGCTCGAGATCACCTCGGTCCAGGGCGTCGTATCGAGGACGCCGTCGTCGTTCGAATCGAGCTTCTGTCCGAGCGTGCCCGAGAAGCCGCGCACGACGAAGACGGTCAGATTGTCTCCGCCCTCGAGGTTCAGGCTCGTCGACAGATTGGCAACCGCGAGCGACAGGGTCGGCTCGCCGACGACGAAGAAGCCCGACTTCGGCACCGAGAGGCCGTCGAGCGAGATCACGCTCTCGATCACGCCGTTCTGCGCGCCGGGGAGCGCGAGGTCGTCGTCACCGACGACGACGATCGAGACGCCCGCGAGCGATTCGCCCGGAGCGCCCGCGAGCTCGATGTACTCGTCGAGGTCGGCGCCTGGCTGCTCGACGCGGATCTCATTGAGGCGAAGGGGGGCGTCGGCCATGGCCACCGCCGCGATCAGCGACGGAAGGCAGAGAAGACCCGTACGGGCAATGCGGTTCATCGACATCGTTCTCCAATGGGAAAGCCGCCCGCGGGCGGGCGGCAGGACTCGCGCCGAGTGTAAAGAGGGTCCCCGCGAAAGCGACCCGACCGCCGGATTCCGCGGGGGAAACTCGCGAGAAAGACACATTCCGATGGATTTATCGGGCGCGGTGCCGCGCAGGCAAAACGAAGACGGGGCGGACCGGAAGGTCCGCCCCGCGAGTGCTGGGCAGCGCGCGCTCGCACTCCCGCGGGTCGCCCTTCGGGCGCGCGGGAGCCGCGGCTCACTTCTCGTTGACTTCGGTCGCCGCCGCCTTCGCGGGCGCTGAGGCAGGAGCCGGCGCAGACGCCTTCGCACCCGCACCCGCCTTCGCGACGCCCGACGGCATCGACGCGAGGAAGACCTCGACGCGACGGTTCATCTCGTTCCCGCGCTGGCCGTTCTCGGCGACGGGACGGAACTCGCCGTAGCCGCCGATCATGAAGCGGCTCGCGTCGACGCCGTCGCCGACGAGCGCGTCGCGCACCGAGATCGCGCGGTGCGCGGAGAGGTGGACGTTCGTCGGGTGCAGGCGCACGGTCTCCGAGCGGCGGATCGGCACATTGTCGGTGTGGCCGACGACGCGCACCTCGAGATCCGACGCGTCGCCCTTGTTGAGGATCGACGCGAACTGCTTGAGCACGCTCGCGGCCTTCGAGGTCAGCTTCGCGCTGCCGAGGTCGAAGGTCACGTCGCTCTTGAAGCGGATGAGGCCGCGACGCTCGTCGAACTCGATGAGGTCGGGGTACATCGAGACGAGCTCCTCGATCGCGACGTTCACGCTCTCGGGAAGCGGGCTCAGCGCGCTGACCTGTGCGAGGAGATCCTCGTAGCGCTTCTGGAGCGCGTCGATCTCCGCGCCGCCCGCACCCGCGAGCTCGCGCGCGCGGGCGAGATCGGCCGCGGCCTCGGCGAGCTGCCGTCGGAGCATGTCCTCGTTCGCACGCGAGGTGTCGTACTCGCCCTGGAGCTGAAGGAGCTGCTGCTCCTTGCTGCGGTAGGCGTTCATCAGGTCGTCGTACTGGCTCTGCGGAACGCAGCCACCGAGCACGACAAGCGCGAGTCCGGACAGGGCAATCGGTGCAAGTCGCATGGCTTTCCTAACGGGTTCGGATGGATCGGGAAGCGGTCCCCACGCGGCGTGCCGCGCGGGCTCCGTGCGGCGTCCGCCGACGGCCCGAAGCGTCCAGCTCGGGGCGCGGATTGTACGCGGTCGCGCCGAGTGCGTGTGAACGGCGGGGGAGCCGCGCCGCGCGCGTCGTTCAGTTGGAAGGAAGGCCGATCCGCTCGGCCATCTGCGGCTCGGAGAACGCCTCGGCAAAGTCGTAGACCCCGCAGAAGTCGCTGAAGGAATCATCCGCGGTCTTCGACATCAGCCCCGCCTCGATCATCGCGTAGACGATCCGTCCGAAGTCCTCGGTGCGGGTGACCTGCCAGTGGCGCAGGACCGCGGGCGCAAGCATGCCGTAGCGCTCGATCGCGAAGGCGCGCAGCCCCATGCAGAGCTGCTGGCCGGTCACATGGCGGGAGTCGGGGGGAGCCATCCCGAGGCCGAGCGACTCCTCGCGGACACGCTCGGCGGTGTGGGCGAGCCCCTCCTGGACGAAGACGAACGCCTCCATCGGGTAGGGACCCGCGGATTCCCGCAGGGACTTCCAGTCGATCGAATCGGGTGCACCACTCACGGCGGTCGGCGCTCCAGTCGGCATGGGAAGTCTATCGGATCGCCCGATGCGAAGCCTCCATCCAAGGCGGAATTCCCGCTCCCTCCGTCGCACGAACCGTCGCACGAAATTGCGCCGTCGCCGCCACCCCGTCCCGTCTTCCCGCGCCCGCTCCGATACCCTTGCGCCCATGCCCGACCGCGGCCGCCCCGACGAGTCCTCGCGCGCCTGGCGCCCTGCGCCACAGTCGCCACGGAACGACCTCCGCACCGCCCATCTCTGGCACTTCCAGCCGATCCGCGATCTCCTGCTCGTCGCGATCGTGGCGGGAACGGTCTACGTCGGCTACGCCATGCGGACGGTGACGATTCCGCTTCTCGTCGCGGTCGCGCTCGCATACCTCTTCGAGCCGGTCGTCGTGAAGCTCACCGCGACCGGCAAGCGCAGTCGGCCGATGGCGGTCGGACTCATCCTCGCCGCGCTCGGACTCGGCGTCGGCGTGACGGGTGCGGTGGTGGTGCCGCTCGCGGTCGGCCAGACGATCGCCTTCGGCAAGAACCTGCGCAGCGGGAAGTACGACGGCGCGATGGAGCGACTCTTCGAGGTTCTTCCCGAGGAGTATCGGGAGGATGTCCGCGAGTGGACGGGGCGGCTCGTCCATCCCGTGGCGACGGCGGAGGGCGCCCCTGCGACCGAATCCGGCGGCACGCCCGGCAACGCAGGCGGAACGCCGCCGCCGCCGACGACGACGCCGCCGACGACGACGCCGCAGCCGACGACGACGACGCCCACGCCATCCGAGGCCGTCCCCGAGCCGTCCGCCGGCACGACGGAGCCGGCCGACGGCGGCGGCAGGATCCCCGTCGACGTCACGCTCGACAACCCGCTCGTCTCGATCCTCGGCGCGGGCACCGCACGGCTCTACTCGTTCGCGATGCTGGTCCTCCAGCTGAGCCTCGCGCTCGTCCTCATCCCGTTCTACTTCTTCTACTTCAGCGTGCACTGGCCGCAGATCACGGGCTTCATCGGCGGCCTCGTTCCGGAGGAGAGGCGACCGACCATCTTCGCGCTGTTCGAGGAGATGGACCGCGCCGTCGCGGGCTTCGTGCGCGGACGCATCGTCATCTGCATCCTGATGGGCATCATGTTCGCGATCGGCTGGCAGATCTGCGGCGTGCCGTACGGGATCGCGCTCGGGCTCTTCACGGGCGCGCTCTCGATCGTGCCGTATCTCGGCGGCATCGGACTGCCGTTCGCGATCGGCCTCCTCGTCGCCGACCAGATGTCGCTGCCCGATCCGGAGGCGCGCATGGCGGTGTGGGGCATGCTCGTCTGGCCGACGGTCGTCTTCGTGGTCGTCCAGTCGATCGAGGGGTATCTGCTGACGCCCGTGATCGCGGGCAAGGCGACGAACCTCGACCCGGTCACGATCGTCGTCGCGATCCTCGCGGGCGGATCGGTCGCGGGCGTGTACGGCATGCTCCTCGCGATTCCGATCGCGGCGTGCGGCAAGATCCTCGCGACCCGCATCCTCCTGCCGCGCATCACCGCGTGGGCGCAGGGGCGGGTCTCCGATCCGCTGCCGTTCGACGAGGACTAGCGCGCGCGCCGCGCGAACCGGGAACCGCGGATGCGGCGCTTGCGCCGGCGACGCGGGATGCCGCATCCGACCCCATCTCCAACCCCGCGGCGACTCCGGTCCCTTCCGCCACCCGACTCCTCCGACGCTCCACCACGCATGAAGCTCTCGACCCTCCTCGCCGGCACCACCGCCCGATCCGACGCCTCCGATCCCGATATCTGGAGCCTCTCGGAGGATTCGCGCACCGTGCGCGAGGGCGCGCTCTTCTTCGCCCGCGCCGGCACGCGCGAGGACGGCGCGCGCTTCCTCGCCGACGCGATCGCGCGCGGGGCGGTGGCGGCGGCGGTTCCGCGCGGCACGCCGCGCCCGCCCGAGTCATCGTCGGTCGCGTGGGTCGAGACCGACGATGTGCCGCTTCTCACGGCGCTCGCGGCGGAGCGCTTCCACGGCGCGCCCACCTCGTCGCTCGCCCTCGTCGGCGTGACGGGAACGAACGGCAAGACGACGATCGCCTACCTCGTCCAGCAGCTTCTCGCGGCGGGCGGCGTGCGCGCGGGGCTCGTGGGAACGGTCGAGACCGACGACGGACGACGACGCACGCCATCGGCGCTCACGACGCCACCCGCGATCGAGCTCTCCTCGCTCTTCGCCCGCATGCTCGACAACGGCTGCACCGCGGCGGCGATGGAGGTCTCGAGCCATTCGCTCGACCAGCGTCGCGTCGCGGGACTCCGTTTCCGAACGGCGATCTTCACGAACCTCACGGGCGACCACCTCGACTACCACGGCACGATGGAGCGCTACGCCGAGGCGAAGGCGCGGCTCTTCGCGATGCTCGACGCGGGAGGCACCGCCATCGTGAACGCCGATGATCCGTGGCACGCCGCGATGCGTCCGACCGCGGGCGCGCGGCTCCTGCGCGCGAGCCTCGAGGACGCCTCCGCCGACTGCCACGGCACGATCCGCTCGACCTCGATGTCGGGCATGGAGGTCGCCTTCCGCGGCCCGTGGGGCGAGATCGAGACCATCCTGCCGCTCGTCGGCCGCCACAACGCGATGAACGCCCTCGAGGCGGCCGCGGCGGCGTGGAGCGTGGGCGTCGGGCGCGACGCGCTCGCGAAGGGGCTCGCGACCTGCCAGGCGCCGCCCGGGCGACTGCAGCCCGTCGCCGTCGGCGGCGCGGGATTCAGCGTGCTCGTCGACTACGCGCACTCGGACGATGCGCTCGCGAACGTGCTGCGCGCGCTGCGGCCGACCGTTCCGGCGGGGGGGCGGCTGCGCGTCGTCTTCGGCTGCGGCGGCGACCGCGACCGCACGAAGCGCCCGCGGATGGCGGCCGTCGCCTGCGCGGGCGCCGACGAGGTCGTCGTCACGAGCGACAACCCGCGCACCGAGGATCCCGACGCGATCATCGCCGACATCCTGACGGGCGTCCCCGCGGAGGCGCGTGGGCGTGTCGAGGTCGAGGCCGATCGCGCGCGCGCGATCCGGCGCGTGGTGGAATCGGCCCGCGAAGGCGATGTGATCCTCATCGCGGGGAAGGGCCACGAGGACTACCAGATCGTCGGCCACGAGAAGCGGAACTTCGACGACCGCCGCGAGGCGGCCGAGGCGATCCGCGCCCGCGCGGGCGAGTGAAGTCCGCCGCTGCGGCGCGCGGACGCGGTCGGCCGATACTCGCGCCCGACGCGCGGCACCGCGCGACGTTCCCGCGGCAAGGAGCCTCCCGATGTCCGATGGCGTCTACACCGTCCACTGCCCGTCGTTCATGTCGCTCGTCCTCGCGACGCGGGGCGAGGTGCTGCGGCGCCCCGCGCGCGATCCCGCGGCGCTCGCGACCGACACCCGCGCCACGCTCGCCGACGCCTGCTTCGTCGCCCTCCGCGGCGAGCGCTTCGACGGCCACGCGTTCGTCGCCGACGCGGCGAAGGCGGGAGCCGCGATGGCGATCGTCGAGGCCTCGCCCGACGAGGCGACGCTCGCGGCGCTTCCCGAGGGATTCGGCCTCCTGAAGGTCGCCTCGACCCGCGCCGCGCTCGGCGCGATCGCGCACGCGTGGCGCACGAGCCTCCGCACGCTCCGCGTCGCCGCCGTCACGGGCAGCGCGGGCAAGACGACGACCCGCCGGCTCCTCGAGGGCATCCTCTCGGAAGCGGGGCGCACCCACGCGAGCCCGAAGAGCTTCAACAACGACATCGGCGTCCCGCTCACCATCCTCTCGACGCCCGACGACGCGGCGTTCCTCGTCGCCGAGATCGGGATGAACCGTCCGGGCGAGATCCTGCCGCTCGCGCGGATGGCCGAACCCGAGGTCGCGATCGTGACGCTCGCGGGGCGCGCCCACCTCGAGGGGCTCGGTTCGGTCGAGGCGGTCGCGACGGAGAAGGCGTCGATCCTCGGCGCGGTGGCGCAGCACGGCGTCGGCGTGGTGAACGGCGACAATCCGCCGCTCGCCGCGGCGCTCGCCGATCGGGACGAGGCGGGCGGGCTGCCGGGACGGGTCGTCCGATTCGGAACCGGCGCGGCGTGCGAGTACCGCCTCCTCTCCCGTCGACCGCTCGCGGCGGGCGAGATCGGGCAGGAACTCGAGATCGAGATTCCCCGCGAGATCGCCGCCCGCGAGCACGGAACGGATGCGGACACCCCGCCCGATCGCCGCCATCGCCTCGCCATCCGGATGGCCGGCGAGCACAACGCGCGCAACGCGCTCGCCGCCGCCGCCGCCGCCTTCGAGATGGGGCTCCCCAGCACGACGATCGCCCGAGGACTCGCGAAGGTCGCCGCCTCCGACATGCGGCTCGAGCGGCTCGAGATCGGCGCCTGGACCATCTACA
>JBJOHC010000129.1:0-14592 GCA_046047955.1 Planctomycetota bacterium
CTCGCCGCCGCGCTCTACGACGAACTGCGCGCCATGGCGGCGGCATACCTGTCGCGCGAGCCCGACGGGCACACCCTGCAGCCCACCGCGCTCGTCAACGAGGCGCTGCTCAAGATGCTCGCGCAGCGACCCGAGACGGACGGCGCTTCGGCCGACGGGCGGATCTGGGCGAATCGCGAGCAGTTCCTCGGCGTCGCGGCGATCTGCATGCGGCGGATCCTCGTCGACCACGCCCGGACGCGGGGACGCGAGAAGCGCGGCGGCGGCGCCGTGCGGCTCTCCCTCGAGGAGTCGATGATGGTCGCCGAGGCGGACGGCGTCGACGTCCTCGATCTCGACGAGGCCCTCGGGGAGTTCGGGCGGAGCTTTCCGCGGCAGTCGCGCGTCGTCGAGCTCCGCGCCTTCGCGGGGCTCGAACTCGAGCACATCGGCGAGGTCTGCGGGATCTCGCTCGCGCAGGTGAAGCGCGACTGGACCTTCGCCCGCGCCTGGCTCAAGGCGCGGCTCGACCGTGGATCGAGGAGCCCGACGAAGGGGTCCTTCAACGGATCGACGACGGGATCCGGACCCGCGACCGCCTGACCGCACGACCATGGGGAACGGAACGATGACCGACGGCCGCGAGCCCTATGCCGACGAACTCCCCGACCTCTTCTCGCAGGCGATCGGCCTCGAGGCGGACCCGCGCGAGGCGTTCCTCGCATCGCTCCGCGCCGAGCGGCCCGCGCTCGCCGCGCGGCTCGAGGAGCTTCTCGCCGCCGATCGCGAGGCGGGGGCGTTCCTCGAACGGCCCTTCACCTCGCCTGGAGTCTCCGCGACGCTCGCACCCGGCGACGTGATCGAGGGCTTCCGCGTCGAGTCGGGCCTCGCGAGCGGCGCGAACGGCAGCGTCTACCGGGCCACCCAGGACTACCCGCGACGCACGGTCGCGCTCAAGGTGCTGCATTTCGCGCTCCCGTCGCCGGGCGCCATCGCCCGCTTCCGGCTCGAGGTGCGGACGCTCGCGCGGCTCGCGCATCCCGGCATCGTTCCGCTCTTCGCAGCGGGAGTTCTCGAGCCCGAGGGGCGCGCCCTGCCATGGTTCGCGATGGAGCTGATCGAGGGCGCGCGCGACATCCGCGCATGGGGCCGCGAGCAGACGCTCGAATCGCGCGTCGACGCGCTCGCCGAGGGCTGCGACGCGGTGCATCACGCGCACCTGAAGGGCGTGATCCACCGCGATCTCAAGCCCGGCAATCTGCTCGTCGGCGGGGATGGCCGGCCGCGCGTCATCGACTTCGGCGTCTCGACCTCGGCGGGATCCGCGGCGACCCTCGCCACCCACCTCGGCTCGCTCACGCCCGAAGGCGCCGTCGTCGGCACGCTCGCCTACATGAGTCCCGAGCAGTTCGAGAACGCCTCCGATGTCGACGCGCGCGCCGACATCTACGCGCTCGGCGTGATCCTCTACGAACTCGCGACGGGCGCGCTCCCCTACCGCCTCGGCACGACGCCCGCGCAGGCGATGCGCGCGATCGCGCTCGACGCGCCGATCGATCCCGTGCGCGCCGCGCCCGCGGAGCGCGCGCTGCGGGGCGACCTCGCCGCGATCATCCTGAAGGCGATCGAGCGCGCGCCCGAGCGGCGCTACGAGAGCGCGGCCGAATTCGCGACGGACCTCCGCCGTTGGCGCGCCGGCGAACCCGTGACGGCGCGCCGCCCCCGACTCGTCGAGCGCGGCTGGCGGCTCGCGCGGCGGCGTCCCGTCCTCTCGACGGCGCTCGCCCTCACGACCCTCGGCGCCATCGGGGTCACGGCCACCTCGATCGCCGGCGCGGCCTACGCCTACGGCGAGGCGATGCGCGCCCAGCGCTACATCTACGCCCTCATCGGCGCCTTCGAGGATCCGCGGATCCTCGGCATGGGGCGCGAGGCGCGCGTCGCCGATGCCGCCGACGCCCTCGTGCGCGAGCTCGACGCCTCCACCGCGACGCCGAACGAGGAGGCCGACGGCCGCATGGTGGCCGGTCGCATGTACGAGGCGCTCGGTCTGTTCGACCAGTCGGTCGGCCAGTATGCCCGCGCGCTCGAACTTCACGCCGGCGCGACCGGTCCCGCCGCGGGCGCCGCGCTCGAGGCGCTCGTCGCACTCGCCCGCGCGCAGGCGAACGCCGTCTCGGCGAACGATGGATATGCGCCCTTTGGAGCGGATGCGACCTCTCGATTCATCCTTGTGAAGGGACTCGCAGCCGCCGAAGAGGCCCTCGGCTGGAACGACCCGCGCGTGCTCGACGCCTTCGGCACGGCCGCGCGCGCGCTCGACGACGGCGAGCTCCGACGCTGGAGCGCGCGCCTCGCTCCCGAGGCGGCGTCGAATCCCCTCGCGCTCGGCGCGCTCTCCGCGGCGACCATCGCGCTCGCCGAGCGCCAGGCGCTCGACCCCGGCGGTCGAGACGCCGAGACGCTCGCGCGCGCATGCGCGGCATTCCGCGATCTCGCGGCGGCGAGCGGCGCCGACGCGGCGATCACGGGCGTCCCCTTCGCCAAGGCCGTCGCGATGGCGGGAGGCGTCGAGGAGGCCACGACGGTGGCGCGCGCGCTCCTTCCCCTCCTGCTCGACGACGCGCTGCCCCCGCGGTTCAACCACCAGCGGCGGCTGGCGGCGCAGGTGCTCGCCCGGACGGGTCGCGACGACGACGCCGCGAGACTGCGGGCGCTCGTCGAACGGACCACCGACCTCGACACGGCGCTCGGACTGTGCCGCCTGCTCGAGGTGCTGCACGACACCATGCAGCTCGAGTCGGAGCGGGGCCGCGACGAGGAGGCGCGGCGAACGGGCGAACGCCTGCTTGCGATCGACGCCCCGCTCCTCGCGCATCCCGCCGTCCGCAACCGCCGCGGCCCCGCACTCGCGACGCTCGCGCGGGTGGCGCTTGCAACGGGCGAACTCGCCGATGCCGCTCGACTCGCCGCGATGGCGCGAGCCGATGTCCCCGATCCGCACCGCCTCGCCCCGACCACCCGCCGCCACTTCGAGGACGACCTCTCGATCGTCGACGCGGCGATCGCGGGCGGGCGCTGAACGGCCGCGCCTGCCAAGGCGAATCATCCGAAAAACACCGCGAGGCCGGCGCCACGCCGGCCTCGCGGTTCGCGTTCAGGTCGTGCGGCGCGCGGCCGCCGCGGGGGTCACTGCAGGCGGTACTCGCCGGGCTTCCGCACGAAGGGCGCGGGCGCGTCGCCCGGGAGCGTCACGAGCTTCGGCATGAGGTCGAGCTTCGACTTGTTGACGAGGAAGTCCCAGGTCGCGATCTGGCCCGAGTACGCGGCCTCGCGGCCCATCACCGCCATGAGCGAGCTCTCGGCGGTCTGACGCAGCTCGCAGATCGGCTTGCCCGCGACGATCGACTCGACGAGCTCCTTGTGCTCCTGGCGGTACGCGGCGCCGAGGTTCCCCTTGATCTTGAAGAGCTCCTTGCCCGCGTGGTCGTAGATCTGCGTGCCCGAGTCGAACGCGCGCAGGTACGCGACGCCCTTCGAACCGTAGACGACGTTGTCGAGCTGGTTGTCGGCGTTCTTCCAGTGGCGGCCCGTGAACGAGCAGAGGCGCCCGCCCTCGAACTCGAAGTCGCACGAGATCGAGTCCCACATCTCGCTGTCGGCGGGACGGTCCCAGCGCGAGCCCGACGCGAAGCACTTCACCGGCGGGCCGCCCATCACCCAGTGGATGATGTCGATGTTGTGGACCGCCTGCTCGGCGATCTGGTCGCCCGAGAGCCAGATGAAGTGCATCCAGTTGTAGATCTGGTACTCCATGTCGCTCATGCCGGGCTTGCGCTCGCGGTACCAGATGCCGTTCGAGCAGTAGCGCGCGGTCATGCCGACGACCTCGCCGATCATGCCCTCGCGGATCTTCTGGATGCCCTCGATGAAGCTCGGCTGGCGGCGGTACTGCGTACCCGTCACGATCGCCGTCCCCTGCTTCGCCGCCTGGTCGTGCGACGCGCAGCAGCTGTGGTAGCCCGCCACGTCGACGCACACGGGCTTCTCGGCGAACACGTGCTTCTTCGCCGCGACCGCCGCCGCGATGTGGATCGGGCGGAATCCAGGCGCCGTCGCGAGGATCACGAGGTCGACGTCCTTCAGGTCCATCACCTTCTGGTAGCCGTCGATGCCGCCGAAGATCCGGTCGTCGGGCACCGCGACGCGATCCTCGCCGTGCGCCTCGATGAGGCCGGCGCGCAGGCTCTTCGCGCCCTCGATGTTGAGGTCGCAGAGGGCGACGATGCGCGTGTTCTTGTTCGCCGTGAGGTTGTCGTTCGCCGCACCCGAGCCGCGCCCGCCGCAGCCGACGACCGCGATGTTGATCATGTCCTTCCCGAGCGAGTCCGCGCGGACGTAGCCGGCGAAGCCCATCGGGGCGACGAGGGAGGCCGCGCCTGCGGCGGCGGTGGTGGTGAGGAAGTCGCGACGGGTCGGATCTTGCATCTGGTACTCCGGTGAGTTCTCGAGGCGCCGCGTCTTCCCGCGGCCGCGGGATGGCACGATATCGCGAACGCGGCGCGGACCGAAGCCCGCGCCGCCACAATTCGCAACACGGATCGCGACACGAATCGCGACACCGATCGCGAGACGATTCGCGAATGATCGCGCCGACTCAATGCGCGGCGGGCGGCGCGGCGGGCGGCGCGGCGCCGCCATGCTTCGGACGCGCCTTCGCCCCGAGCACCTTCTCGCGCAGCGACTCGATCATGACGAAGAGGGTCGGCACCACGAGCTGGTCGACGATCGTCGCGCCGAGCATGCCGCCGAGGACGACCGTGCCGATCGAGCGCCTGCTCTGCGCGCCCGCGCCGACCGCGATCACGAGCGGCAGGATGCCGAGGATGAACGCGAAGCTCGTCATCATGATCGGACGGAGCCTGAGCTTCGATGCGTTCACCGCCGCGTCGAGGACGCTCTCGCCCGCCTCGTGGCGCTCCTTCGCGAACTCGGTGATGAGGATCGCGTTCTTCGCCGCGAGTCCGACGAGCATCACGAGCCCGATCTGCGCGTAGGTGTCGAGCGCGCGACCCGTCAGCGTGAGCGCGACGAGCCCGCCGAGCACCGCGAACGCGACCGACAGCAGCACGTTGAACGGCAGCGCCCAGCTCTCGTACTGCGCCGCGAGCAGGAGGAACACCGCGAGCAGCGCGAGTCCGAAGATGACGGGCGCGTAGCCGCCCGCCTCGATCTCCTGGTAGGTCGTGCCCGTCCACTCGTAGGTGAAGCCCTGCGGCAGCGTCTCCGCCGCGACCTCGGCGACGGCGCGGATCGAGTCGCCCGAGCTGAAGCCCGCGCCCGTCGAGCCGTTCACCTGCACCGTGTTGAAGAGGTTGTAGTGGGTCGCGTTGTCGGTCGCGACGCCGAGCGAGGGCGTCGCGATCGACGCCATCGGCACCATGCCTCCGTCGCGGTTGCGCACGTGGATGCGCATCACCTCCTCGACCGTCATGCGCTGCAGCGCCTCCGCCTGCAGCATCACGTTGTAGACCTTGCCGAAGAGATTGAAGTTGTTGACGAACGCCTGCCCGAGGTTCTGCCCGAGCGCGGCGAACACGTCGCTCATCGAGACGCCGAGGAGCTCGGTCTTCGTCCGGTCGATCTCGAGCCTGACGACGGGCACCGAGTCGGTGAAGGGCGAGTTGAGCCCCCCGAGTTCGGGCCGCTTCCCCGCCGCCTCCATGAAGTCGCGCGCGACCTCGCCGAGCCGCGCGAATCCCGCGCCGTTCACATCCTCGAGCTGGAGCTGCCAGCCGCCCACGCCGCCGAGTCCCTGGATCGGCGGCGGCGGCACGGGGAACACCGTTCCCTCGGGGATCTCGCGCAGGTCGGGCAGCGCGCGCAGGATGATCGCGCGCAGGTTCTCCGTGCGGATGTCGCGCTCCTCCCACGGCTTCAGCACCGCGATGAGGAACGCGGCGTTCGTCTGCGCGGTGCCCGTGAGGAAGTTGAAGCCCTCGATCTGGAGGACGCTCGTCACCGCGGGATCGCGCGCGATCACCGCGCGCGCCGCCTCCGACACCGCGACCGTGCGCGGCAGGCTCGCGCCCGGCGGCAGCTGCACCACCGCGAAGTAGTAGCCCTGGTCCTCGTTCGGGATGAACGCCGACGGCGTCCGCGCGAGGAGCGCCGCGATCGCCACGCACGCCGCCGCGAAGAACGCCGCGACGAGGTACCAGTGGATGCCGAGCCAGTGGATGATGCGCCCGTAGTGCTCGCGCAGCCAGTCGAAGAAGCGGTTGAAGAGGACGAACGGCGTGAAGCGCGTCGGCGCCTGGCCCGCCTTGAGGAACACCGCCGCGAGCGCCGGCGAGAGCGTCAGCGAGTTGATGCTCGAGAAGACGATCGAGAACGCGATCGTGAGCGCGAACTGGTTGTAGAGCTCGCCCGTGATGCCCGGCATCAGCGCCGCGGGGATGAAGACCGCGAGCAGCACGAGGCTCGTCGCGATGATCGGCCCCGTCACCTGCGCCATCGCCTTCACCGCCGCGTCGCGGACATCGGTCGCGCCGTGCTCGAGCTGGTGGTAGACGTTCTCGACGACGATGATCGCGTCGTCGACGACGAGGCCGATCGCGAGGACGAGGCCGAGGAGCGTCAGCGTGTTGATCGAGAACCCGAACGCGAGCATCGCCGCGAAGGTCGCGACGATCGAGACGGGGATCGCGATCATCGGGATCAGCGTCGCCCGCCAGTCCTGCAGGAAGACGAAGATCACGATGAGGACGAGGATGCCCGCCTCGTAGAGCGTCTTCACGAGTTCGTCGAGCGACGCCGACACGAAGAGCGTCGTGTCGAACGCGACCTCGTGCTCGACGCCCGGCGGGAACATCGGCGCGAGCTCGTCGAGGCGCGCGCGCACCTTCTGCGCCACGTCGAAGGCGTTCGCGTCGGGCAGCTGGTAGACGCCGATCAGCGCGGCGCCCTTGCCGTCCATGTGCGAGGTGCTCGAGTAGAGGTACGAGCCGATCTCGGCGCGCCCCACGTCGCGGACGCGCACGACCGCGCCGTCGTCGCCCGTCCGGACCACGATGTCGTTGAAGGCGTCGGCGTCGTCGAGGCGCCCGTCCGTGACGAGGCTGAAGACGAACGCGGGATTCCCCTCGCTCGGCTCGGCGCCGATCGAACCGATCGCCGCCTGCTTGTTCTGCGCCTGCACGGCGCGCGCGACGTCGGCCGCGGTCAGGCCGAGCGCCGCGAGCTTCGCGGAGTCGAGCCAGACGCGCATCGAGTACTGCTCGAGTCCGAAGATCGTCACCTTGCCCACGCCGTCGATCCGCTGCAGCGCGGGCGCGACCGCGATGTCGGCGAGGTTCGTCAGGAAGCGCGTGTCGTAGCGCCCGTCCGACGAGCGCAGCGCGGCGACGAGCGTCATGTTCGTCGACTGCTTCGTCACCGTGACGCCGAGCTGCTGCACCTCCTGCGGCAGCTGCGGGAACGCCTGCTGCGCGCGGTTCTGCACGTCGACGGCGGCGATGTTGAGGTCGTAGCCGACCTCGAAGGTGACGGTGATGATCGACTGCCCCGTGTTCGTCGAGTTGGAGCTCATGTAGAGCATCCCCTCGACGCCGTTGATCTGCTGCTCGAGCGGCGTCGTCACCGCCTCGGCGACGGTCACCGCGTCGGCGCCGTTGTAGACGGCCGACACCTGCACCGTCGGCGGCACGACCGTCGGGAACTGCGCGACGGGCAGGACGAGCATCGAGATCGTCCCCGCGAGCACCATGATCAGGGCGATCACGGTCGCGAAGATGGGTCGGTTGATGAAGAAGCGTGACATGCGTCTCTCCTCTCGCCGCGCCGCGCGCGGCGCGCGCGATCACTTCGCGGATGCGCCGTCGCGCGTGGTGCCGTCCTTCGCCTCGCCATCCCCCGCCTCGCGCACGCGCATCCCCTCGCGGAGCTTCTGCATGCCCGCGGTGACGACGCGGTCGCCCGCCGAGAGCCCCGCGGTCACGCCCACCTCCACGCCCTCGCGCGCGCCGACCTCGACGCGCACGTTCTCGACGGTGCCGTCGGCCTTCACGCGCCAGACGAAGAAGTCGGTCTCGCGCGCGACGAGCGCGGCCATCGGGATCATCAGGACGCCGGGCACCTCGCCGAAGGAGAGCGTCACCTCGCAGTAGGTGCCGGGACGGAAGAGACCCTCGGGATTCGCGAAGGTCGCGCGCATCGGCATCGTGCCCGTCGACTGGTCGGCCGCGTTCGAGACGAACGAGAGCTCGCCCTCCGCGCGCCGCGCGTCGACGCCGCCGTAGACCACGGTCGCCCGCACCGGACCCTTCGCGAGGAGGTCGGCGACGACGGGCCAGTCGGTCGCGCTCGGGCTGAACTGCGCCCACATCGGATCGAGCTGGACGAGTTCGTTCAGGGTCGTCGTGTAGCCGGGGCCGACCATCTGCCCCTCGAACGCGCGGCTCTTCCCGAGAAGCCCGTCCATCGGCGCGGTCACCGTGCAGTAGGAGAGGTTGAGGAGGGCGTTCTCGCGCGCGGCGGCCGCGGCCTCGGACTGCGCCTTCGCGACCGCGACCTGCGCCGCCGCGACCTTCACCGACCCCTGCGCGGCGACGACCTGCGCCTCGGCCGCGCGCAGCTTCGACTCCGCCTCGTCGCGCCGCGCCCGCAGCTGGTCGAGCGTCTGCGCCGACACCGCGCCGCTCGCGGCGAGCGGCTCGTTGCGCGCGTAGTCGCTCTTCGCGACCTCGTAGGACGCGCGCGCGCCGGGCACCGCGGCCTCGGCCTGCGCGAGCACCGCCTCGGCCTGCGCGACGCCCGCGTCGGCGGCACCGCGCGCCGCGTCGGCCTGCGCGACGCCCGCGTCGGCCTGCGCGAGCGCGGCGCGGTAGGGCGCCTCCTCGATCGTGTAGAGGATGTCGCCCGCCTTCACCGTGGCGCCGTCGGCGGCGTGCTGCCGCGCGAGAAAGCCCTGCACGCGCGCCGCGATCTGCACGGGGCGCACCGAGGCGGTGTTCCCGGGATACATGCGCGTCCGCACGACCGTGCGTTCCGCCGCGGGCGCGGTGCGGACCGCGATCTCCGCGGGCGCGGCGGGTGCGGCGGGCTCCTTCCCGCAGGCGGCGAGGACGAAAGGCGCCGCGACGGCGAGCGCCGCGAGGAAGGCGGCGCGCCGCGAGGCGCGGATGGCGTGGGCGATGGTGTTCGTCATGTCGAAGGTCGCTCTCTCGTGATGCGCCGCCTGCGCGCCCGGCGGCGGTGGACCGCCGTCGCGCCCGGTCGTCCTCATTCCGCGGGCTCGTGCCCGCCGTCCGCGCTCCGTTCCCCGCCGCCTCCCCGCGTCTCGGCGGCTTCCGCCGCGGCGCGGTCGAGATCGGCGTCCTGCCAGCCGCTCCCGAGCGCGCGGCAGAGCGAGACGAACGCCTGCACTTCGGCACCGCGCGCCTCGACGGCGGCGTCCTCGGCGGAGAGCGCCGAACGCTGCACCTCGAGGAGGACGGTCACATCGGTGACGCCCGCGCGGAACTGCTCGTCCGCGAGCCGCAGCGCCTCGCGCGCGCTGTCGGCCGCGCGCGACGCGAGCACCGCGCCCTCGCGCGCGCCGACATAGCCCGACACGCTCGCCGAAAGGTCGCCGATCGCGCCGAGCACCGTCTCGCGGTACGAGGCGAGCGCGGCATCGGCCGCGGCCTTCGCGCGCTCCGCGTTCGCCTTGAGCGCACCGCCCGCGAGGATCGGCACCGACAGCGACGGCCCGAACGAATACGCCCGGTTCGAGAGCCGCCCGAGCCCCGACACCTCGGTCGCGGCGATGTAGAAGTTCCCCGAAAGCGTGAGCGTCGGCAGTCGCAGCGCATCGGCCGCGCCGATCGCGGCGGTCGCTCCGACGAGCCGCTGCCACGCGGCGCGCACATCGGGCCGCCGCGCGACGAGATCGGCGGGAAGACCGATGCCGACCGCGTCGGGCGGCGTCGGCACGGGCGCACGCGCCGCGAGCTCGCCACCGACCGCGGTCTCGAGCTCCGCGGGCGTCTTCCCGACGAGGACCGCAAGCGCCGCGAAGGTCGCGCGCCACGCCGATTCGATCGCGGGAAGCCCCGCCTCGGCCGCATCGAGCTCCGCCTCGGCGCGCGCGAGATCGAGCGCCGTCGCCGTCCCAGCGGCGCGCCGCGCCGCCACCGCGTCGCGCGAGCGGCGCATGCCCGCGGCGTTCTCCTCGAGGACCGCGCGGCGCTCGGCGAGCATGCGGAGCTGCGCGTAGTTCGCCACCACCTGCGCGCGCACCGAGACGAGCGCGCCGCGCAGCGTCTCCACCTCGCCCGCGGCGTCGGACGCGGCCATCTCGACCTGCCTCCGCACGCCGCCCCAGAGGTCGATCTCCCACGCGGGCATGCCGACGCCGTAGGCGTACATGTCGTAGGGCTCGAGCTGGACGCCCTGCGCCGCGAGCTGCGCGATATTCGTCTTCGTGCGCGCGTACTCGGCGCCCGCGCCGATCGAGGGCCAGAGTTCCGCCTCCGCGACCCCGAGCCCCGCGTACGCGGCCCGCACCGACGCGAGCGCCGCGGCGAGCGACTGGTTCGCACGCTCGGCGTCGGCGACGAGCCCGTCGAGGACGGGGTCGCCGAGCGACTCCCACCAGCGCGGGTCGACGGGCATGTCGCGCACGGCGTCCGAGACGGACGCGTCGAGCGCGTCGGCGGCGGGCGCCTCGGGCGCGGTCGGCGCGTCGGGCCCCATGCGGCAGCCGCCTGCGGCGAGCCATGCGGCTCCCGCGAGAAGGACCGCCGTCGCCAGCGAGCGCCGTCCTGCGGTCGCACGCAGGCCCGGATGGACGCGGACGACGCCGTCGTCGGCCCGAAGATCGTCGCGAATGGTCGCGGTGGTGTGGTTCGTCATGGGGGCGCGGGGCGCGCCGAGGGCGCGAAGCCGCGAGTGTACTTTGGCGGGTCGCGCATCGCGGGCGCGGCCGCGTGCGAAGGGGCGAGCCCGCGGCGCAGCGTTCGCACGAGCCGATACGCCTCGCCGCACGCGGCCCGCGGATACCCTCGCACGGCGCGTGAAGACGCTCGCATGGCGCGTGAAGACCCTCGCGCGGTGCATGAAGACCATCGCGCGGCGCATGAAACGAGCCGCACGACGCCCCACCCGGGAACGACGCGCACGGACAGATCGACGCACGCGTCGCACGAACACGCCACACGCCGCCACCGCCCCACTCACGCCCCCCACTCACCTCACCGACCCGCGCACGCCACCGCACGCGCCCTCCGCCCACCGCTCCGCCCATGCCCTCGTCCACGCCCCCCTCCACGCCCGCGCCGATCCCCTCGCCCGCGCCGCTGCCGAACCTCCTCGCGCCGATCGACCTCCGCGGCCTCGCCTGCCCGAACCGCGTCTTCATGGCGCCCCTCACCCGCCAGCGCGCGAAGGCGCCCGGCGATATCCCGGGCGAACTGCAGGCCGAGCACTACGCCCAGCGCGCGTCGTTCGGACTCCTCATCTCCGAGGCGACCCAGATCTCGCCTGAAGGAAAGGGCTACCCGAACACCCCCGGCATCCACAGCGACGAGCAGGTCGCGGGCTGGCGCCTCGTCACCGACCGCGTCCACGCCGCGGGCGGCCGCATCTTCCTCCAGCTCTGGCATGTCGGCCGCGTGAGCCACGCCGCCCACCAGCCTGACGGCCGCCCGCCCGTCTCGAGCATGGCCGTCCGCTCGAAGGGCTATGTCGCCATCCGCCACCCCGACGGCCGCCGCGAGCGCGTCGAGGCGAGCGAGCCGCGCGCCCTCGAGACCCACGAGATCCCCCGCCTCGTCGCCGACTTCGAGCGCGCGTCCGCCAACGCGAAGGCGGCGGGCTTCGACGGCGTCGAGGTGCACGCCGCGAACAGCTACCTCCTCAACCAGTTCCTCTCGGGCTCGCTCAACCGCCGCGACGACGCATGGGGCGGCGCCGTCGAGAACCGGCTGCGCCTCCTCCTCGAGGTCGTCGACGCCTGCGCGAACGCCTTCGGACACGCGCGGACGGGCGTGCGCCTCTCGCCGATCGGAAGCCTCAACGACCTCCCGCAGCACCACGACGACGAGGAACTCATGCTCCGCGCCGCCGAGGAGCTCGGGAAGCGCCGGTGCGCCTACCTCCACCTCTTCAACCACCACTGGCCGAAGGACGGCTGGAACGGCCCCTTCACCGCGGCCCTCTGCCGCGACATGCGCGCGCGCTTCGCGGGCCCCGTCGTCCTGAACGGCTACGGCACCGATGTCGCCGCCGCCGAGGCGGACCTCGCCGCGGGCCTCGGCGACGCGGTCGCCTTCGGCAAGCTCGCGATCTCGAACCCCGACCTCCCCGAGCGCCTCGCCGCCGGCGCCGACCTCGCCCCCTGGGACGAGTCGACCTTCTACGGCGACTGCGCGAAGGGCTACAACGACTATCCGCGCATGGAGGCGGTGACGAGCCGCTGACGCGGGACCCCCGGCCCGCCCACGCCTGCGCGCCCGATGGCCGCTTCGGGGCGCGACGGCCGCTCGTGGGTGGGGTCTCGTGGATGGGGATCTCGGGGATGGGGCTCTCGGGGATGCGGATCTCGGGGATGCGGATCTCGGGGATGTCGACCCCGGGGATGTCGACCCCGGGGAGGTCGACCCCGGGAATGTCGACCCCGGGGAGGTCGACCCCGTGAACACGCGCCACGAAGGCCGCAGCCGCCCGCGCGGCCCTCATTTCGCGCGATTCTCCGTCCCCCGAGCGGTCCGATCGATCAACATCGCGCCGTGACCGCTCCCGACCGACCGTCCATGCCCGGGTCCCCCGGACCCGCGGGCGCGCCCGACGCGCGCGACCTCTACGAGGTCCTCGTGCGCGAGCACGCCGACGCGCTTCTCGCGTTCATCCGGGCGATCGGCGGCCGCGACGCGACCGACGACATCTTCCAGGACACGGTGCTGGTCGCCTGGCGCCGCCTCGCGGACTACGACCGCACGCGTCCGTTCGGCCCGTGGCTGCGGGGGATCGCGCGGTTCGTCGCCCTCGAGCATGCGGGGCGCCGCGCGCGCGCGCCGCTCGCATCGAGCCGCGTCATCGACGCGGTCGAGCGCGACCTCGCCGCCCTCGACCGCTTCGCGGGCGACGGCGCGGAACCCGCGATGGGCTTCCGCGAGCGGCTCGACGCGCTCGCCGACTGCCTCGCGCGGCTGCCCGCGCGCTCGGCGGAGGTCATCCAGGCCGCCTACCGCGACAGCCGCCCGCTCGCCGCGATCGCCCGCGATCTCGAGGAGCACGAGGAGGCCGTGAAGAAGCGCCTCCAGCGCGCCCGCGCGCTCCTCGCCGACTGCCTCTCCGCGAAGGGGGCCTTTGGACCGGAGACCTCCACATGAGCATGGATGACATGAACATCGATGACATGAACCCGGCCGACACGAGCATGGATCGGAACCGCCGCCCCCACGACAACGACGACGCCCGCGAGGCGCGCGATCGCGTCGTCGACGCGCTCCTCCACGCCCACCTCGCGCCCGAAGCGGTCGAGGTGCGCGAGGCGCGGCTCGCCCGCGCGTTCGCGTCGCTCGGGGCGCCGGCCCCCGCGGCGCCGCGCGTGCCGACGACCGTCGGCGCGATCCGACCGACGCTGCGTCTCGCGCGCGCCGCGCTCCTCGTCCTCTCGACGACTCTCCTCCTCGCCTTCCTCCTCGTCCCGCGCGAAACGAGCGCGGCGGGACTGCTCGCGACCGCCGCCTCGAAGGAGCGGCTCGCGCAGACCGCGGGCGGCGACCGCCGCTACGAGATCGCCCTCCTCGTCGAGCCGCCGCACGACGAGCCCGCGTGGCTCCGCGGCACCTGGGACCTGCGCGGCGACTGGAGCCGCCTCGACCTGACGGCCCACTCGCTCGACGGCGTCGAACTCGGCGGCACCACCCGCGCCGATGGCCCCGACGGCCCGTGGGAACGCGACGAGCGAGGCGCGATCCGCACGCTCGGATCGCGACAGCTCTGGCCGCGCTGGATCGAGGATTCCGCGGGCGGCGTCGCGGTCGAGCGGATGGACGACCTCCTCGCCCTCGTGCAGGACGCCTACGAGGTGGCGTTCGCACGCGGCGGCGACGAGTCGCCCGCGCGCCTTCGCGGCGCGATGCATCTCGTCGCAACGCGACGCGCGCCCGTGCGCGGCCCCGACGACATCGAACTCTGGATCGACACCGCGCGCGGCGTCGTGCTCGAGGCCCACCTTCTCTGGGACGCGCGCCCGACCGATCCCCGGCGATCGGCCGCGGGTCGGCGCGACGAGCGCGAAGACCGGCATTCCCCTCCCCGCGGCGCCGCAGGCCCTCCACCCCGCGTCCCTCCGCACGAGCGCGCCGCGTCGGACGAGTTCCGCCCCATGCGCGGAGGGCTCCCGCCCACGCCGCCGCGCATCCTCGAACTTCGCCGGATCGAGCCGACGGCCTTTCCCAGCGACCACTTCGACCAGCCTCCCGCCTGAACGCGCGGGCGGACGACCGTGCGTCTCGAGGCCCGCGCCCCTTCGCGACGCGGCCCGCGTCCACAGCGTCCACCACGCCCAGGTCGGCGCGCCCGTGCACGCGGGTCTCGCCACCCGAGTCTCACCGCGGGCGTCTC
>JBJOHC010000130.1:0-3350 GCA_046047955.1 Planctomycetota bacterium
AAGGCCGGCGCCGACCGCCAGGAGGCGCACGAGGTGATCCGCGTCCACTCGATGGCCGCCGCGGAGGAGGTCAAGCGCTTCGGCCGCCCGAACGACCTGATGGCGCGTCTCAAGGCGGACCCGTTCTTCGCGAAGGTCGACCTCGACGGCGCGCTCGATCCGTCCGCGTTCGTCGGCCGCGCGCCCGAGCAGACCGACCGCTTCATCGAGACGGTCGTCGAGCCGATCCGCGCGCGCCACCGCGACGCCCTCCGCACCACCGCCGACCTGCGCGTCTGACACGCCACGAGACACGCCGAGAGACGCGCCACGCGACACGCCACGAGACGCGCCACGAGACGCGCCACGCGACACGCCACGAGACACGCCATGCCGATCCCCCGCCTCACGCTCGAACGGACCGCGCTCCTCGTCATCGATGTGCAGGAACGGCTCCTGCCCACGATCCACGACGGCGACCGCGTCGTCGCCAACTGCGCGGCCGCGCTCGAACTCGCGAGGGTCCTCGGCATCCCCGCGATCGTCACCGAGCAGTATGTGAAGGGCCTCGGCCACAGCGCCCCCGCGATCGCGGCGGCCGCGCGCGACCACGCTCCGATCGTCGAGAAGACGCGGTTCAGCGCGCTCGTCCCCGAGGTCGCCGACTTCCTCGCCCGCCACCGCACCGACGACATCCTGATCGCGGGCGTCGAGGCCCATGTCTGCGTGCAGCAGACGGTCCTCGATCTCCTCGCGACGGGTCGCCAGCCCTGGCTCCTGACCGACGCGATCTCGGCCGGCCGACCCGACCAGATCGCGCCCGCCTTCCGCCGCCAGGAACGCGCGGGCGCCATCCCGTCGGGGGTCCTCGGCGCGGCCTACGAGATCCTCGGCGACGCGTCCCACCCCCGTTTCAAGGCGGTGCTCGGAGTCGTGAAGACACTCGTCGCCCCGAATCCGCTACCTTAGCGGACGCTCCCGAGGGTCCACGGCGCGTGCCGCGACCCACCTCAACCCCACAGGGGCGTCGCGCCGAGGCACAGGGCCGACTGCGGACGACCGCCCCGCCAACTGGAGGATGCCATGGAACTCTACGAGAAGCTCTGCCAGCTCGTCCGCGAGGTCGAGGACGACATGCGGAAGGCCGCGGGTGGGAACAAGGCCGCCGGCACGCGCGTGCGCAAGGCGATGCAGGACATCAAGGACGCCGCGCAGGAGATCCGCGTGAAGGTCCTCGAGATGCGCGGCACGGAGGACGGCGCGGCCTGAGCCGCCCGGAACCGCGTGGCCAGCGCCCCACTCATCGATCTCTCGAACATCGACCTGTCGCGGACCGTGTGCGACAGCCGCGGGCTCGACGAGTTACTCCCGCAGACCGGGCCGATGCGGCAATGCGACCGCATCGCCTGGGTCAGCGAGGACATGCGCAAGTGCGTCGGCATCAAGGAAGTCCGATCCGACGAGTTCTGGTGCGAGCACCACATCAAGGGTCGGCCGCTCTTCCCGGGCGTCCTGATGATCGAGTCGACCGCGCAGTGCGCGAGCTGGCTCTTCCGGACGCGCTTCCCCGCGCTCGGGTTCCTCGGCTTCCTGCGCTGCGACGACGCGAGTTTCCGCGGCCAGGTCGTCCCGGGCGACACCTTCGTCATCCTCTGCGAGGAGATCCACGCGAGCCCGCGTCGCTTCGTCTCGAAGACGCAGGGCATGGTGAACGGCAAGCTCGTCTTCGAGGCGCAGATCACCGGCATGGCGATCTGAGTTCCGGCTCGAACGGGTGCCACGCATGCTTCCTCCACTCCGATTCCGACCGATCGCAAAGGCGCGCGCCTGGGGAGGCGCGCGCCTTTCCCGCTACGGCAAGCCCACGGCCGCAGGCGGCCCGACCGGCGAGACCTGGGAGCTCGCCGACCTTCCCGACTCGATTCCCGACGGCCGCTCGACGGTCGACGGCGGACCGTTCGACGGCCGCACGCTCCGCGAGATCCGCGAGGCGCACCGCGAGGCGCTCCTCGGCATCGCGACGCCCGCGCCCGACGGGGCGTTCCCGCTTCTCGTGAAGTTCCTCGACGCGGCGGAGAACCTGTCGCTCCAGGTCCATCCCGACGAGGCGTACGCGCGCGCGCACCCCGACTGCCACTTGAAGACCGAGGCGTGGATCGTCGTCGAGTGCGAACCCGGGGCGCGCGTCTACCGCGGCATCCGCCCCGAGACGACGCCCGCCGAGTTCGAGGCGGCGCTCGCGGAAGGCCGCGCGCTCGAGCACCTCGAGTCGTACGAGGTCGCGCCCGGCGACTGCGTCTACCTCCCGAGCGGCACCTGCCACGCGCTGGGCGCGGGCATCCTCGCCGCCGAGGTCCAGACCCCGAGCGACACGACCTTCCGCGTCTGGGACTGGGACCGGAACGACCCGAAGCGGCCGCTCCATCTCGCCCAAGCGCGGGCGTGCATGAAGTTCGGCGCGGCGCAGCGGGACGGCATCCCGGGGTTCGTCCGCGCGGGCGAGGCCGCCGGCTTCGAGGCCGCGGGGATCGCGACGACGCGGCTCTGCCGCTCGGCCTTCTTCACGATCGAGCGTCTCGAGGCGACGGGGACGAGCGCCACGATCGCGCCGATCCCGCTCGCCCCGACCGGCGTTCCCGAAGTCTGGATCACGCTCGCCGGCGAGGCGCGCTTCGAGACGGCGTCGGGCACGGTCGCCGCCCCCGCGGGAACGACGGTCCTCCGCCCGGCGGCGGTCGAGGAAGGCGCGGTCGTCCTCGCGCCCGGCGCGATCGTCCTCCGCACGATCTGCGCGAGCCCGATCGACCGCGCGATCGCGGGCTGAAGCCGCGCGAATCCCGCCCACGACGGCGGGCGCGATGCAACAATCGACGCATGCGGCACGGTCGTCCCGAACACGCCAGATCTCCCGACACGCGCGCGGCCCGCGCCTCCCGCGCGTTCGCACGCGACATGTCCGAGCGGGCGCCTCGCGCGCGCGCACGACTCGCGACGGCCTCCGTTCCGGCGCTCCTGCTCGGGCTCGGCGTCACCTTCGGCATCGCCACCGCGCCCGCGTCCGCCGACATCCTCCCTGTCACCGCGGGCGACGACTGGTCGACGATCGCCGCGCGCGCGAAGCCGGGCGACGAGATCGTCCTCGGCGAGGGCATCCACCGCCCCGCCGTCCTCGAGGGCCTCGCGGGAACCCCCGACGCGCCCATCGTGATCCGCCCCGCGAAGGCGGGCGCACTCGCCGAGATCGCGCCCGACCGCGAGGCGATCAAGTTCGTCGACGCGCGCCATGTCCGCGTCGAGCGCATCCTCGTCCGCTCGGCGCGGCGCGCGGGCATCGTCGTCGAGGGCACGGCGCCCGACGCCTGCCGCGATGT
>JBJOHC010000131.1:0-11085 GCA_046047955.1 Planctomycetota bacterium
GGACGAGTGCCGCGCGCGCGGAGTCGAGGCTTCCATCCGCCATCTCGTCGATCGCAGGCGTCGACGGCAGCGCGCCGCCGGCAAGCCTCCACTGGCAGTATCCGAGACCCGTCCCGAAGCACCGCTCGACGAGGAACGCCGCGGCGCACGAGGCGACGGCGTCGGCGTCCGCCGGCAACCGCGCCTGGTCGACGCGAAGGCGGATCGAGGCGCCGATCGCGTCGCGCAGGCTCGACGCATCGAGGTCCGCGGCGACGAGCCCCTCGAGCTGCGCGGCACAGTCCGCGCCGCGCGCGAAGCGCTCGGATGCGGCGGTCGCGCCCGCTCCACGCGTGGTCACGAGCACCGGTCCGAGTGCAAGGAACGACGCGCCCAGCACCAGCGTCGCGCCAGCCCGCACGCGTCCGCCGACCGATCGATTCGAGAGCTTCATCATGGCGAGTTTCCTCCAGACGCCTGGCATCTCGGTGACTGGCAGCTCGGTGTCCGGCCACCAGGCGGGGCGAGACGGTCACGAGCAACGCTGCCAGGTGGGCCATGCCCAACTTGAGCGACACGGACAGTCGCTCGGACTGCCGGCGGACAAGACTTGCCAATGGCACCCTGGAGTCCCGTCGTACCGAGAGGCTATCGGCGTCCCAATCCTTGTCAATCTGCGATTCTCTTTTTTCATCTTTCTTCGCGCGCCATCCGGGCACGGCGCTCCTGTCCGGATCGAATCCGGTCGAGCCCCCAAACCCTCGTCGAATCGGGCGCAAGTCCCCCCGCCGAGGCGCCTTTGGCCTTTCAGCTCATGAGCCCTTCCAGCCCACGGACCTCTCAGCCCATGAACCTCTCAGCCCATCAGCCAAAGCCCGATCGTGAGGGTCACCGCGTTGTTGATCCCGTGCGCGACCATCGGGGCGATCAGGCTGCCGCGGAGTTCGCGGAAGAGGCAGAAGCCCACCGCGAGTCCGCCGAGCGCGGGCACGAAGAGGATGCCCTGCGGGTGGACCACCGCGAAGATGAAGCTCGACACGAGCGCCGCGACGAGCGCGGAGACCACGCGGATCCTCGGCGACAGGACGCCCCGGAGATGTCCGTAGAGGACGCCGCGGAAGGCGATCTCCTCGACGATCGGAGCGACGACGGCGGCGAGGAGGAAGAGGAGCGCCACGCCCGCCGGCCCCGCGCTTCCGAGCTGATCGACGGCCGGGTGCGACGGTGGCGCGCCGCCTCCGGCGACGAGCTCGCGCAGGATCGAGAGCAGCGCGTACACCGCGAGGCCGAACGCGAGGAACGGCACCGCGCCGAGATAGCAGAGGACGCCCGCACCCGCCTCGCGCAGGACGCCCTGCCCCGCATGGAGCCCGATGAGCGCACGCAGTTCGGCGAACCCCACCCCTCGGAACCGCGGCCACGCGAGCACCGAGAGCGACGCGAGGAACGCACCCACCGAGAAGAGCCCCGCGTATTCGGCGACTCCTTCGCCGAGCGCCGCGATGAGAAGGCCCGCGACCATCGCGGCGAGGATGTTCAGTCCGAGGAACATCGCCATCCAGATCGCGAAGGTCTCGCCGAGCACGGCGGCCGCGCGGCCGTCCGACGCGGGCGCGAGCCGTGGCCGCAGCTTGCCGAAGACGCCGAGCCCCGCGAGCGTGCCGAGCACGGCGACGCCACCGAGGAACGCGAGCAGGTACCAGATGCCCGTCACGACGAGAACCGCGAGCGCGGCGAGCGCCTCGCCATCGGCCTCGGGCCCGAGCGCGCGCGCGAAGAAGCCGAGCTTCGGCTCGAGCGGCTGCCACGGCGTCTCGAGTTCGGGAGCGAAGACGCGGTCGAGCGTCTCGCTGGCGGTCCCGTCGGTTCCGAGCGCGGCGTCGACCGCCTCGGCCTCTTCGGTCAGGAGTCTCCAGCGGATCGCGCCATCGACCTGCGCGCGGAGTTCCTCCGCCTCGCGTCCCGCCTCGACCTCGGGAACCTCGATGCGCCCGAGATGCTCGAGCGCCTCCTCCCAGCTTGCCGCGCGTCCGAGCAGGATCGCGTACCCCAGCCGATCCGACAGCGTCCCCTCCTGCAGCGGCTCCGCATTCGCCATCACCTGCGAAGCGGGCGTGAGCGGCGAAGCCACGCGAACCGCGAGGCAGATCTTCCCGACGAGCTCCGACTGCAGCGAGACGGGCGCGACCGTCCGCTCCGACGGATCCGCCGCGGACGGCGCCTCTTCCCGTGCCCGCCACGACTGCAGGGCGATCGCCCCTCCCGTCAGAAGGGAGATGACGGCCCAGATCAGAACGAGGTGGAATCGCGAGGCGGCGCGCATGCGGGATTATTGGACGAACTGTGGCGGAGCGGGCGCGATCCCGCGGTGAACGACGCGATTCCCGCTGATCGACACCCCCGCCGACGATCTTGACATCGAACGGGGGATCGGTATCCTCGTCGATTCTCCGCACGGCGATCCGTGCACACCTTGGACCGTTCGAGCGCGGCGTCCGCAGCGACGATCACCGCAACGCTCGCTGAACGAACCGCGGCCGACGCGCTCAGCCGACACATTTGTCCGACACACTCGCCCGACAGACTGGATCGAACATGCCCCGTCAGACCTACATCGCAAAGCCTGGTGAGATCAAGACCGTTTGGCGCCATGTCGACGCCGAAGGCAAGACCCTCGGTCGTCTCGCGACCGAAGTCGCCACGGTTCTCATGGGCAAGCACCGCCCCGAGTTCACGCCGGGCGTCCTCTCGGGCGATGCGGTCATCATCACCAACGCCTCGAAGGTCGTGCTGACGGGCCGCAAGCTCGATCAGAAGACGCGTCGCCGCTGGTCGGGCTACCCCGGTGGCCTCAAGGTCCGCTCGTACCGTCAGGAGCTCGAGTCGCACCCCGAGCGTCTCGTCTCCGAGGCGATCTTCCGCATGATCCCGAAGGGCCGTTTCGGCCGTTCGCTCCACTCGCGCCTCCGCGTCTTCGCGGGCGCGACCCACACGCACACCTCGCAGTCTCCGATCGCGTTCGCCGAGCCGGCCGCGCGCCACGAGATGCCCGCGAAGGCCTCGCTCCTCGAGAAGGGCAGCCGCATGAAGGGCGCTCCGCGCCGCCCGCACTCGGCCGCGAAGTGAACCTGAAGTGATCGTGACACGCGGGCATCCATCGAGCGACGCCCGCAGGTAGACGAGACAGACCAACCGAACAGCACCTTGCGCGCGGACACGAGCCCCGCGCGAATCCCCAGCGGGAAACCCCGCGGGAAACACGGAAAAACGACGATGGACGAACTCACCACCACGACCGAGACCGCTCCCACGACCACGCGCATCCTGCGCGGACCCGACCAGAAGGGCTGGTTCTGGGGTACGGGTCGCCGCAAGACCGCCGTCGCGCGCGTCCGCTGCAAGGAAGGCGCGGGCTCGATCGAGGTGAACGGCAAGCCCTTCGAGGAGTTCTTCGTCGAGGAGCGCGACAGGCAGTTCATCCTCGCGGTGCTCGAGAAGACCGGCCTCAAGGGCAAGGTCGATGTGAAGGTCAACGCCAACGGCGGCGGCTTCACGGGTCAGTGCGGCGCGACCGTGCTTGGCCTCGGCCGCGCGGTCCTCAACTTCGATCCGACGCTCGAGCCGATCCTGCGCGAGAACGCGTTCCTCACCCGCGACGCCCGCAAGGTCGAGCGCAAGAAGTACGGCCAGGCCGGCGCCCGTCGTCGCTTCCAGTTCAGCAAGCGCTGAACCCGCCGAACCGGACGGCACCGACACGAACACGCACCGAGGCGAGCCGCAAGGCTCGCCTCGGTTTCCTTTTCGGCGCATCGCCATCGTGTGCGGGCTCGCGTGCATTCCGCCGCGCGCCCGATTCCAGCGCAAAGCTCGAGCCTGCGTTTCTTCGCGCGATGCGGCGGCGACTGCGGATGGACGCGTCACGGGCGCCGCGCGATGACGCGAGCCGGAGGCGATGGAATCAGGGTCGACAGCGCCGCGAACGGTCCGTGACGGGCGCGAAGACCATCGAGTCCGAGCCTGGAATCGAATCGGCGCTCACCATCGAATAGACGCTCTCGCGTCGCACTCAACGCGCGCGGATCGCCGCCTCGGCCTCGCGGACGCGCTTCGTCATCATCGCGACCGTCGTCCGATCCTCGGCGGCGAGCGCCTCGATCGTGCGCGGCGCGAGTCCCGCGAATCCGTAGCGGCGCGCGACGAGGCGCGCCTCCGCGGCAAGCGGCCCCTTCGCCGCGATCTCCGACGCGATGTCCTCGGCGCGATGCGCGAGCACATCGACGATCCCCTGCCACTGCGCGACCTCGGCGAGCAGTCGGCCGGGGACACCCGAGCGATGCCGCGCGGCGGCGCGCGTCGGACGGCGGACGGGAAGCTGCTGCGCGAGGATGTAGTCCGCCGCGAGCGACACCGCGCGATCGAAGCGCTGGCGCGCGGGATCGAACCCCGCGACCACGTCGAGCACCGAGCGGCGCAGCGCGCGGACGAGCGTGCGCAGCTCCTCGGAGGGCAGGCGCTCGGGTCCGCCGTCGTAGAAGTGGTCGGCGCGGCCGAGGGCGATCACGAGTCCGCGCTCGACGAGGAGCGTGCGCAGACGGAGCGCCGTGCGGAGGTCGGTCTCGATCTCGTCGATGCGGGCGCGGTCGGGCCAGCGCGGCAGCGCGTCGATCGCCCGCGAGGCGCGGCGCAGGAGATAGTGCATCGCCGCCGCACGCGTCTCGTCGCGCTCGGCGGCCGCGCGTCCGTCGCGAGCGAAGAGCCGCCGCAGCGAGCGCGCCGATTCGATCGCCGCGACGAGATCGCCATCGGCAAGCCCCATCGGCGCGAGCTTGCGCGCCGCGGGCGCCATCGGCACCGTCTCGTCGGCGCCGGGCAGGTCGAAGGTCGGCAGGTCGACCCAGGCGGGCTGCACGCCGCGCAGGATCTCGGCACGCCGCCGGTCGACGAGCGAGCGCACGAACGACTCGCTCTTCTGAAGCCGCGCCGCGATGCGGGCGGGCTCGATCGCGAAGCGCCAGGCGCGTTCGGCGAAGGCCGCCGCGGACTCGCTGCCCGAGCGGCGCCGCGTCGGCGCATGCCCGAACTCGCGCAGGAAGAGGAGCCGCACGCCCTCGTGCGAACGACCGTGCCGCGCCGCGATCTCCTTCGCGGCGAGGTTCAGCGAGATCCCCTCGGCGAGCCGCGCGCGCCCCTCGGCGAGGAGCTCGGCACGCTCGGCCGCGTCGAAGCGGCGGAAGTTCCGCGCGCGCTCGAACTGGAGTTCGTGACGCTCGCCGAACGCGCGCAGCACCTCGCGGAAGATCGCGACGCGCGGCTTGCCGCCCTCGATCACCCAGTGCGCGCACAGTCCCGCACGCCGCCAGCGCTGGAGCGTCTTCGACGCGACGCCGAGTTCACCCGCGAGTTCCTCGGGGGTCGCGGCGCCGCCGGGACGCTCCTCGGGTCGCAGCGCGAGCCGCTCCGAAAGGTCGAGGACGAGCGTGGCGAGGTCGCCGACGAGCACGCTTCCCCGGACGATCTGCCCCGCGGCACCGGCGACGGGGACGCGGAAGATCTCGGAGAGCGTCTCGGCGAGCGCGTAGTCGGCACCGGGATCGATGGTCGGAATGAGTGCCTCGACCGCGAGCATCTGCCGACGCGTCGCCGATTCCGACGCGTACACCGTCGACGCTGGAAGCGCCTGGACGGCGGCGAGGCTGTAGGACGCGCGTCGGGGCATGGGCGGGGGCTGGGGCGGGGTCTGGCGCTGCGAACGCTCCTCTGCGCAGGCTCTACGCGGCGCACCGCCGCGCGTGTTGCCGTCCGATCGGGATTTCCTCGCAATCAAAGGCGGAGAAGGTCGCTTCCCACCCCATCCGCCCGACGCCGAGGTCCGTGGAGCGTACCGAAGGTGGCCCTTCTCCCGCTTCACGCCCCCCTCACTTCGGACCTTCACCTCTCGCTTCGTCCTGGCGCCAGAGGTCCCGAGCACGCGGCACGGCCTCGTGTTCCCATCGCTTCGTCAGCCCGCGACGGCGCCGGCGCGGATCGCGTCACTCGCGGTCCGTGCGCCGCTCTCGACCGGAATTCCCATTGCGCCCGCCGTCTCGGTCGCACTCTCGGCGCGGCGCGGAATGCGGGGATTGAGCCGCGTCAGAAGCTCGTGGACGATCAGCCCCGACTGCGCCGCAAGCCGCGGGAGATGACAGGGCGCCGACGGATCGCGCGAGACGAGCTCGACCTCGCAGCCGATCCACGCATGCGGATCGCCCTCGCGAAGCCCCATCACATCGCAAAGCCCCGTCACATCGACCGTGATCTGGTCCATGTTGACGGCGCCGACGACGGGCGCGTCGACGGTGCGCCCATCGGGCGCCACGATGCGCACGCGCTGCCCGCCGACCGCCGAGGGTTCGCGCGGCACGGGATATCCGTCGCTGTAGCCGACCGGAACGAGTGCGATCGTCGAAGGCCGCGGCGCCGTCCAGCGCGCGCCGTAGCCGACGCCCGCGCCGGTCGGAATCGACTTCGCCTGCACGACCGTGCTCGTCCATCGGACGACCGGGCGCAGGTCGCCGCGCGCGAGGATCGGGCGATCGGCCTCGAGTTCCTCGAGTCCGTAGCCGAGCCACGCGAGCCCGAAGCGCACCATCGAGCGGTGGAACTCGCGCCCGCGCGCGAGCGAGTAGGTGCTCGCGACATGCTCGTACGCATCGGCGGGGATGTACCGGCGGTTCGCCTCGACGACGAGGGTGTAGGTCTCGAGCTGGCGCGCCGTGCGAGCCGCGTCCGAGAGCGAGTGGGAGAAGTGCGCGAACACGCCCGCGAGACGGAAGGCACCGCTCGAGGCGATCGCCCGCAGGACGCGCGAAGCCTCCTCGGGCCGCGCGCCGCCGCGGCTCATGCCGACATCGACCTCGACATGCACGGGAAGGACGACGCCGTGGTCGCGCGCGCACGCCTCGATCGCCGCGAGGTTCGCCTCGTCGTGGACGACGAGATGGAGGTTCCCCGCCATCAGCATGCGCACGAGTTCGGCGTCGCGCGGAATCTCCGCCACCGGCATCAAGACGAGGACGGGAACCGCCCCGTTCACGGCCGCGGCGACCTCGATCGCCTGGCGGAGGGAGTAGACCGCGAGCATGCCCGCACCCGCCGTCACGAGCCGCTTCGCGACCCGCGACACCCCGAGCCCGTAGGCATCGGCCTTCACGATCGGGCAGAGCGCCGTGCCATCGCCCACCGCCCGCCGCACGACCCGCATGTTGTGGTCGATCGCGGAGAGGTCGATGTCGATCGCGCTGGTGTCCTGCATGGCCGTTCCTGTGGCAACGAAGGGGTCGACACGCCCGAAAACCACCGCGAAACCGACGAATTCCGCCGCCGCGGCGCCATGTCGCCCGCGTCCTCCTGACGCGCGGCGCCCACGGCCTATTTGTATCGACTTCCGAAAGGCTCTACCATCAGGTCTCGAGCCCAATCACGGGCTCCAAGAAGAAAGTGTCCATGGAACATTCCGATCAGGGGAGCGCCTCGAACGCCGAGGCCTCCGCCATCCCCGCCGGCGAGGCCGCAGGCGCGGCATCCGCAGGCAGCCAGCCCACCGCCACCTCGGGCGAGTCCCACTCGCGCGAGACCTTCGTCACGGACAAGACCTTCGCCGACCTCGGGCTGCGGCCCGCCGTCCTCGAGGGCCTCACGAAGCGCGGCTTCAAGCATCCGACCCGCATCCAGGCGGCGCTCATCCCCGTGGCACTCACCGGCCGCGATGTCCTCGGACAGGCGAAGACGGGAACGGGCAAGACCGCCGCGTTCGGCCTGCCGCTCCTCCAGCAGCTCGATCCCGACGCCGCCTTCTCGGCGCTCGTCCTCGTGCCGACGCGCGAACTCGCGATCCAGGTCGCCAAGGAGCTCCAGGAGCTCGGCGCGTTCGCGAAGGTGCAGACCGTCGCCGTCTACGGCGGCCAGCCGATCGACAAGCAGGTCCAGGCGCTCAAGAAGAACCCGCCGATCATCGTCGGCACGCCGGGCCGCGTGATGGACCTTGAGGAGCGGCGCATCCTGCCGTTCGAGCACTTCCGCTTCGCGATCCTCGATGAGGTCGACCGGATGCTCGACATCGGCTTCCGCGACGACATCCGCAAGATCCTCGGCAAGCTCCGCAAGGTGCCGCAGACCATGTTCGTCTCCGCCACGATCTCGCCCGAGATCGAGAAGCTCGCGCGGAGCTACATGAAGGACCCCGAGAAGATCGTCACCTTCGAGAAGAGCCTCACGGTCTCGCAGGTGAAGCAGAGCTACTTCACGGTCGAGCGGTGGGACAAGCGCAAGCTCCTCCTCCACCTCTTCCGCAAGGAGAATCCCGCGCTGACGATCGTCTTCTGCCGCACCAAGCGCGCCGTCGACGACGTGACCGACTACCTCAACGACAAGAAGATCGAGGCGCACGCGATGCATGGCGACATGTATCAGAAGAAGCGCGACAAGGTCATGACGATGCTCCGCGAGGGGCAGCTGAAGGTGCTCGTCGCGAGCGATCTCGCCGCGCGCGGACTCGATGTCGACGATGTGACGCATGTCGTCAACTACGACATGCCCGAGGATCCCGAGGTCTACATCCACCGGATCGGCCGCACCGCGCGCGCGGGCCGCACGGGTATCGCGTGGAGCTTCGTGACGCCCGACCAGGGCGACCTCCTCACCAACATCGAGATGCTCGCGAACGTCGAGATCCCGAAGACCGAATACGACGACTTCAAGCCCGGTCCCGTCCCCGCCGACGTCGCCGCCGTGCGCGAGCACGAGGCGAAGCGGCGCGAGGACGCGCAGCTGATGCGCAATCGGAACGCGGGCCCCTCGGTCCCCGTCGTCGAGGCGGTCGACATGTCGATGTTCCCCGACGGCATCGTGCCGACGGCGCTGCCCGGCCGCCGGCTCGGAGGACGCGTGCGGTCGGGTCGGCGCTGAGCCGTCCGGCGGACCGGTCGAAGGCAACGGAACGAAGGCGCGACGAAGAGCGATGACCGCGGAAGCCCCGCACCTGCGCATCCATCCCGAGGTCGCCGACGCGCTCGCGTCGGGGCGGCCCGTGGTCGCGCTCGAGACCGCGGCGGTCACGCACGGACTTCCGCGCGAACCCGCGCGGATCCTCCCGCGGCTCTTCGAAACGCCTGGATTCCCGCGCGAGGTGCGCGAGGCGTTCCTCGGCCGCGCGGCCAACGCGGCGCTCGGCCGCGCGCTCGCCGCCGCGGTCCGATCCGAGGGAGCGGTGCCCGCGACGGTCGGCTTCCTCCGCGGCCAGCTCGTGATCGGGCTCACCGACGAGGAGGTCGACGCGCTCGCCGAGATGCGCGAGGTGCGCAAGATCTCGGCGCGCGACGCGGGGCCCGCGCATGCGGCGGGCGCGAGCGGCGGCACCACCGTGGCGGGCACCATCCTCGCGTGCGGACTCGCGACGCCGCGCGCGATCGAGGTGTTCGCGACCGGCGGGATCGGCGGCGTCCACCGCGGATTCGCCGAGCGCCCCGACATCTCCGCCGACCTTCTCGCGATCCGCGACGGAGGAACGCTCGTCATCACGGCGGGCGCGAAGTCGATCCTCGATCTGCCCGCGACGGTCGAACTCCTCGACACGCTCGGCGTGCCGACCGCGGGACTCGGAACGACCGCGTTCCCCCGCTTCCTCTCGCCGGGCGACGCGTCGCTGCGCGTCGAGAACGACGCCGTCGACGCCGCGGCGGCCGCGCGGATCTTCCGCGCGCAGCGGCTCTACACGCCGTCGCGCGGGATGCTCCTCTGCGTGCCGCCACCCGATTCCGACGCGATTCCCGCGGAGACGATGGAGCGCGCGATCGCCGAGGGACTCGCCCGCTGCGAGCGCGAAAGCGTGCGCGGCCCCGATGTCACGCCCGTGCTCCTCGCCACCGTCGCCGAGGCGACCGAAGGGCGGTCGCTCGCGACCAACCTCGCGGTCCTCGTCGAGAACGCGCGCGTCGGCGCACGGGTCGCCCGCGCCCTCGCGATGCGCGCGACTTGACACTCCGCGGCGGCTCTGCTGAAGTGCCCGAACGTCGAGACGCGCTCTCGACGGCGACGGATCCGGCATCGCGCCGGCTCCTCACCGCGGCACGATGAACGAGGGTGGGATGCGCGACGCGTCGATGTCGACGCGCGAGGGACGCGGATGACGCGACTCGCACCGCGCCGCGGCCTGCGATCCCGAGGCACGCGACCTTCCATCCGCCTCCGTCTCCTTGTTCGCCGCGCCCCTCGCCCGCGAAGACCTCCACATGCCACGCTCCCGTTCCGACGGCTCCACGCCGCATTCCGATCTCCCCGCGCGCGAACTGCGCGCGGGTTCGCCCGCGCCCTCGGGCAGGAAGAAGTCCACCTCCGCGAAGCTCGCGGCGGGAGACGCGGCACCTGCCGGGAAGGCGGTGGCGAAGAAGGCCGCCGCGGGCGATGGGACCGCGAAGAAGGCGGCGGCCAGCAAGGTGCCATCGAAGAAGGCGCCGTCGAAGAAGGCGCCGTCGAAGGCCGCTTCGGCGAAGGACTCCGCGGTGAAGAAGGCTCCATCGAAGAAGGCGCCCGCGAAGAAGGCGCCCGTGAAGAAGGCGGGAAAGCCCGGCGCGAAGACGCCTCCCGCGAAGAAGGCGAACGCTGCGACGGCGAAGACGGGCTCCGCCGCCTCCCGCCGCGAGGTCGGAGCGGTGGTCGACACGGTCGCGAAGAAGGCGACCGATTCGAAGCGGACCACCTCGGGCGAGGACCTCGCGGGGAAAGCCGGGACCGGAAAGACGACCTCCGACAAGGCGGCAAGGACGAAGTCTGCGACGGCGAAGGCTGACTCGAAGAAGGCGGATCCCAGGAAGGCTGATTCGACGAAGGCTGATTCGACGAAGGCCGCCCCAACGAAATCCGCCTCGACGAAGGTCACGCCAAAGCGGACCACGGCGCCCGCGACGGAATCCGCGGCCATCGCGGCCGAGCCGCGCGCCGCCGAAGCGCCCGCGCCGATCGTCGAGGTCAAGCCCGTCCCCGTGAGGCCCGTGCTCGTCGTTCGCGAGCCGGCCACCCCCGCCCCCGCACGCGAAACCCCGCGCTCGACCGAGCATTCCTTGGACGGCGGCG
>JBJOHC010000132.1:0-8660 GCA_046047955.1 Planctomycetota bacterium
GAACGGCACGCAAGAGCGCACCGCCCCCGCCGCCGTCGACGCGGGGGTCAGGGGACGCAGCCGCCCCACGCCCCGAGCAGGACCGCGAGGTCGCCACCGCCGACGAACCCGTCGCCGTCGAGATCCGTCGGAGTCGCGGGGGCGCCCCAGGAACCGAGGAGCGACGCGAGGTCACCGCCGTCGACGACGCCGTTACCGTCGAGGTCGGCGGGGGATGTGGCGAATGCGGCGAATGCGGCGAATGCGGCTGCAACGCGTGAATCGAACCTCCCCGCGCCCCGCGCCGTTCCGATCGATGCCCGCAGCGCGCTCCACCATGTGACGGCGGCGCGCGAGACCACCATCGAGCGCGGCGGAATTCCGCGCCGCGCCTCCACCCGGCACACCCGCAGCCACCGCCCGCACGCGAGAGGGTCGGCGAGCACCCGATGGGTGAATTCCCCGATGTGCGCCGTCATTCGCGCGATCGGGCGCTTTGCGTGGGAATGCGAAAGGCCGGGACCACATTCGGTTCATCCCATCGACGCGAGGGCCGATTCCCGCCTGACGGCGGTCTTCCCCTTCCCTTCGATCCATCGCATCTGGTGCCTCCACATGGGCGCGAACCAACGCGATCAACCCACGCCCCGCGCACACTTCCGCTCGATCGAGCGACGCGTCGCGCTGCCGATCTTCGTGGCGTTCGCCTGCTGCGTGGCGATGGTCTCGCTCGTCATGACCTTCGCCTACCGCTCGATGCGCCATTCGGAGCTCGAGCTGCAGGCGCGCCTCGCGACGGCCGCGATCGAGGCGCTGCAGGAGATGCAGCTCGACGACGGGCAGCTCCAGTCCGCGGTGGATCGACTCGCGTCGGAATCGGAGTTCTCGCTGCTCGTCATCGCGGGCGGCGATCCGCCGCGCGTCCGCGCCTCCTCGCGCGGGGAGTGGATCGGCGTCCCGCTCGAGCGCCTCCCGGACCAGCCGCTCGCCTCGGAGCTCCAGCGCGTCGCGCGGGAGCGGTCGCCATCGGTCCACCCGCACGAGGACCGGTGGCGGCTCGAAACCACCCTGCCGTTCGGCGGGCAGGGAGCCGCGGCGGCGCATCTCGATGCGAATCATCTCGCCTCGAATGCCTTTCTTCTCGCGGCGGGCGTCGGCGCGGCGACGGCCGCGGCGGTGGCGCTACTCGGCGTCGTCGTCGCCGCCGTCTTCCGGCGACGCATCGTCCGAAGGATCGCCGCGCTCGCCGAGGACCTGCAGATCGAGGGCGCACCCGCCGCCGGCGGGTGCGCGGTCGATGCGATCACGGCGCTCGCCGACGCGATTCGACGCTCACGCCTGCGCTCCGAGGCGGACCTTCGCGAACTGGAGCGCCTCGCGCTCGTCGCGCGCAACACGACGAACGCCGTCATCATCACCGACCTCGACCGGCGCATCACCTGGGTCAACGAGGGCTTCACGCGCATCACCGGCTGGACGCTCGCCGAGGTCGTCGGCCTCGTTCCCGGCGACTTCCTGCAGACCGGCCAAAGCGACGCCACGGCGGTCGCGGAGATGCGCAAGGCGCTCCGCGAGCACCGCCCCTGCCGCGTCGAGATCCTGAACAAGGCGAAGGACGGACGGGAGTACTGGCTCGACATCGAGATCCAGCCCATTCGCGACGCGAGCGGCTCGACCGTGGGATTCATGTCGATCGAGAGCGACATCACCGCCGCGGTGACGGCGCGGCAGGAGCTCGCCGCGAGCGAGCGCAGGCAGCGGCTCATCGTCGCGGGCGCGGACCTCGGCACCTGGGACTGGCACATTCCCTCGGGCGAGGTCCACTTCAACGAACGCTGGTGCGAGATGCTCGGCTACCGGCCGAGCGAGATCGAGTCGCACGTGCGGTCGTGGGAGCGCATCGTGCATCCCGAGGACGCGCAGCTGACGAGCGACGCGCTCGCCGATCACTTCGAGGGCCGGAGCGACCTCTACCGCTGCGAGCACCGCCTGCGCGCGAAGGACGGCTCCGTCATCTGGGTGCTCGACGCGGGCAAGGTCTACGAGCGCGACGCCGAGGGCCGGCCCGTTCGGATGGCGGGCATCCACCTCGACATCACCGAACGCCGTCGCGCCGACGAGCGCTTCGAACTCGTGGTGAAGGGATCGGCGGCGGGCATCTGGGACTGGGACATCGCGACCGGAAGGATCTACCTCTCGCCGCGCTGGAAGCAGCTCCTCCGATACGGCGAGCTCGAGCTCGCCGATGTCGCGACGGCCTGGCCGCAGCTGATCCACCCGAACGACCTGCCGCTCGCGACCGATGCGGTCCGCGAGCACCTCGAGACGCGGAAGCCCTTCTCGATCGACTGCCGCCTCCGCACGAAGTCGGGCGAATTCCGCTGGTACCACGCCGCAGGGCAGGCCGTCTGGGACAACGACGGCCGGCCGTTCCGCATGGCGGGATCGCTCGAGGATGTGCACGAGCGCCGCGTCGTCGAGTCCGCGCGCGCGCACCTCGCGTCGATCGTCGCGAGTTCCGAGGACGCGATCCTCGGACTCACCGTCGATGGACGGATCGTGACGGCGAACGCCGCCGCGGGAACCCTGTTCGGCGTCGCGCCTGAAGCGCTGATCGGACGGCACGAGCTCGAACTCGCGCCCGAGCCCGAGCGCGCCCAGGAGCGGCTCGCGCTCCGGCGCGTCGCCGCCGGCGAGCGGGTCGACCAGTACGAGACGACCCGGCTCTGCGGCGGCCGCGGCGTCGTCGAGGTCTCGGTGGCGCTCTCGGCCGTGCGCGATGAATCGGGAGCGGTCACGGGCGCCGCGAAGATCGTCCGTGACATCAGCGAGCGCCGCGAGAAGCAGGAGCTCATGGAACTCAACGAGCTGCTCGCGCGCCAGAACAGGCGCCTCGAGGAGATGACCGAGCGCGCCCACCGCTTCGTCGACGACGTCTCGCACGAGTTCCGCACGCCCCTCACCGTGATCAAGGAGTACACCTCCGTCATCGCCGACGAGCTCGGCGGTCCCGTGTCGGAGATGCAGCGGGACTGGCTCCAGGTGATCGATGTCGCGACGGTCGATCTCAACCAGATGGTCGAGGACTTCCTCGACTCGAGCAAGCTGCGCGCGGGCCGGCTCCGCGTCGATCGTCGGAGCGTGCCCGTGCTCCCCGTGTTCGCCGCGGTCCAGAAGCTGATCGCGCGCAAGGCCGCGGCGCGCCGGATCCGCGTCGTGCAGCAGGTGGAGCCCGGACTCCCGCCGCTCTTCGCCGACGAGGAGAAGCTGCGGCGCGTGCTCATGAACCTCCTCACCAACGCGATCAAGTTCTCGCCCGAAGGGGGATCGGTGCTGATCGGCGCGCGCGCGAACGGCCTCGGCGAGGTGGAGTTCCGCGTGACCGACGAGGGCCCGGGCCTCGCACCCGCCGATCTCAAGCTGCTCTTCGAGCGCTTCCGACAGCTCCCCAACGCGCTGAGCCCGAGCGTGAAGGGATTCGGGCTCGGCCTCAACATCGCGAGGCAGCTCGTCTGGCTCAATCTCGGCACGATCGCCGTCGAGAGCGAGCCGGGAAAGGGCGCGAGCTTCGCCTTCACCGTGCCCACGATGCGGATGGAGACCGTCATCGACCGCTACTTCGAGCGTCTCTCCGAACGCGAGGACCAGCCCGAGACGATCGCGCTCCTCCGCGTCACGGGCGGATCGCAGCACCCCGAGGAGATCGAGGAGCTGCGGAGTCTCGTGGTCGCCTCGACGCGCCCGACCGACATCGTCGTCGAGGCGGCCGACGGGCGTTCGATCGTCCTCTTCGGCTCGACCGGTTCGGCGGAGATCTGGCGTGAACGGGTCGAGCGTGCGCTGCGTACCGAAGGTCCGGACGGCGACGCCCCGAAGGTCTCCGTGCATGGACAGTGGAGATATCCCGCGGATTGCGCCCGTGCGCGCGCCGCGATCCGAGAGGCCGTTCTGATGGAGCAGGAGCATGCCGTTCCAAGTGCTGATCGTCGACGATGAGACGGGCCTCTCGCAGGTCCTCGCGCTCCGCTTCCGGGCCGCGGGTTTCTCGACGTCGACCGCCGACAGCGGACTCGCCGGTCTCGCCGAGGCGCGCCGTTCGTGCCCCGACGCGATCGTGCTCGACGTGCGCATGCCCGACCTCGACGGATTCGAGGTGTACGCCAGGCTCCGCCAGGACCCCGAACTCGCCGGCATCCCCGTCGTGTTCCTCAGCGCGAACGTGCAGGACAGCGCGCGGCACGCGGCCCTCGCGTCGGGCGCCTTCGCGTACCTGACCAAACCGTACGACTCGCAGGAGGTCATCGCCACGGTGCGCGATGCCATCATGCGGCAACCGAGAGCAAGGAGCGCGTCACATGCAACGGGAAGGTGAAGCGACGGTTCTCGTCGTCGACAACGATCCGGACCTGCGACGGGTGATCTCGCTGCGACTCGCGCGCGCGGGGTATTCCTGCGTCGAGGCCGGCACGGGCGCCCAGGCCCTGAGCGAATGGCGACGGCGGAGTTTCGATGTGGTCGTCAGCGATCTCAACATGCCGAGCGGTGACGGGATCGCGCTCGCCGACGCCGTCCAGCGCGACGAGGCGGTGCCGATCATCTTCATCACGGGCTTCCGCGAGGACTTCCAGCGGCGGCTTCGGAAGGTGGAGCGCGTGACGCTCCTCGAGAAGCCGTTCGATCCGATGACGCTGATCGCGCTCATCGAGTCGATGCTGACGGGTCGGGAGACGGGCGACGACGGTGTGCGCCATCCGCGCGGTGCGGACGGCGACTGATTCACGCAGCGGGCGAGTTCCTCGCCGATCGGGGGTGTCATGTCGAAACCAGTGATCCTGATGGCGGACGACGATCGGGCCCTGCTCGACGCGGTCTCCATGCGGCTTGTGGCCGCGGGATTCGAGGTCCACAGCGTGCAGGACGGCTACATGGCGGTCCAGGAGGCGCGGCGGCTCCATCCCGATGTCGTCCTTCTCGACATCGGCATGCCGGCCGGCGACGGATTCTCCGTGCACGACCGGCTGCAGCAGTTCGAGGGAGGCGATCCGCCGCAGTTCGTCTACATGACGGGTTCGCGCGAGGGAAGCGTGACGGCGGCCGCGCGCAGGAAGCACGCGTTCGCGCTCGTGCACAAGCCCTTCGATGGAAGGGAGCTGACGGCGGTTCTCCGCAGCGCCGTGCGCCACCGCCGCGCGCGACGACAGGAGGCCGACGAGCGCGCGCGACGCGACGCGGCCGGCGCGTGGGACTCCTGAATCACGCCGCAGGGGCCGGCCCGCGGAGACGCGCTCCGCGGACCGGCCCCTGCGGGAATTCCGTGCGCATCGCGACGGACGCCTCGTTCGTGGATCGCTCGGCGAGGATCCGCTGATCGCGGACCCTTCACGCGCCGCATTCAAGCGCGGACTTCAGGCGCGGACTTGAACCGCGGACTTGAAGCGCGCCCCTCACGCGCGAGGTCGAGGCGCGGGCCCGTCACTCCCGCACGGTCTTCGAATCGTCCGCCTCCGCAAGCGCCCTCGCGAGCGCCTCCGCGCCGCCCACGACGGGAAGTTCGAGCGAAGTGCCCGCGAGATCGACCGTGAGCCGCGTGCCCGCCTCGGGCCAGAGCGTGAAGTCGCGGTCGCTGCTGAAGATCATGAGCGCGAGCTGCTCGCCCGCGGGAACGATCTGATCGTCGGGCTCGAGGTCGAACGAGAGGTCGTAGAAACGCCCCGGTTCGAGCGGCTCCTCGCGCGTGATCGACGCGTGGTTGCGCGGGTCGGCCCAGCCGCGCGTGACGAGATCGCCGTTGATGTTCCGACCGCCCTTCCAGGGCAGCGAGACGAGCCACACCGAGAGGTTCGCCGCGGGGCGATCGCTCGCGACGCGGATGGTGAGCCGCGGCGTGCCCGAGACATGGACGGGCGCGGTGAAGGCGGGCAGCGCGTACAGGAGGCGATGCGGCGATTCCGCGAGCTTCGCGAGCTCCGCGCCCGACTTCGAGACATCGTCGACGAGCGTCTCGAGCAGCGGTTCCGCGGCTCCTGCCGACGGCCCCGACGCGCCGCGTGCGCGCGGAGCCTCGCCACCCGCAGGCTCGAGCGTCCCGACCGCAAGACCGCCACGGCGCGCCCGCAGGACGACGGGCGTCGCCTCGGGATTCGGCCAGTCGGCGTACGCGGTCGGCGCCGTCCGGCGCGCACCCTCGCGCACGACCGTCGCGAGCGGGCCCGACATGACGCCGTTCTCGACGCCGTAGAGCCAGTGCGAGAACCAGCGGTTCATCTCCTCGAACGGCGGATCGCCGCCGTGCCCGCCCTGGTGGAGGAAGAGCTTCGAGGGAACGCCGCGCTTCTTGAGCTCGAGATAGACGTGCGTGCTGTGCGACGGCATCACGTTCCAGTCGTTCAGGCCGTGCGCGAGCAGCGTCGGCACCTTCACGCCGTCGAGCTGCAGCCAGTAGTCGCGCGCGGCCCAGAAGTCGTTCCAGTCGCCCGTGCGGCGGTCGATGCCCGCGAGGAGTTCGCCGCGGAAGACATGCTCGTCGCTCCACGCGCGCTTCGCGGGGTCGCCGCTCTGGATGAACTGGTAGAGGACGTCGATGTCCTCGCCCATGTAGCCGCCCGGGTGCCGCACGAGGCCGTTCGAGCGGTAATAGCGGTAGTACGAGGTGTTCGGCGCGACGGGAATGATCGCGGCGAGGCCGTCGACGCCCGTCGTCGCGGCGGCGAGGCAGAGCGTGCCGTTGTAGGAGGTGCCCGTCATGCCGACCTTGCCGGTCGACCAGGTCGCCTTCACCTCCTCGTCGCCGTCGAGCGTCGTGAATCCGCGCGCGCGGCCGTTCAGCCAGTCGATCACGGCCTTCGGCGCGAGCGCCTCGTTCGCGCCGCCACAGGTCGGACTGCCCTGCGACAGGCCCGTGCCGGGCGACTCCGAGTGGACGACCGCGAATCCGCGCGGCACCCACTCGGCGACGAGGCTGTCGCTGATGCGCGCGCGCCGCGGATTGAACGCGATCGGCGGCGGACTCTCGTGGAGTTCGGGCGCCTCGTCGAGCTCCTGCCGCGGGTTCCAGAAGTACGCCTTCGAGTCGGCGGCGACGCCCGCGAAGTACGGGCTCGTCTCGTAGATGACCGCGACCTTCAGCCCCTCGTCGGTCTGCTTCGGCCGCGTGACGTCGACATGCATGCGGTCGCGCTTCCCGTCGCCGTCCGAGTCGAACTCTGTCTCGACGAAGAGCGACTCGCGGATCCAGTTCCGCGCGTCGCCGAACGCCTCGACGACCTGCGCCTGACCGTCGACGAAGACGGGCGCGTCGGTGGACGGCGCGGTGACCGACGCGAATGCGCGCGCGTCACCCGCGACGATCGCCGCGAGCGGAACGAGCGTGACGGCGGCCGCCGCGAGGCGTGCGAAGAATCGCGCTCGGAGATCTGGGCGTCCCTCGACGCGGGCGGATCGTTCGGACTCCGGCATGGACACTCCTCGATGAGATCGGAAGGTGATCGGAAGGTGATCGGAAGGTGATCGGAACGCGGTCGCGGATCGCCGCGGACGCGATCGGGATCGCGACGCGGGGCCGACGGAAGCCGCATCGTACGATCGGCGCGCGTCTCCGCGAATCGAGGGGTGGAGAACCGGTCGAGGCCGCGCGCGCACGGGATCACCGCGCGTCCGATTCGTGCGTTCCCGCGCCGCAGGCTCGCGTTTCTCGAATCGCGACGCGTCGAATGTTGAAGAAACTTCGGCATGTCCGATCGAAGCCCGGCGCGCGAGCGCTGCGTCCGCGATCGCGGCCGGCGAAGGTCGCCCGCCACCGAGTCCCTCCTCATGACCGAACCAGCACCCGACCGACCCGACGACGACGCCGCATCGAAGCCCGTGGCGATGGACCTTCCGAAGCGCGCCGACCTCATCTTCGATGTCGGCATGCACAGGGGCGAGGACAGCGACTTCTACCTGCGCAAGGGCTTCCGCGTCGTCGGCTTCGAGGCCGACCCCGAACTCGCCGCCCACTGCAGGCGGCGCTTCGCGCGTTCGATCGACGCGGGCCGGCTCGAGATCGTCGAGGGCGCGATCGTCGATCCGGGCGCGCGCGAGGGGAAAGCCACCGTGGCGTTCCACAGGAATACGGGCAATTCCGTCTGGGGAACCGTGCACGCCGACTGGGCCGATTGCAACGCGCGGCTCGGGACCTCGAGCGAACTCGTCGAGGTGGCCGCGATCGACTTCGCCGAAGTCCTCGCGCGGACGGGCATGCCGCGCTACATGAAGATCGACATCGAGGGCGCGGACATGGTCTGCGTGGACGCGCTACGGCGCTTCGCGACCCGCCCCGACTACCTGTCGATCGAATCGGACAAGACGAGCTTCGCGCGGATCGAGCGCGAGATCGAGATCCTCGTCGAGCTCGGCTACGACCGCTTCCAGGCGATCGAGCAGTCGGCGATCCCACGGGTGCAGCGGCCACCGCTTCCCGCGCGCGAGGGCGTCGATCTCGACCACAGGTTCGAGAAGGGCGCGTCGGGGCTCTTCGGTCGCGAACTCGCGGATGAATGGCAGACGCCCGACGAGGTGCTGCAGCGATATCGCGCCATCCGCGTCGGCTACTTCCTCGAGGGCGACGACGGGCTCCTGCGCGCATGGCGGTTTCCGGGTTCCGCGTGGCTTCGGAGGCTCGTGCGGTGGGCGATCGGCAGGCA
>JBJOHC010000133.1:0-5136 GCA_046047955.1 Planctomycetota bacterium
AGGATCGCGAGGTCGAACGCGAGCCGCGCCGCGACGGGCGCGCCGATCTTCCCGATGTTCTCGTCGGTCAGGAGGACGCGGTAGGCGGCGATCCGCTCCTCGGCGGTCTGCTTGCGGCTCACCGCGTCGGCGAGGCGGCGGAATCGCACGACCTCGTTCCACGGCTCGAGTTCGCTCAGGCGGCGCAGCGCGGTCGAGAGCAGCGCCTCGGCCTTCGGATCGCCGTCCTCCATCGCCGCCGCGAGATCGAGCGCGAGCCGCCAGATGAAGGGATTGTCGGGCGCGAGCCGCGTGGCCTCCTCGATGAGCGCGCGCGCACTCTCGAGAATCCCGAGGAAGACGAGCTGGCGCTGCAGCAGGTTGCGCCCACGCTGGGCGAAGGCGCGGGAGAGGCGCTCGCGGTAGAGGGCCGCGGCTTCGGCGCTCGGGGCGACCGTGGGTGCCTGCGATGCCGGATCCCCGGCGTTTCCATCGCCCGTCCCGGCGACTGCGTCCTGCCGAACCGTCGGCTGCACGGCGCGGGCGTTGGGCAAGGCGCCGGCCATCCCCGCCACGCCGCCCGCATGCCCCGCCATCGCGAGAATCGCGGTCGCCGCGACGAACGCCCGCGCACCCGCTCCTCGGGCTCCAGGGCCCGATCGGGCGGAACCGCGGTCGTTCGGCTGGCCGCCCCGGAGCGCGGCCGCAGTCGTCATATCTGGGAATCGAGCCATCGAGCCCCCATCATCGGCAGGAAGACCCGACGGGGTCGACCCGATCGCCTGCCCATTTCCATCGGATCCGGACGACTCGGGGCCCGGACCTCCGACCGGAAGCCCGCGCGCGCCGGGCGGCGCAACCCGCGCCGCCGCCTTCCCTTCGACCTCGCCCCGCCGCCGGTTCGTTGACAGTCCGAGGTGGTTGGATTAGCGTCCTGCGTTCGGACCGTCGAACCGTTCCGCGGCGGGGGTGCTTCGCGCCCGCCCGGCCCGGTCGGCCGTCGACCCGAGGACCGCGATGAGCCCCCGTGAATCGAGCCAGGACACGAGCCAGGACCCGAGCCAGGACACGAGCCAGCGTCTTTCGAGCCCGCGCCCGCGAACGGGTGGACTCCGCGTCCTCCGCCTGCTGCCCGCCGTGCTCGCCGCCTGCCTCGCGCACGGCGCCGCCGCCCAGTCCCTCGACCGGTCGCTGATCGGCGCCTCGGGCAGCCTCTCGGCCGCCCAGCAGACCACCGTCGCCGACTTCGTCGCGCGCGCCGCCGCCGTCATCGATTCGGGCGACGACGCGAAGGAGATCGAGGAGGCGCGCCTCACCCTCATCACGCCTTCCCGCGACCCCGCTTCGACCACCGCCTTCCGCAAGGCCTACGCGACCGAGCTCCTGAAGGCGCTCGGCGGCACCATCCGCGGCGGTGACCTCCGCCGCGCGGTCAACGCGATGCAGGTCCTCCGCTTCACCCGCACCTCGGAGGCGGTCGATGCGCTCATCGAGCGCGCGACTCCCGCCTCCGAGCGGAATCCAGGCAAGCGCCTCGCCGCCGCCGGTCTCGTCGTTGACGCCTTCGAGGATCTCGACACGAGCAATGCCTACTACGAGGGCGCCGCGCGCCGCCTCCGCGACGCCGCCGCCGCCGAGACCGATCCGCTCGCGCTGCAGCAGCAGCTCGCGGCGATCGGCGCCGCCGCCAACCGGAACGGCCTTCCCGCCGACACCGCGCGCAACGTGCGCCGGACGCAGGCCGAGGCGATCGCCGCCGCGGCGCAGGCGATGAAGGGCGCGGAGGCCGCCGATCCGCGCATGCAGGCGATCTACCGCGTCCTCGTGCCGCTCCGGAACGATCTCCTCCGCAACTCGCAGGCCGACCAGAAGGAGATCGGCAAGGTGCTCGCGCCCGCGCTCGCGGCGCTCGTCGCCGATGCCGCCGCGCAGTGGGACGCCGCCCACGCGAACCCCGCGCTCGCCGCCGACTACGCGGGCCTCGCGAACGTCTGCGAGGTGCTCCTCCGCCTCACCGATCGCCTGCAGCGGCCGAACGCCTACCAGGGCTCGCGGCCCGACGGCGATTCGCGCGTCCTCGCGGGCGCGTGGGAGTCGGGCGACCGCGCGAAGTTCGACGCGGAGTCGAAGCGCTGGACCGACATCGCGTCGAAGGCGCCCTACCGCTGAACCGCGCGGCGCGACGCCGCGAGCCATCTCCCGAACCGAATCGCACGCCGCTCCCCGAGCGGCGTGCGTCGTTTCCCGAGCGCTATCCTGCGACAGTGCGTCTGGTCCTTCCCATCGTCGCGATGATCGCGGCGCTCGTCGTCGCGGTCTCGCTCGACCGACCGTTGCCGCCGGCGGACCTCGTCGTCGTCGAGCGCTCGGACTGCTACACGCTCGACCCGCAGCGGATGAGCTACCAGCACGAGCTCCGCCGCGCGCGCGTCATCTACGAGACGCTCGTCAACCTGCGCGCGAGCGACTGCGCGATCGTCCCGGGCGTCGCCGAGCGCTGGGAGGTCTCGCCCGACGGACTCGTCTACACCTTCCACCTGCGCGACGACGCGGGCTGGTCGAACGGCGACCCCGTCACGAGCGCGGACTTCGCCTACGCCTGGCGCCGCGCGATCCTTCCCGATTCCGCCGCCGACTACTCGGGGCTCTTCCTCTCGATCGCGGGGGCGCGCGGCTTCTTCGAGCGGCGCAACGAGGCGCTCGCCGCCTACGCGCGGGCGGGCGACGGCGACGACGCGAAGGCCCGCGCGCTCTGGGCGGCGACCGAGGCCGACTTCCGCGACTCGGTCGGCATCGCGACGCCCGACGCGCGCACCTTCGTCGTCACGCTCGCCGAGCGCGTCCCCTACTTCCTCGACCTCTGCGCGTTCCCCTGCTTCGCGCCCGTCCATCGCGCGACGGTCGAGGCCGACGTCTCGATCGAGGCCGCGACGGGGCGCGTCATGCAGCGGCACGGCTGGACGAAGCCCGGCCGCATCGTGACCAACGGCGCGTACACGCCCGTCGTCTGGCGCTACAAGCGCGACATGCGGCTCGCGGCGAATCCGCACTACTGGAACGGCGACGCGGTCGTCGCGAAGTCGATCGAGTTCCGCACCATCGAGAACCCGAACACGGGCGTCCTGAGCTTCGAGTCGGGCGCCGCCGACTGGCTCACCGACTGCGGCCCCGAATACAAGACCGAGATGCTCGCAGAGCGCCGCGCGTATCTCGACGCCCACGCCGGTGCGGTCGCGGCCGCCCTCGCCGCGGGCGCCGATCTCGACGACGCGGTCGGCGCGCTGCCGCCGCCGCGCGCGGGCGAGCGCCGCAACGTGCGCGGGTTCGACGCCTTCGGCACCGACTTCTTCAGCTTCAATTGCCGCCCGACGCTGCCAGGCGACCGCGCGAATCCCTTTCACGACGCGCGCATCCGCCGCGCGTTCGCGCTGGCGATCGACAAGCAGGCGCTCGTCGACCGCGTGACGCGGCTCGGCGAACGCGTCGCCTCGACGCTCGTGCCGCCGGGATCGCTCGAGGGCTACCCGCTCGTCGAGGGTCTCGGCTTCGATCCCGCGCGCGCGCGCGCCGAGCTCGCCGCCGCGGGCTACGAGGACCGCGACGGCGACGGCATCGTCGAGGACGCGCGCGGCGAGCGCTTTCCGACCGTCGACATCCTCTACTCGACCGCGAGCCCGCGCTACCAGAACCTCGCGCTCGCCCTCCGCGACATGTGGCGCCAGGAGCTGCGCGTCGCCGCCGAATGCCGCGGCAAGGACGGCAAGCTCTACAAGGAGGATCTCAAGCGCGGCAACTTCATGGTCGCGCGAGGCGGCTGGTACGGCGACTACGGCGATCCGACGACCTGGCTCGATCTGCAGCGCTCGGGGAACGGCAACAACGACCGCGGCTACTCGAACCCCGCGTTCGACGCGATGCTCGAGGCGGCCGTCTCCGAGCCCGACCTCGCGCGGCGCCTCGAGCGGCTCGCCGAGTGCGAGCGATACCTCTTCAACGAGGAGATGCCGCTCATGCCGCTCTGCAATTACGTGACGGTCTACATGTACGACCCCGCGCGACTCGATGGCATGAGCGAGCATCCGCGGCTCGAGCAGGATCTCTCGATCCTCGGTCGCCGCGAGGGCGCGGGCGTGGAGACGGATGAGGGCGCCGCGAACGCGACGGTTCCCGCGGAGCCCGCGCGATGAGCTCCACCGCCGAGCCGGTCGCCACGCTCGTCCTGCGGCGTCTGCTGCAGCTGCCGTTCATCGTGCTCGCGGTCTACACGCTGACCTTCGTCCTCGCGTGGAGCGTGCCCGGCAATCCCCTCGAGAATCCCGACGGCCGCCGGCCACCCGCGGAGATCGTCGAGGCGATGCGCAAGCAGTACAAGCTCGACGACCCCGTCGCGTTCTACACCGACTACCTCGCGAAGGCGAGCGGCGCCGCGTGGCTGACGGGCCGCGCCGAGCCCGGGCGTCCCGTCTTCGATCTCGGTCCGTCGCTCCGCCAGCCCGACTGGAGCGTGAACGAGATCCTCGCGAACGGGCTGCCCGTCTCGATGACGCTCGGCCTGAGCGCGATCCTCATCGCGCTCGCGATCGGCGTCGTCGCGGGCACGATCGGCGGCCTGCGCCCGGGATCGCTCGCCGACGCGGCGACGCAGGTCCTCGCGATCGCGGGGATCAGCCTCCCGAGCTTCGTGATCGGCAGCGCGCTCCTCATGTTCCTCGCCGTGCGGCTCGGGCTCTTCCCGGTCGGCGGCTGGGGCGGCGTGTCGTTCGTGGTGCTGCCCGCGTTCACGCTGTCGCTTCCGTTCGCGGCGTACATCTCGCGGCTCGTCCGCTTCGGCATGATCGAGGAGATGTCGGCCGACCACATCCGCACCGCGCGCGCGAAGGGCCTCCCGCGCTGGAAGGTCGCGCTGAAGCACGCGCTCAAGAACGCATTCCTCCCCGTCCTGAGCTACCTCGGCCCCGCGACCGCGATGGCGCTCACGGGATCGTTCGTCGTCGAGAAGGTCTTCGCGGTGCCCGGCATCGGCCAGCACTTCGTCGACGGCGTCCTCGGCAAGGACATCACGCTCGTGATGGGCGTCGTCCTCGTCTACTCGACGCTGATGGTCGTCTTCAACCTCGCGGTCGACGTGCTCTACCGCTTCGTCGATCCGCGGATGGG
>JBJOHC010000134.1:0-4903 GCA_046047955.1 Planctomycetota bacterium
ACGCGAACCAGCTCCAGATCGACTCGATCCTCCAGACGATCGACCGCATCGCGAACGCGACGAGCTTCCAGGGCACCAAGCTCCTGAACGGCAACTTCGACTACACGGTCTCGGGCCAGGCCACCTCGCTCACCGATGTGACGGTCAACGCCGCCAAGCTCTCCGATTCGGGCGACGCCCGCGCGGTGACGGTGACGGTGCTCCAGTCGGCGCAGACCGGCGCGGTGTTCCTCTCGACCGGCGCGACCTTCGGCAACGGCGGTTCGGGCGAGGTCTCGTTCGAGATCACCGGCACGAAGGGCGTCCAGCAGTTCACCTTCGCCTCGGGCACCTCGCAGGCGAACATCCTCGCCGCGATCAACAGCTTCAAGGACGCGCTCGGCGTCTCGGCGATCCAGAACGGCACGGATGCCGCCCGCGTCCAGATCAACTCGACCGGCTACGGCGCCGACAACTTCGTCCGCGTCAAGGAGCTCTCGAACGAGAACTCGGGCACGAGCTTCATCTTCAGCTCGGCCGCCTCGGCGACCTCGGTCGACGACCTCAAGGACTACGGCCGCAACGCGACCATCCTCATCAACGGCACCCAGGCCACTACGGACGGCCTCTCTGCCCGCGTCTCGAGCGACGGCTTCGACGTCTCGGTGTCGATCGACGGCACCAACGCGCTCAACGCCGCGGGTCAGTCGACGACCTTCTACATCACCGGTGGCGGCGCGAACTTCAACCTCGCTCCGTCGGTCAACCTCGCGGGCAAGGTGTCGCTCGGCATCGAGACCGTGACGACCGGCAACCTCGGTGGCGGCGGCGCGGGCTTCCTCTCCGACCTCAAGTCGGGTGGCACGGCCAACGTCCAGAACGGCGACCTGTCGAAGGCCCAGGAGGTCATCGACTCGGCGATCAAGCAGGTCTCGAGCCTCCGCGGCCGCCTCGGCGCGTTCCAGAAGAACGTGGTCGGCGCGACCATCTCGAGCCTCGGCGTCGCCCTCGAGAACACGACGGCGGCCGAGAGCGCGATCCGCGACACCGACTTCGCGTCGGAGACCGCGGCGATGACGCGCGCTCAGATCCTGTCGCAGGCGGCGACCCAGTCGCTCGCCCTCGCGAACAGCGCCCCGCAGCAGGTCCTCTCGCTCATCGGCTAAGCCGAAGCGAGGGGCGGAGGACCACCCGCTCGGGTGAAACGAGAAAGAGGGGGCGGCCCGAAAGGGCCGCCCCTTTCCCATTGTGGACAACCGAGGTACCCGGTCCGTACCGTCCGGTGCCTGGTCCACGGCGGGACCTCGCGGGTTCCGCGCGCGCGCGCGCCTATCCCGAGGCGAGGCGGTGGGTTGCCGCGGGGGCGCCGTCGGAACCCGACTCGTACCGTCCTCTGGCGGGCTGTACCCGCTTGGTACCGGGTACCGTGTGGAGAAGTCCCGCGCCATCCGTCCACGCGGGGATTTCCCGCTTCCTCCCGCGTTTCGTTGGACACCCCGCGAACCCGCGCTACCTTCCGCGATGGAGGGAGGGTCCCTCAAAAGGGAGAGAGAGACCCTCACATGTCAGGAAAACGTGGAACGCCAAGCCGGCTGTTGTCGGCTGGCAAGCCTGCATGGGTTTCCCGTGTCGGCCTTGGTCTTGGTCTGGTCGTCGGTCTCCCGTATCTCGTGGTTGGTCTCGGCGCTGAATCGTTCCAGCGCGAGGCCAGCGGTGCCGCGGTCTCGTCCGTCGCAGGTCTCGTGGAGTCGTCCTCCACGCCCGAAGGCTCCCCTCGTTGGGACCGTCGGAAGGCCAGCGCGGGTGCGGTCGCAACCCTCTCCGCGATGGAAGTTGCCATCGCGGTGCCACGCTCTGCCAGCTAGGCGCGCACCACCTCCGCCCGCCGAAACAGCCCCCGGCCCGCGCGACGATCCGCGGCAAAGGGCAGAACGACTGCGACGGACCCGCTAGCACGGGTCCGTCGCGCTTTTTGGGCTCGCCCCGCCGGGCGGAAGAGGGGCCGCCACCCGTTGCTGTAGACTCGGAAGGATGGAGAAAAGAGACCTGACGACGCTGCTCAATCTGGCGGCGAATGGAGACAAGGACGCCGCGTCCGCGGTGTGGGCGATGGTCTACCGCGAGGTTCGCGCGATGGCGCTGCGCGCGTCGCGCGACACGAGCCGCCGCGACGGCGAGGGGCGTTTCGAGGCGAGCGCCATCGTGAGCGAGGTCTACCTGCGGCTCGAGTCGGGGAAGCCCGCCGAACGCTGGGACTCGCGCGCCCATTACTTCGGGGCGGTCGCTCGTGCGATGCACCGTTTCCTGATCGATACGGTCCGCTCGATGGCGACGGCGCGGCGGGGTGGCGGCGTGGAGGCTTTCGAGCTCGGCCAGATCGGTGCGATCATCGAAGACGAGTCGGGCATCGGTCCCGCGGCGGCCGCGCAGTCGAACGAGCGCGCCTTCGAGCTCCTCCTCGCGCTCGAGGCGCTCGAGGCGGTCGACTCCCGCACGGCGACGATCCTCCGCATGCGCTACGTGTTCGAACTGTCGAGCGCGGAGATCGCGACCGCGCTCGACATCGAGCCTGACGATGTGCAGAACCACGCGCGCTTCGGCAGGGCCTGGATCCGCCGTCGGCTCGATGCGGTGCGGAACGGTTCGGGCGAGACTTCGAATGACGGGCACCCAGGAGACGGCGGAGCGTGAGCGGGGGCCGCGAACCATCGCTTCGCGAGGCGTTCGCTGAGGCCCGCGCGCGGTCGGGCGAGTCGCGGCGTGCGTACCTCGCCGATCTCGCGGCGCGCGATCGGTCGTTCGCACGGGAGGTGGAGGAGCTGCTCGAGGCGGACCGCGCGGAGGACGCCGATCGCGACGCGGAGCGGGACGGCGCCGCGAAGCCCGTCGGCCCCGCCAGGCACGAACCGGTCGACGCGACCGGGCGCGTGGACCGATCCGCAGCGCCGACCGGGTCGCCGGCCGGGGAGCCGGGAATGGACGCGGCCGCGGGTCTTCCCGCCTTCGCCGACCTCGCGCGTCTCCGTCGCGCGAACGGACTCGCCGGTTCCGGCGGACTCCTCACGGGGCGGAGGATCGGCGGCTTCGAGATCGGCGACCTCATCGGGCAGGGGGGCGCGGGCGCCGTCTACCGCGCGCGGCAGCCGCGGCCCGCGCGCGAGGTCGCGTTCAAGGCGATCCGTCCCGAGCTCGCGGGGCCGCGGCACCGGAAGCGCTTCGAATACGAGGCCGAGTGCCTCGCGGTCCTCGATCACCCGAACATCGCGAGGGTCCTCGCCGCGGGCGCCGACGACGCGACGCACGTCTCGTGGATGGCGACCGAACTCGTGCAGGGGGCGCAGGCCGTCACGCGCTTCGCCGACGATCGCGGCCTCTCCCTCGCGGCGCGCGTCGCGCTCGTCGAGACGGCGGCGCGCGCGGTCGCGTCGGCGCATGCGAAGGGCGTCCTTCATCGCGATCTCAAGCCGTCGAACCTCCTCGTCGGCGAGGACGGCGTCCTCAAGGTCATCGACTTCGGCCTCGCGCGCGTCGCGGGCGACGAGGGGCGTTCGATGCTGACCGAGGCGGGCGAGATCGTCGGCACGCTCGCCTACATGAGCCCCGAGCAGTGCGACGGCGCGGGCGCGCGGGGCGCGGCGGCGGTCGATGTCCGCAGCGATGTCTTCGCGCTCGGCGCGGTGCTGCATGAACTCGTCGGAGGAAGGACGCCGCGCGAGTTCGGCGACCTCTCGATGCACGCGGCGGTCGCGAAGGTCGCGCGCGAGCCGCTGCCCGCGCTCGACGCGCGCGCGCCCGAGGCGCCGCGCGACCTCGTCGCGATCGTCTCGATGGCGACGGCGCCCGATCCCGCCGCGCGCTACGCGAGCGCGGGCGACCTCGCCGACGACCTCGCGCGCTTCCTGCGCGGCGAGCCGGTCGTCGCGCGCGCGCCGGGCGCGTGGCGCCGCCTGCGCTGGTGGGCGCGCAAGAATCCCGGGGCGGCGGTCGCGACGGCGACGGTCGCCGCATCGCTCGTCGCGCTCGCGGCGGGCGCGCTCGTCTACGCCGACGCGCGCCGCGCCGAGAGCGAGCGCACCGCCGAACTCTCGCGACGGCTCTACGACGAACTCGTCCCCGCGACGAAGCGGCTCGGCGCGACGCAGGACGCGCCCGCCGTCCGCGCGATCGAGGAGGCGGCGTACGACCTCGGGGTCCTTCTCAACGGCCCCGACCATCCCGACACCGCGTCGATGGCGCTCAAACTCGCCTTCGACTGGAGGAAGGGCGAGGGGCGCGACCCCGCCGAGGCCGAGCGCTGGGCGCGGATCGCCGCCGGGAGCGCGGCGCGCGGGCAGGGGGGCGACAGCGTCACGGCGCTCGAGGCGCGCTGCGTCGTCGCGTGGAGCGTCGACGAGCAGAGGGACGCCGAGGGCGCGAGCCGCCGCCCCGAGTCGCGCGCGCTTCTCGAGGCGCTTCTTCCCGCGATCGAGTCGCGCGACGATGTCGACACCGCGAGCGACTGCCTCGGCATGCTCGGCGAATGGGCCGAGGACGACGGCGACCTCGCGAAGGCCGAGGACTACTACCGCCGCGCCGCCGCGCGCTCGACGCGCATCAAGGGCGGGGCGGACGAACTCACCGTGCAGGCGCGGAGCTACCTCGTCGGGCTCCTCTACAAGCGCGAGCGCTGGGACGAGATGCTCGCCGAGACGGACGAACTCGTCGCGATCCAGCGCGCGAACGGCCGCGAGACGAGCCCCTGGACGCTGATGTTCCTGCAGCGCCGCGGCCAGGCGCTGATGGGCGCGGGCCGCTTCGCCGACGCCGAGGCGCAGTTCATCGAGGCCGAGGCCCTCGTCCGCGACTGGGTCGGCCCCGAGAGCGGCATGCGCGACCGGACGCGCGCCCTCATCCGCAAGTCGCTCGAGGCGCAGGGCCGCGCCGA
>JBJOHC010000135.1:0-8710 GCA_046047955.1 Planctomycetota bacterium
CGACCGTTTCGGCACGCGACTCGCGCGCGATCTCGGTCGCCGAACGCGGCGTCTCCGCCGTCGGCGTCGCATCCTCGCGCACGGGGGCACCGAGGACGGAGGCTCGCGACTCGGCCTCGTCACAATCCTCGACCGCTTCAAGTTCGTCCGCGGCTTCATCCTCGACTTCGGCTTCGTCCTCGAGCTCGGCTTCGTCCTCGAGTTCGGCCTCGTCCTCGAGTTCGACCTCGTCCTCGAGTTCGGCCTCGTCCTCGAGTTCGGCTTCGTCCTCGAGTTCGACCTCGTCCTCGAGTTCGGCCTCGTCCTCGAGTTCGGCCTCGTCCTCGAGCTCGGCTTCGTCCTCGAGCTCGGCTTCGTCCTCGAGCTCGGCTTCGTCCTCGAGCTCGGCCTCGTCCTCGAGTTCGGCCTCGTCCTCGAGTTCGACCTCATCCTCGACCGCGACTTCCTCAACCGTCGCACCCGCGTCCGCCGCATCACGGTCGGCCGCGCCGACCGCGCTCCCGGAACCGGACGCGCCGATCGCACGCACCGCAGCCCCGCGCGACGAACCCGCCTCCGCCCGATCCACGCGGCGAACCGCGCGAACGGCGGCAAGACCAGTCGGAGTCGGTCCGAGCATGAGCCCGACGAAGGTGAGGAAGACGCCGCAGGCGAGGACCCACAGGCGCCGCGGCCCCTGCGAGAGCCGCGAGAGGAGCGTGTCCGGGTAGGCCTCGGGCTCGGGAAGTTCAAGCGGCTCCGACGCCTCGATCCAGTCGGTCACCGTGCGATGGACGGTCGGGGCGAACATGTAGGGCCGCTCGCCGACCGGCATGAGGTTGAGCTGGCTCGCGGCGAGGCGCTTGACGAGCTGCGGCTCGCCGCGCTCGAGGTCGTTCAGGAAGCGGTCGTACGCCGCCAGCTGCCGCACCGACTGATCCTCGACCGCGCGCTGCACCTCGACCGCCTCGCGGAGATCGTGCAGTTCACGCTGCGCTGGAATGAGAACGCCCGCAACCACGAGGAGCAGGCCCCCGATCACGAACGGCCACCCGGGATCGATGCGGAAAAGCGGCCGCGCGGCATCGAAGTCGCGAGAGGTCGCGTGATCGGATGCAGCGTCGGATGCGGTGTCGCTGGACATGGCGGAATGGCACTCGACGCCCGTCGACATGGGCTCGGGTATCGACCCAATGTACCGCGACGCTCTAGTTTCGGCCCGCCATCGGCGCGCGCTGCGCCGATCGGGCGAGTTCCCCAATCGCCGCCTTCGACGCGAGATCGGAACCCTCCACTCGACTCGACGGGAACGGGCGCCGATCCCCCTGCCGCGGAGTTCGCTCCGCGGGTCGCGCGAGGTGCGCGCGGCCGCATCCCTCAGGCATTCGACGGAAGGTGTCCCCATGGGGCTCAAGGCCTCGATCGACGCAGCCAGCAAGGCCGCCAACCTCACCGACGCGTCCGACCTTCCCGGTCTCGTCGCGCTCGGGAGTCTTCTCGAGGAGGTCGCGGACGAGGCGCGCCGCGAGCAGGCGACGGAAGTCGAGACCTGGTCGAAGGACGCCGCCTCGCTCGCCGAGCAGCTCGTCCTCCGGCAGGTCGACGATGTCGAGCGCGCCTTCACGACGCTGATGTCGGCGATCGGCGCCTGCGAGTCGGCCTGCGAGCGGCTCGACGCCCCACCCCACGAGCCCGCCGACCCCGAACTCCTCGCCGCATGGGTCGCGAGCACCGAGGCGATGCTGCCCGAGATCGAGCATCTCGCCGTGCGCGCCGAGCACGAGGGTTTCGCCGGCGACATCGCCGCCGAGATCCGCCGTCGGATCCACACGCTGAAGGGGGAATGCGGCGTCCTCTCGCTCTCCGAGGCGCAGTCGATCTGCCACGAGCTCGAGTCGCGGCTCGATGCCGTCGCGGGGGAAGCTCCGACCGACGCGCTCCTCGCCACCTGCGACTGGATGCGCGCGCTGACCCAGTCGCTCGCCCGCGACCCCTCGTCGCCCGAACCCGACACGACCGCCGTCCGACGGGCCATCACCGCCATGCCGACCTCGGCGGCGGCGCCCCACGCCGAGACCCGCGCGACCGCGGGCGACGCCGTCGCGCCCCCCACCGGAAGCGCGCCCGCGCCCACCCCTCCGAGCGACGCCCGCGTCGCGATGGACCTCTCCCACGCCGACGACAACACCGCCGACTTCGCCCTCGAGGCGCGCGAACACCTCGCGAACGCCGAGAACGCCGTCCTCGCGCTCGAGTCGGGCGACACCGACCCCGAACTCGTCAATGTCGTCTTCCGCGCCTTCCACACGATCAAGGGCGTCGCGGGCTTCCTCAACCTGCCCCGCATCGTCGAGGTCGCGCACGCGGCGGAGTTCCTCCTCGACAAGGTGCGTTCTTCGAAGATCGCGCTTTCTCCCGCGGTGCTCGAGCTCGTCCTCGCCTCGACCGACCTGCTTGGCCAGCTGATCGGGATGCTCTCGGGCGGCGAGGCGCCCTACGAGCGCGAGCTCGCGGAACTCGTCGCCCGCCTCGACGCCGCCTGCCGCGGCGAGAACGCGCCGGTCCAGGCCGCGAAGTCGCCCGCCGCGCCGCCCGCCGCGATGACCACGACCACAGCGCCCGCGACCGAACCCGCCACCGCCGCCGCCGCCCCCGAGATCGCCACCAGCGAATCCGCGAACGGCGCCTCCCCGACCCCGCCCGCCTCGCCGAAGCCCTCCACCGCGGAACCCTCCCTCCCGCGAACGAGCGCCGCCATCAAGGGCGACCAGGCCGTCAAGGTCTCGACGCTGCGGATGGACAACCTCGTGAACCTCGTGGGCGAGCTCGTCATCGCGCAGCTCATGGTGGTGCAGGACCCGATCGTCAGCGGCGTCGCCGACCAGCGCGTTCAGCGCAACCTCTCGCACCTCGGGAAGATCGTCCGCGACCTCCAGGAAACGGCGATGAGCCTGCGGATGGTCACGCTGAAAGCGACCTTCCAGAAGATGGCGCGCCTCGTGCGCGACGTCTCGGCGAAGGCCGGCAAACGCATCCAGCTCGAGGTCGAGGGCGAGGATGTCGAGCTCGACCGGAATGTCGTCGAGGAGATCGGCGACCCCCTCGTCCACATGATCCGGAACGCATGCGACCACGGCATCGAACCCGCCGACGAGCGTCGCGCCGCGGGCAAGGAGCCGACGGGCACGCTGCGCCTCCGCGCGTTCCACTCGGGCGGCTCGATCGTCATCGAGGTCGAGGACGACGGCCGCGGCCTCTCGCGCGAGCGCATCCTCCGGAAGTGCCTCGAGCGCGGCCTCATCGACGGCCAGCGCAACCTCGACGAGATCCCCGACGCCGAGGTCTTCAACTACATCTTCCTCCCGGGCTTCTCGACCGCGGAGAAGATCACCGACATCTCGGGCCGCGGCGTCGGCATGGACGTCGTCCGCCGCAACATCGAGGCGTTGCGCGGCTCGGTCGAGATCCGCTCGGTCACGGGCCGCGGCTCCGTCTTCTCGATGCGCCTGCCGCTCACGATGGCGATCATCGACGGCATGGTCGTGCGCGTCGGTTCGCAGCGCTACATCGTGCCGACCCTGAACATCGAGCGCTCGTTCCGCCCGACCGCGTCGGAACTCTCGACCGTGCTCGGGAAGGGCGAGATGGCGCGCGTCCGCGACGAGCTCCTTCCGATCTACCGCCTCCGCCGCGTGTTCGGCCTCGACGAAGGCGCCGAGGCGATGCACGACGGACTCCTGCTCCTCCTCGAGAACGGCAAGCGCCGCGGCTGCGTCTTCGTCGACGAGATCCTCGGACAGCAGCAGGTCGTCATCAAGACGCTCGGTGAGTCGCAGCGGTCGATCCGCGGCGTCTCGGGCGGCGCCATCCTCGGCGACGGCCGCGTCGCACTCATCGTCGATGTCGGCGGCCTGCTCGACGCCGCCGCCACACCCGCCACCGGCTGAGCGGTCGACTCCGCCGCGCCGTCACCAGTCCACGACTCCAACCACGCAACCATCCGCCTGAGGGAACCGACCATGGCCATGATCGAACGCAACAACGCCACCGGCGACCACCGCGGCGCCAACGAGCACAAGTTCCTCTCCTTCTGCCTCGGCGACGAGCAGTTCGGCGTCGAGATCCTCCGCGTGCGCGAGATCATCGGGCTGATCGCCATCACGCCGCTCCCGCAGACGCCTTCCTATGTGAAGGGCGTGATGAACCTGCGCGGACGGATCATCCCCGTCATCGACCTTCGCCTGCGCTTCGGCCTCGATGCCGCCGAGGCGACCAAGGAGACCTGCGTCATCGTCCTCGAGGCGGGCGGCGACGACGGTTCGCAGACCGTGATGGGCGCGATCGTCGACAGCGTCCGCGAGGTCCAGGACATTCCGCCCTCGGCGATCGACCCCGCGCCCGAATTCGGCTGCGAGATCCCGCTCCGCTACATCCTCGGCATGGGCAAGGTGAAGGACCGCGTCATCGTCCTTCTCGAGATCGGCGAGGTGATCGGGATCCGCGAGCGCATGCAGATCGCCGGCGCGATGAAGGACGCGGGCGAGCGCCTCGCGGCCTGAGCCGCCGACCGCGCCCCGCGCGATGCGCGCACGCGGCAGAACGACCGAACCGACCGAGACGCAACGACCGGAGCCCACGATGTCCACCCTGACCGAACCCGCCTTCCAACGGATCGCCGCCATCGCGCGCCGCCGCTGGGGTCTCTCGCTCGGCGAGCGCAAGATGCCGCTCGTCGCGAACCGTCTCGCCTCGCACCTCCGGAAGAACGGCGGCGGCACGATCGACGAGTTCGTCGGGCGCCTCGAGCGCAACCCGTCCGAGGAGGACATGCTCGTCCTCTTCGACATCCTCTCGACGAACGTCACGAGCTTCTTCCGCGACCCCGCGCACTTCGCCTTCCTCGAGCGCGAGCTCTACGCGCCGCTCGCCCGCGGCACGCTCTCGGTTCCGGGGAGGCGCGTGCGGATCTGGTCGGCCGCCTGCTCGACGGGCGCCGAACCCTACTCGCTCGCGATGCAGGCGCTCGAACTCCTGCCGCCATCGAGCGGCTTCGAGGTGCGCATCCTCGCCACCGATCTCTCGAACAAGGCCCTCGCCGGCTGCCGCGAGGCGACCTACACGGAGCCGCAGCTCGCGGGACTCTCGCCCGAGCGACGCGCCCGCTTCCTCGAGAAGTCCGCGGGAGCGAAGGGCACCGTCTGGCGCGTGAAGGACGAGGTCCGGCGCATGGTCGAGATCCGGCGCCTCAACCTCGTCGAGCCCTTCGCGGGACTCGGTCCGTTCGATGTCGTCTTTCTCCGCAATGTGATGATCTACTTCGACCGCGACACGCGGCTCGACATCGTCACCCGCATGGCGAGCGTGATCCGCCCCGGTGGCGTCCTCGCCGTCGGCAGCGCCGAGACGCTCTCCGGCCTCGATGTCCCGTTCAAGGCCGCCGCCGCGAGCGTCTATCTCCGCTGAAGTCCCCCCGCGCGGTCCGCCGCGAGTCCCACCGAGGCCCACGATGTCGAGGAGCCCATCCATTCCCCTGCCGTTCGACGCGGCCCGCCGCAACGACGGCCCCAAGACCGTCGTCGGCGTCGCCGATGTCGCCGCCTGCCGCGGTCCCGACGGCACGATCGTCACCTACGCGCTCGGCTCGTGCATCGGCGTGACCGCCTACGACCCGGTCGCGAAGGTCGGCGGCATGCTCCACTTCATGCTGCCCGAGTCGACCGTCAGTCCCGAGAAGGCGGCCGCGAATCCCGCGATGTTCGGCGACCTCGGCGTGCCGCTCCTCTTCGAGCGCCTCGCGGCGGCGGGCGCGCGCAAGGAGCGTCTCGTCCTCTGCGCCGCGGGCGGCGCCGAAGTCCTCGCCGACGACGGCCACTTCCGCATCGGCCAGCGCAACCGGACGATCCTCCGCAAGATCTTCTGGAAGCTCAATCTCCTCCTCGCGGCGGACGATACGGGCGGACAGCACAGCCGCACGCTGACCCTCCGGCTCTCGGATGGCGGCGTCACCGTCCGTGCCCAGGGAAAGGAGTCCCCACTGTGGCCACGCTGACCGACGCCATCGCCGCCCTCGAGCGGCTGCCCGCCCTCCCGACGACGGGCACGCGCCTCATCGCGATGCTCGCCGGCGGCGGCACCGACGCCGACCTCCGCGAGGTCGAGCGCATCGTCCGCTCCGACGAGGCGGTCGCCGCATCCGTCCTGCGCCTCGCGAACTCGGCCGCGTGTGCCGCGCCCGGCAAGGTCTTCGGACTGCCCGAGGCGATCCGCCGGCTCGGCGCGAGGCGACTCTGCCGCATCGCACTCGAGACCCAGGCCTCGAGCCTCCTCGCCGACGCGGGCCGCTCGTACGGACTCCGCCGCGGATCGCTCTCGCAGTCGGCGATGGGCGGCGCGTTCGCCGCCGATGCGCTCGCGCGGGCCCATGGCGGCGACGCCGAACTCTGCTTCGTCGCGGCGCTCCTCCGCGACATCGGAAAGCTCGCGATCGATGTCCTCGCCGGCCCCGACGCCCTCGAGTCGGTCGCCGCCCTCGCCGACACGCGCCCCTTCCTCGCCTACGAGCGCGAGATCTTCGGCGCGGACCACGCGGAGCTCGGCGCGATGCTCGCGACGCGCTGGCGTCTGCCCGATCCGATCGTCGCGGCGATCCGGCACCACCACGAACCATCCGACGCCCCCCTCTCGCACACGACCGACATCGTCCACGCCGCCGACTGCGTCGCGCGCTGGGCGGGCCTCGGGATCGGCTGCGACGGACTGCTCTACCGCTTCGACCCGGGCGTCCGAAGCAGACTCGGCACCTCGCGCGAGGAGCTCGAGTCGCTCGTCGCCGGCGTCCTCGCCGCGACGCTTCCCGACCGTACCGCGCCGCGGGAGGAACGCCCGCTCAGGAGGACCGCATGACCGCTCCGCTCCACTGCCACGTGCTCATCGTCGACGACTCGCCCATCCTTCGCGCCGCGATCAAGAAGGTCGTGAAGCTCGCGGGCGTTCCCGAGGACCGCATCTTCGAGGCCGGCAACGGGCTCGAGGCGCTCGAGGTGCTCGAGACGGTCTGGATCGACCTCGTCCTCCTCGACCTCAACATGCCGGTCATGGACGGCGAGCAGTTCGCCACCGAACTCCGCAAGCGCGACGACCTGCAGGATGTCGCCGTCGTCGTCGTCTCGACCGAGGCGAACCGCGAGCGGCTCGAACGGATGCGCGCGCTCGGCGTCGAGCGCACGCTGCGGAAGCCCTTCGAACCCGAGGATCTCTGCCGACTGATCGGCGAGGTGCTCGGCGTGAAGCCAACCTGACCGCTCCCGGGCCGCCGCGCCATCGAGGGAATCGCGCGACCGACGCGCGCCACGCGATGCGGAACGCCGCAACGCCAGTCGACGGAACCACACGATGAACGACCATCATCTTCCATCACTCGATCCGAACCGCCTCGCGACGCTCGCCATCGAGGCCCTCGAACGCACGGCGTTCGTGCTCGCCGACCCGGCCGAGCGCCCCGACGCGCTCCCCGAAGCGGAGATCGCCGCCGAGATCCGCTTCCACGGCCCGGAGTCGGGCCGCGTCGGCCTCCACGCCTCGCGCGCCTTCGCACGCAACCTCGCGGCGAGCCTCCTCGGCTGCGACGCCGCCGAGATCCGCGACGAGCAGGCCGACGAGGCGCTGCGCGAACTCGCGAACATCGTCGCGGGTTCGGTCCTCTCCTCGCTCGGCGGGGACGACTGCCGCTTCTCGCTCGGGCTCCCCGAGACGATCCCGCCCGAGTCCGCACTCCGTGACGGCAGCGGTGCGACCCGGTGCATCCTCGACGCCGAGGGCGAACGCCTCGAGATCACCTGCCGCCACCACGCCGCCGCGTGACCGATCGGCGAAGAGGCCTTTCCCGATGCCCGACCCGACGACCACGCTCCCGCGCATGCCGTCCGCGATCGCCAGAAACGCCCGCGTCCTCGTCGTCGACGACAGCGCCGTCGTGCGCCAGGTGCTGCAGACGCAGCTCTCTCGCCAGCCGGGCATCGAGGTCGTCGGGACCGCCGCCGATCCCTTCGCCGCGCGCGAGAAGATCCTCGCGCTGAGGCCCGACTGCCTCATCCTCGACATCGAGATGCCGCGCATGGACGGACTCACCTTCCTCCGCAAGGTGATGAAGTTCCACCCCGTACCCACGATCATCTGCAGTTCGGTGACGCCGAGCGGATGCACGCTGGCGCTCGAATGCCTCGACGCGGGCGCCTTCGAGGTCGTCTCGAAGCCGGGCGGCAACTTCTCGGTGGGCGAGGTCGCCGCCCGACTCGCCGAACTCGTGCGCGCGAGCGTCACCTCGCATCCACGCGCCACCCGTACCGCCTCCACGCCATCGGCGCAACCGACGCTTCCGACGCGTCCCGACCGCGCCGCCGCGACACCCCTCCACCCGCCGACCGCCGCCGCGGCTCCAGCCCCGCTCGTCTCGCGGCCGCGACCGACCGATCGCCTCGTCGCGATCGGAACCTCGACGGGCGGCACGGAGGCGCTCCGCACCGTACTGACCGCGCTCCCAGCCGACGCCCCGCCGATCGTCATGGTGCAGCACATGCCCGAGGGCTTCACCCGCGCCTTTGCGGATCGACTCGACGGCCTGTGCAGGATCCGCGTGAAGGAGGCCGAGGACGGCGACACGCTCGAGTGCGGACTCGCCCTCCTCGCGCCCGGAAACCGACACATGCGGCTCGTCCGCGACGGCGGCCCCGCC
>JBJOHC010000136.1:0-5989 GCA_046047955.1 Planctomycetota bacterium
CGGCTGAACGGGATCGCGCGCCGCGTGCGCGGACCGCGTCACCCCTTCCGCGGAATGCGCGAGAGGTCGAACGCCGCGGGCGGCGGCGCCTCGGGGTTCACCCACTGGATGACCGCCGCCCAGCCCGCGCTCTCCTCGTCGTGCGGGAGATAGCCGCGGATCGCGGTGATCGCGTCCCAGCCGTCGTGGAGGTGCGCGGTCAGGACGGGGTCGGTCGCCTCGGCGCGCTTCACCCGCGCGATGTACTCGTCCGGCTCGATGGTGCCGACGACGCGGCCGTAGCCCGGCATGCGGCTGCCGCCGACCATCCGCCAGAGCCCCTGCTCGCGCACGAGCCCACGCGTCGCCTCGGTCAGCGCGCGCCCGAGCCCGTGGTGCTGGTGCCCGGGATGGACGAAGAGGTCCGCGCCGTAGAGCGTGTGCCCCTCGGGGTCGTGGTCGGTGAAGGTGCCGCCCGCGGTGAGTTCGTCCCATGAGTCGTCGACATGGAAGTGCGTCATGTTCACGACGAGCGTGAAGTGGGCGCCCGCGACCGCGCCCGACTCGGTGTGCTCGACGACGAACTGCCCCTCGGGGAAGAGCGCGTGGTGGGCACGGAGCTCCTCCTCGGTGTAGGGGCGTTCGGTCGGGTAGACGGTCGCGCAGATCGCCGAGATCTCGGCGTGGTCCGAGTCGCGCATGAGGCGGATGAGGTAGCCGTCGGGGAGGTGTCGCTGGGCGTGTTCCATGGGGATTCCTCGCGCGCGGCGCGCGGGTCAGGAGGCGTTCGGAGCCGCGGACGACGGCGCGTCGCCCGCGGCGGGTTCGGGGAGCGTGACGGGCGCGCCCGTCGCCTTGTCGATCGAGAGCTGAAGGCCCGTGCGCGCGATCTCGGCGCGCAGCTCGGCGACCATCGCCGCCAGACGCGCGGGCTCGCGCGGCGCGAGGTCGAGGGTCTCGCCCGGGTCCTGCGCGACGTCGTAGAGCTCGTAGCGCGCGCCCGCGCGGGCGGGATCGTGGAAGAAGAGGAGCTTCCAGTCGCCGCGGCGGATCGCGGTGAAGGGCTCGATTCCTGGGCCCGTCGGCCCCCACTTGTGGGGCTGCGTGAAGACGATGGTGCGCTCGGCGGGCGCCGCGCCACGCGCGAGGAGACCCGTGAGGTCGACGCCGTCGAGCGCGTGGCCCTCGGGCGGCGCGAGTCCCGCGAGGGCGAGGATCGTCGGATAGAGGTCGGTGCCGACGATCGGCGCATCGACGGGCGCGGCGCGCGGCGCGACGCCGGGACCCGCGACGACGAACGGCACGCGCACGCCGCCCTCGTAGGCGGAGCCCTTCCCCGAACGGAGCGGCGCGTTGTGCGTGTGGGCCTTCTTCCCGTCGGGCGCGGCGCCGCGCGCGTGCGCCGAGAGGCCGCCGTTGTCGCCCGTGAAGACGATCACCGTCCGGTCGAGGACGCCGAGCGCCTCGCAGCGCGCGACGACCTGCCCGAGCGCCTCGTCGTACGCGGCGACCATGCTCGCGTACGCGGCCTCGGTCGGGTCGAGATCGGCGTAGTCGCCGACGAAGCGCGCGTCGCGCATGATCGGCGCGTGCACGCCGTAGGTCGCGAGCGAGAGGTAGAAGGGCTTTCCGTCGGCGACCGCGGCGGAGATCGCGTCGCAGGCGTCGCGCGCGATCGCGTCGTCGAGCCAGATGTCGTCGCCGTGCCATTTCTCGAGGCCGGGGACATCCCAGACGCTCGGCTCGGCGTCGGCGGGCGCGACCTTCCCCCGCTGCTTGCGGCCGTTGTCCTTGAAGTGGTCGGTGCCGAGGAAGCTGCCGGGGGCACCCGCCGCGTGACCCGCGATGTTCACATCGAAGCCCATCGCGAGGGGATCGGCCCCGGGCGTCCCGCGCGCGCCCCAGTGCGCCTTCCCCGCGTGGATCGTGCGGTAGCCCGCGGCGCGGAGCACCTCGGGCAGGTTCGTCGGCGCGGGCTGCGCGCCGTTCACCGCCCACTTCGGCGCCTCGAGCGTCGGATGGCGCGACGAGTTGTCGGTGTCCTTGTGGAGCGTCCAGTAGGTGATGTGGGTGCGGGCGGGCGACTGGCCCGTGAGGATCGCGGTGCGCGAGGGCGTGCACACGGGCGCGGCCGCGTAGGCGTTCGAGAAGCGCACGCCGCGCGCGGCGAGGCGCTCGAGGTTCGGCGTGCGGTAGCGGCGGTTGAGGGCGCTCGCCTCGGCGAGCATCGGGACCGACGCGTCCTGCTGCCCGAGGTCGTCGACGAGGAAGAGGACGATGTTCGGGGGCGCGGCGTCGGGGGCGGCGTCGACGGCGATCGCGCGCGACGCCGAGGTCGAGGCCGGCGCCAAGGCCGACGCCAAGGCCGACGCCAAGGCCGACGCCAAGGCCGACGGAACGATCGCCGCAAGCGTGACGAGCGGCATGCGTCGGATGAGCGTCGCGAACCGGGGCCGGACGCACCGCGCCGCGGCGCGAAGAGCGGATCGAAGCATGACCCTAGCCTAACCGCCCGCCGCGCCCCGAACGCTACATTCCGCCGATGGACCCGAGCGCGTACCTGCCCGCCGTCTACCCCGTGAACGACTACGGCCCCGTCATGAAGGGCCTCGCGATCGGCGGTCTCGGCATCTTCCATGTCTTTCTCGCCCAGTTCGCGATCGGCGGCGGCTTCCTCATGTGGTGGTTCGAGTGGCTCGGGATCACGGGCCGCGAACCGCTCGCCGACCGGCTCGTCGGATCGGTCTTCCGCGTCCTCATCCTGCTCTCCTTCGTGGTCGGCGCGCTGACGGGCGTCGGCATGTGGCTCACCTCGATCCAGGTCTCGCCGCAGACGATCGGGCTCATGGTCGACGAGTTCCACTGGATCTGGGCGACCGAGTGGATCTTCTTCTGGCTCGAGGTCGTCGCGGGCTACGCGTTCTTCCGCTACCGCGACCACCTCGCGCCGCGCGCGCGCCTCGCGCTCCTCGCGATCTACTCGGTCGCGGGCTGGGGCAGCCTCTTCTGGATCAACGGCATCCTCTCCTGGCAGCTCACGCCCGGCGCCTGGACCGAGACGCATTCGGTCTGGGACGGCTTCTTCAACCCGACCTTCTGGCCGAGCCTCCTCTTCCGGACGGTCGTGTGCCTCGTCCTCGCGGGGCTCGGGGCGGCGATCGTGATCAACGCCATGCCCGGACTCTCGCGCGAGGAGCGCACGCGTCTCATCAACCGATGCTCGCTGTTCCTGCTGCCGATGCTCGCGATGCCCGTCCTCGGCGGCTGGTTCGTGATGGCGATGCCCGCCGACAGCCGCTCGTGGATCATGGGCGGCTCGATGACGATGACGATGTTCCTGAACATCGCCGCGGGCGCGTCGGCCCTGATCGGCGGCTACGCGGTGATCGGGCTCTGGCGGCAGAGGCTCTACATCAACGGCGCGACCGCGACGCTTCTCGCGGCGCTCGCCTTCGGCGCGACCGCGGGCGGCGAGTTCGTGCGCGAGGGCGTGCGCAAGCCGTATTCGGTGCGCGAGACGCTCTACTCGAACGCGACGACGCCCGCGCAGATCGCGTCGCTGCGCGAGACGGGCGTGACGGTGCACGACCCCTACCCGCTCCGCGACCGCGCCGACTACCCGAGCGAACAGCTCGCGCTCGGGCGGCTCGTCTACCGGAACCAGTGCGCGATCTGCCACACGGTGTCGGGCACGAACGGCCTCACCGAACTCATGGGCGGCTGGAGCCTCGGACAGCAGCGGATGAATGTGGCGAAGCTCCAGTGGACGAAGGGCTTCATGCCGCCCTTCGCGGGCACGCCCGGGGAGCTCGAGGCGGTCGTCCAGTACATCCGCTGGGAGCATGCGAAGCGGCCCGCGGACTGGGCGGAATCGCGCGATCCGGCGGTGCTCGCCGAGATCGCACGCTGGCTCGAGGAGGCGGGCACCGCGCCCGCGCCGAGGGCGCAGGAGCTCGCGCGAGAGGAGGTGTCGCGATGATGGTCGTCGCCGAACTCGATCCGGCAGTTCTCGATCCTGGCGTGCTCGACGCCGCCTTCCTCTCGACGCTCCCCGCGACGACCGCGTTCTACCTCGCGCTCGCGGTCGCGACCCTCGTCCTCCATGTCGTCTTCATGAACTACGCGCTCGCGGGCACGCTCTTCGTCGCGGGCGCCGCGGTCGCGGGGCGCTACTCGGGCCGCTGGGCGGAGGGCGCGAAGGGGTCGCTCGAGAAGGTCGTGCGCGACTGGCTGCCGAGCGCGGTGTCGGGCGCGATCACCGCAGGCATCGCGCCGCTCCTCTTCATCCAGATGGTCTACCAGAAGGCCTTCTACACGGCGAACCTCCTCCTCTTCAACCGCTGGATGGCGATCCTGCCCGTGCTGATCGTCGCGATCTACCTGATGTACCTCGTGAAGGCGAAGCATCTCGCGAAGGGACGCGCGGCGAAGGCCGCGGCGGGTCTCGGCGCGGCGGCGCTCGTCGTCTACGTCGCGCTCGCGTTCGCGGAGAACCACCTCGTCTCGCTCGCGGCGGGCTCGTGGCCGGCGATGTACGAGTCGTCGGCGTCGATGCTCGCGAGCCCCGCGCTCTGGCTCCGCATGACGATGTGGAGCGCGGGCGCGTTCCCGCTCTTCGCGGCGCTCGCGGCGTGGCAGATGCTGCGCGGGGCCGGCGGCGCGGGCGAGGCCGACCGCGCGCTCGCGGCGCGGACGCTCGCGCTTCTCGCGATCGGCGGCGGTGGCGTCGCGCTTCTCGCGACGCTCGGCTACGCGCGCGAGTCGGGCGCCTTCGCGACCTCGGCGCTGAGTGTCGCGGGGCGGCCGTTCACGGGCGTCGCGGCGCTCGGCGCGGCGATGGCGGGTGCGGCGTGGATCCTGATCCTCGTCCGACGGCGGCTCCACGGCGCGCTCGTCGCGGCGGCGACCGCGGGAGCGACCCTCGTCGTCGTCGGCATGACGGTCGTGCGCGAGGTGCAGCGGCTCGCGCAGCTCTCGGGGACGGCGGGCGCGCCGCGCGAGCCGGCGTTCGGCGGCGGGTTCGTCGTCTTCGCCCTCTTCGCGGTCGTCGGGATCGCGGTCATCGCGTGGATCGTGCGGACGGTGGCGCGGAGTCTGCCGGCGGCGGCTCGGACGGCGCGCTGACGCGGTCGGTGGAGCGTGCGTCGGCGCCCGGCTGGTCGCCGGTGCCGCGCGCGGCGCCGCGCCAGAGGACGAGCACCGCGACGGCGACGAGAAGCGCCGCGAACACGCGCCGGAGCGTGCGCTGCGAGAGCCGCGCGCCGAGTCGACCGCCCGCGAGGCTGCCCGCGATGCCGCAGGCGGCGACGATCGCGACGGGCGTCCAGGCGATCGAGCCGAAGGCGCCGTCCGCCTGTGCGTGCGATGCGAGCCCCGCCACCGCGTTCACGGTGATGACGGCGAGGCTCGTGCCGACCGCGATGGGCATCTCGGCCCGCGTCACGAGGACGAGGGCGGGGACGAGGAGAAAGCCGCCGCCCACGCCGAGGACCGAGGTGAGGACGCCGATCGTCGCGCCGCACGCCGCGGAGAGGAGGATCGTGCGCGGGGACGCGCGTCCGGCGCCGCCGTCGGCATCCCGTCCCGCGGTCGTCGCCGCTCGCGGCGCGGTCGCGAGCATGCGCCACGCGGCCACGAGCGAGAGCGCGCTGAAGAGCGCCGCCTGGGCGCGCGGATCGAGCGACTTCGCGAGCGGCCCGCCCAGCCATGCTCCCGCCATTCCGGGAAGCGCGAAGGCCGCCGCCCGGGCGTAGTCGACGCGACCGGCGAGCGCGTTCCGCACCGCCGACACGAGCGCGATGACGCCCGTGACGGCCAGCGCCTCGAGCGCCGCCGCGCCGACCCCGTGCCCGAGGACGACCGCGAAGATCGGCATCGAGAGGATCGCGCCGCCCGCCCCGACGAGTCCGAGGCTCAGGCCGACGACGACACCGCCGACGATGGCGAGGGACAGGGAGAGCGCGTCCACGCGAGGACTGTACCGATTCGGATGGCGGCCTCCGCCGCGCCC
>JBJOHC010000137.1:0-23686 GCA_046047955.1 Planctomycetota bacterium
CTGGCCAGGGCAGGCGCCCTGCGATCGGCGAGCCACTTCGCGGCGGGGCATTCAAGCGCGATCGAAGTCGAGGGTCAGGTGATGCGACACCGTCTGGCAGATCGGTCGCGGGAACTCCCGAGGCCCTGGAAAGAAAGCGCGGGCCACCCGTTGGGGTGTCCCGCGCGAGCAGGCGAGCGAGTCGTCTGCGAGTTGGACGCAAACCGATGTCCCGTCGGTTGTTGCGCCATCCATGGACTTCCTCGGTGTCCCTCCGGGAAGTCGTCCCTGTTCGGAAGCGAGAGAGCTTCGAGCCAGTCCGGATGTCCCGTCCGTCCTGGCGAAGGGAAGAGACGCGGGGTGGGGCGGCTCTGCGCGGCAAGGTGCGAGAACCCGAGAAATTGGGATGGGGAACTTCTGGGGTTGCAAACAGCGAAACGCGGATATATATATCCGCAATAGGGCGTTCGGCGCCGAATCTCGGTCTTGCCAGGTGGTTGGGCGAATCCGAGTTCTCGTCGCGTCCTCAAACGGATACGCAGGTCAGTTTTTCAGGAATCTGGCGCACCCCGCCACCCCGCGAGAACACAGCATGAGCACGCAAGACGAAACGCAGGCCGTTCGCGCGGCCGTCGCGCCCGCGGGCGGTCCCGCCGGCATCGCCTCCGGCGTCCGCCTCGAGCGCTTCAGTTACGACGACGACATCGCACGCAAGTTCATGGCGGCCTCGATGCTCTGGGGCGTCGTGGGCATGCTGGTGGGTGTCCTGGCGGCGCTGCAGCTCGCCGACCCGCGCTTCAACCTCGGCCTCGAGTGGTTCAGCTTCGGGCGCATCCGCCCGCTCCACACGAACGCGGTGATCTTCGCGTTCGCGGGGAACGCGATCTTCGCGGCGGTCTACTACTCGTCGCAGCGCCTCCTCAAGGCGCGGATGTTCAGCGACCTGCTCTCGAGGATCCACTTCTGGGGATGGCAGCTGATCATCGTGGCGGCGGCGATCACGCTGCCCCTCGGGTTCACGCAGTCGAAGGAGTACGCCGAGCTCGAGTGGCCGATCGACCTCGCGGTCGTCGCGGTGTGGGTCGTCTTCGCGGTCAACTACCTCGGCACGCTGCTCCGCCGGCGCGAGCGCCACCTCTACGTGGCCGTCTGGTTCTACATCGCGACGATCGTCGCGATCGCGGTCCTCTACATCTTCAACAACCTCGCGATGCCCGCGGACTGGACGCGCTCGTACTCGATCTACGCGGGCTCGCAGGACGCGTTCATGCAGTGGTGGTACGGCCACAACGCGGTCGCCTTCTTCCTGACGACGCCCTTCCTCGGGCTCATGTACTACTTCCTCCCGAAGGCCGCCGAACGGCCGGTCTTCTCGTACCGGCTCTCGATCGTCCACTTCTGGAGCCTCGTCTTCATCTACATCTGGGCGGGTCCGCACCATCTCCACTACACGGCGCTGCCCGAGTGGGCGTCGACGCTGGGCATGCTCTTCAGCGTGATGCTGTGGATGCCGTCGTGGGGCGGCATGCTGAACGGACTGCTGACGCTCCGCGGCGCCTGGAACCGCGTGGCGCAGGATCCGATCCTCAAGTTCTTCGTGGTCGGCGTGACCTTCTACGGGATGTCGACCTTCGAGGGGCCGCTGCTGTCGGTGAAGAGCGTGAACGCGCTCAGCCACTACACCGACTGGACCATCGCGCACGTGCACGCGGGCGCGCTCGGGTGGGTCGGCTTCATGAGCTTCGGCATGTTCTACTGGATGGCGCCGCGGCTCTTCCAGACGCCGATGGCGAAGCCTTCGTGGGTCGGCCTCCACTTCTGGACGGCGACGATCGGCATCCTCCTCTACATCGGCGCGATCTACTGGGCGGGCCTCACGCAGGGCCTCATGTGGCGCGCGTTCGACGCGGACGGGATGCTGCAGTTCCCCGACTTCATCGAGACGGTGACGATCCTGATCCCGTACTACTGGATCCGCGTCGTCGGCGGGACGCTCTACCTCGCGGGCGCCGTCCTGATGTGCGCGAACCTCGTCCTCACCTGGATGAAACGGCCGAAGACCTACGACGTCCCCGTTTACGAGGCGGCGCCGCTGTCGCCCGGCTTCATCGAGCCGGCGATTCCCGGATCCGACCTCCCGCGCACCTACGTCCTTCCGATCGCGCGCAAGCTCGACGTCTTCGGGCAGCTGCGATGGCATCGGAAGTGGGAGGGCCTGCCGATGGTCTTCACGGTGCTCGTCGCCGTGAGCGTCGTCGTCGCGAGCCTCGGCGAGATCATCCCGCTCTTCGCGCGGAAGTCCGATGTGGCGCGCATCGCGAGCGTCGAGCCGTACACGCCGCTCGAACTCGTCGGCCGCGACATCTACGTGTCGGAGGGCTGCGTGAACTGCCACTCGCAGATGATCCGCCCCCTGCGCGCCGAGACCGAGCGCTACGGCGAGTACTCGAAGCCGGGCGAGTTCGTGTACGACCACCCGTTCCTCTGGGGATCGCGGCGCATCGGTCCCGACCTCGCGCGGACGGGACGCAAGATCCCGTCGCCGCTCTGGCACGTGCGCCACTTCAACGAGCCGACCGACACGAGCCCCGGCTCGATCATGCCGCCCTACGCGCATCTTCTCGAGCAGCCGCTGGATTTCGCGCAGGCCGATGCGTCGGTCGCCGCGATGAAGGCGCTCGGCGTTCCCTACGGCGACGCCGAGGTGGCGTCGGCGTCGGCGCTCGCCCGGGCGCAGGCGGAGCGGATCGCCGCGCAGATCGTCGAGGAGCAGGGGCCCGCGGGGCTCGGTGACCGCAAGGTCATCGCGCTCGTCGCCTATCTCATGCGTCTCGGCACCGATCTCGACAAGCCCGTCGCGGCGCCCGAGGCGGAGTCGGCGATCGCGGCGGTGCCTTCGGCGGCGACCGCCGGGGAGGGAGGCCAGTGAACGGCACGCCCTCCATGCTCGGGATGAGCGCTCCCGAACTGTCGCTCCTCTTCTTCTTCGGGGTGTTCATCGGGATGGTCGTCTGGCTCGTCCTGTCGAAGTCGTCGCGCTGGAGGCGCGACGCGCGCATCCCGCTCGACGACCTCCCGCAGGACGAGACCGCCGCCGCCCGGCACACGACGACCAGCACGCGCGCGACGCGCGAAGGACGGAACCATGTCTGACCACACCACACCGACCGCACCGGGCGAGGCGAAGCTCCTCGATCACGACGCCGACGGCATCCGCGAGTACGACAATCCGATGCCGTTCTGGTGGTCGGCGATCTTCTGGGGCTCGATCCTCTTCTCGCTCCCGTACTTCGTCTTCTACCACCTCGGCGGCGTCGGCACGACACTCGACGAGAACTACCAGGCCGAGGTCGGCGAGTTCTACGAGATGCAGGCGGCGAAGCTCGGCGACCTCAAGCCCGACGCCGAGACGATTCTCGCGCTCTCGCACGAGAGGGAGAAGCTCCTCGGCGGGGCGAACATGTTCCGCGCCAACTGCGCCACCTGCCACGCGCCCGACGGCGGCGGCAAGACCGGGCCGAACCTGACCGACGACTTCTGGATCAACGTGCGCAAGCCCGAGGACATCTACCGGGTGATCCACGACGGCGTGCTCGCGAAGGGGATGCCCAACTGGAACAAGCGCTTCAGCGAGGCGCAGCTCGTTCTCCTGAGTTCCTACATCGTGAGTCTGCGCGGGACGCAGCCCGCGTCTCCGCGCGAGGCGCAGGGCGACCGCGTGTCCGCGTGGGCGGCGCCCGAGACATCGGCGACCGACGGTGGCGTCGCGAGTGCCCAGGGGCAGTGACCAGAGAGGAAGGAACGTGATGGAAACCCCGCTCCCACTTCCCGTCCTCTCGGCGCGCTCGACCGCGGCCGCCGCGGCGGCACCGGCCGCGGACCATGGTCCGTACCTCAAGCCCGAGGGACGCGTACTCGCGACCCTCGAGCAGGACGGGCGCCGGCGCTGGCTGCGGCCGAAGCCGTCGAAGGGTCGCTGGCAGCGGCTTCGACTCGCGGTCGCGGTGGCGCTGATCCTCGTCTACACGGTCGTGCCGTGGACGAAGGTCGGCGGGATGCCGACGGTGCTCCTCGATCTCGTCGAGCGCAAGTTCGTCTTCTTCGGGACGGTGTTCCGCCCGACCGAGACGCTTCTCTTCGGGCTGCTCTTCCTGTCGGTGTTCGTGACCATCTTCCTGCTCACCGCGATCCTCGGACGCGTGTGGTGCGGGTGGGCGTGTCCGCAGACGGTCTACATGGAGTTCGTCTACCGGCCGCTCGAGCGGCTCTTCCTCGGGAAGGGCGCGCTGAACGCGAAGGCCGCGGTGCCCGCGTGGCGGCGCGTCGCCATGTACGCGGCGTACATCGTCGTCTCGGCGCATCTCGCGAACACGCTGCTCGCGTGGTTCGTGGGCGCGGACCGGCTGACCTCGTGGATCTTCACGACGACGCCGTTCAAGCACCCCGTGGCGTTCGCGGTGTTCGCGGCGACGACGCTCCTGATGCTGTTCGACTTCGCGTTCTTCCGCGAGCAGATGTGCGCGCTGGTCTGTCCGTACGGGCGGTTCCAGTCGGCGCTCCTCGACCAGGACTCGCTGATCGTCGCGTACGACCGCCGTCGCGGCGAGCCGCGGGCGCGGAAGGGGAGTGCGCGCGGCGAGACGAAGGCGAAGACGAAGACGAACACCGCGGGATGCACCTGCGATGCGAAGGGTGGGTGCGGGAGCGGCCGGGGATGTGAGGGGAAGGGCGGCGGGCACGCGGCCGCGGTCGCCGAGGCGCCCGCGCGGCAGGGCGACTGCATCGACTGCACGCTCTGCGTCCAGACCTGTCCCGCGGGGATCGACATCCGCGACGGCCTGCAGCTCGAGTGCATCCAGTGCACGCAGTGCATCGACGCCTGCGACGCGGTGATGACGAAGCTCGGGAAGCCGACGGGGCTCATCCGCTACAGCTCGCAGCGCGCGATCGAGGGAGCGCCGCGCAAGCGGTTCCGCGCGCGGCTCGTGGTGTATCCGCTGCTTCTCGCGGTGCTTCTGACGGGGTTCACGGTTCTTCTCCTCAGGCGCGAGATGGCGTACGTGGCGATTCTCCGCACGCAGGGCATCCCCTACACGATGAAGCCCGCCGCCGACGGCACCGAGGAGGTCGAGAGCATCGTGCGGTTGCGCGTCGACAACCGGACGCGCGGGACGCGCACCTACCGGGTGACGGGGGCGGAGGGCGTGCGGCTCGTGCGCGACGGTTCGGTCGAGGTCGCCGCCGATGCGAGCGGCGAGGTCGATGTCTTCGTCCGCAGCGCGCCCGGGGAGTTCGTGCGCGGACGGCGGGAGATCGGGCTTCGCGTCGAGGAGCTGCCGAGGGAGGGCGCGGTTGGCGCGGGCGGAGGCGGGGATTCCGCGCGGTTCGACCGCACGGTGAAGGTGGGCGTCCTGGGTCCGCTCGTCGTCCAGCCGGTGGGAGGTGCGGGATGAAGTGGCTCATCGCGAACCGCTGGGTGTTCGTACCCGTCCTCCTTCTGTCGCTCACCGTCGGGATCGCGGTCGCCACGGTGCTGTCGGCGGTGGTCGGGCATCCGCTCGGGATGGAGCCCGGGTACGACCGCAAGGCGGCGGCGTGGGACGAGGAGCGCGCGCAGCGTGCGGCGAACGACCGGCTCCGCTGGGTCGTGACCGGCGAGGTCGACTCGCGCGGCGCGGAGCGTTCGCTGCGGATCGTCGTCGAGGACAAGCATGCGGCGCGGATCGACGCGGAGTCGGTCGTCGTCGAGTGCATTCCGATCCGCGCGGCGGAGGCGCGGCAGACGGTCGAGCTTGCGCGTGCGGCGGAGGGTGATTTCCAGGGCACCTTCCGGTCGGCGCTCGGCGGACAGTGGGAGTTCCGCGTCGAGGTCCGGCGGGGTGGCGAGCGCTACACCGACGGCTTCCGTCGGCCGCTCGCGCATGCGCGCGGCGTCGATGGCGCGAAGGGGGGCGTCGGTGGCTGATGTCGCGACGCTTCTCGATCCCGCCGTACTCGCGCTCGCGGGGACGGTGCTCGCGTCGAGTCTCTTCGGCAGCGCGCACTGCGCGGGGATGTGCGGCGGGCTCGCGCTCGTCGCGATCGGGACCGAAGGTCGCTCGCGGGCGTGGCGCCAGGCGGGCTACCACGGCGGGCGGCTCGTCTCGTACGGCGTCCTCGGCGCGGTGGCGGGACTCGTCGGACAGGTGGTCGACGACGCGGGCACGCTCGTGGGCGTGCAGCGCGTGGCGGCGGTCGTGGGTGGACTCACGATCGCCTTCTTCGGGGTCGTTGCGATCGTCCGGGCGTTCGGCATGCCCCTGCGGGGTGCAGGCGTGCCGCGCTGGATGGTCGCACTTGCGCAGCGCGTGCATACGCACGCGCTGCGGTTTCCGCAGGCGTGGCGGGGCGTGCCGATCGGGCTCGCCTCGCCACTCCTGCCGTGCGGCTGGCTGTACGCGTTCGCGGCGATCGCCGCGGCGAGCGCGTCGCCGGCCGTGGGTGCGCTCGTGATGGCGGCGTTCTGGCTCGGGACGGTGCCCGCGGTGCTCGTCGCGTCGAACGGCGCGCGCGTGGTGCTGTCGAGGTTCGGGCGTGCGGCGCCGATCGCGGCGGGAGTCGCGATGCTCGTCGTCGGCGTGCATGCGGCGTTCTCGCGGAGTTCGATGGCCGAGCGCGCGCTCGCCGATGTCCGCGCGCTGCGCGTGTCGGCGCCCGTCTCGGCGGAGGCGCTGTCGGCGCAGTGCGAGGAGACGGCCGACGAACTTCCGCCCTGCTGCAGGAGCGCGCCATGAACGGCATGCGCGGCGAGGGCGTCGCGGTGTCGGCGGCGGGGCCCGCGTGCGCCCACTGCGGGCTGCCCGTGCCGAAGGTCGAGCGTCGCGACGACGAGCCGCTCCAGTTCTGCTGCGGCGGATGCCGCGCGGTGTACGGCGCGCTTCACTCCTGCGGACTCGAGCGCTACTACGAGATGCGCGCGCGCGCGGCCGAGGTCGAGGCGGCGCCCGCGCAGGTGACGGGGCGCGGGTTCGAGTTCCTCGACGACGGCTCGTTCCTCGCGCGGCACGCGGTCGATGCGGGCGGCGGACTTCGCAAGGCGGAGCTTCGCATCGACGGTGTCCGGTGCGGTGCGTGCGTCTGGCTTCTCGAGGCGCTGCCGCGGGTCGTCGCGGGCGTCGCGAGCCTGCGCGTCGATGGCGCGCGCGGCATCGTGCGCGTGTCGTGGGATCCGTCGCAGGTCGCGCTCTCGCGGATCGCGCGGCAGGTCGACGCGCTCGGCTACCAGCTGCTCCCCTTCATGGATCCCGACGCGGTCGAGCGCGAACGCGCGGCGAACCGTGCGTGGATCGTGCGGCTCGGTGTCGCGGGCGCGATCGCGAGCAACGCGATGGCGGTGGCGTTCGCCCTCTACGGTGGCCTCCTCGCCGAGATGGAGCCGGCGTTCCAGCTCTTCTTCCAGTGGATGTCGGTGGCGCTCGCGGTGGCGGCGCTCGCCTTTCCGGGGCGGGTCTTCTTCGCGAACGCGTGGCTCGCGCTTCGGACGCGCACGCCGCACATGGACCTGCCCGTCGCGTTCGGCCTCGCGGCGGCGACCGTCGCGGGACTCGTCGACACGATCCGCGGCGCGGGATCGATCTACTGCGAGAGCGCGGCGATGCTCGTCTTCCTGCTCCTCGTCGGGCGATTCGTCCAGTACGGGCGGCAGCGGCGTGCGCGCGAGCAGGTCGAACTGCTCCTCGCGATCGTGCCGAGCGTGGCGCGGCGAGTCGAAGTGGAGGCGGAAGTCGCCGGCGATGCGATCGGTCGCGGTGGATCGGGCGCTGAAGGCGTGGACGCTGCATGCAGGGGCGCTGAAGACGGGGGCGGAGGGGTTCGGAGGGAGCGGATCGTCGAGGTGTCCGTCGAGTCGCTCGCGCCCGGTGATCTCGTCGAGATCGCGGCGGGCGACGCGGCGCCCGCCGATGGCCGGCTCGCGAGCGACGAGGCGCATGTCGATCTCGCGCATCTGACGGGTGAATCCGTGCCCGTGCGCCTCGAGCGCGGCGCGCCCGTCTACGCGGGGGCGCGCTTCCTCGGCGCGCCTGCGCGCATGGAGGTCGTCGTCGCGGGTGCGGAGACGCGCGCGGCGCGGCTCCTCGAACTCGTGCGCGAGGCGTCCGATGCGCGGGCGCCCGTCGTCGAACTTGCGAATCGGATCGCGGGGTGGTTCCTCGTCTCGGTGATCGCGCTCGCGCTCGGGACGATCCTCTGGTGGACGCCGAGTCTCGGGCTCGACGCGGCGTTCGGTCGCGCGATCGCGCTTCTCGTCGTGACCTGTCCGTGCGCGCTCGGGCTCGCGACGCCGCTCGCGGTGGTCGCGGGGATCGGAAAGGGCGCGCGGCGCGGCGTCCTCGTGAAGGCGGGGGATGTGCTCGAGCGCGCGTCGCGCGCGGGGACGCTCGTCCTCGACAAGACGGGGACCGTGACCGAGGGACGCACCGAGATCGTGCGCTGGGCGGGGGATCGCGAGGCGATCGTCGACGCGGCCGAACTCGAGGCGCACAGCGCGCATCCGCTCGCTCGCGCGCTCGTCGCGTTCGCGGGTGGCGCGGGCGCGCCCGATCGGCGCGCGAGCGATGTGCGCGAGGTGCCCGGGCTCGGCATCGAGGGGAAGGTCGGCGCGCGGCTCGTGCGTGCGGGCAGCGTGCGCTTCATGGATGCGCGCGCGGCGATCGTGTCCGACGACCTGCGTGCGCGCGCGCAGGAGTTCGCACTCGCGGGTCTCGCGCCCGTGATGGTCGCCGTGAACGGGCGGGTCGCGGCCGTGGTCGGCGTGGGCGATCCGGTGCGTGCGGATGCGGCGACGACGGTCTCGCGGCTCCGGCGCGCGGGCTGGCGCGTCGTCCTCGCGTCGGGCGACGATCCGCTCGTCGTGTCGGGCGTCGCGCGCGAGCTCGGTCTCGCGCCCGCCGATGCGCTCGGTGGACTCTCGCCCGAGGAGAAGCTCGCGCTCGTGCGGCGCGAGCACTGGGCGCGTCCCGTCGTGATGGTCGGCGATGGCGTGAACGACCTCGCGGCGCTCGCGGCGGCCGATGTCGGCGTCGCGGTGCGCGACGGCGTGCAGGCGTCGCATCATGTCGCCGATGTCTGCCTGGCGGCCTCGGGCATGCGTCCGCTCGAGCGCTTCCTCGCGGGCGCGCGCTCGACGATGCGCGCGATCCGCGTGAATCTCGCGGTGTCGCTCGGCTACAACCTCGTGGGCGGGGCGCTTGCGTTCCTTGGGCTCGTGAATCCGCTGGTGGCCGCGGTGCTGATGCCGCTGAGCGGGCTCACCGTGCTCGTCCTCGCGCTGCGCATTCCGTCGTTCGAACTGCCGACCGTGAAGGGAGGGCGGTGATGGAACTCGTGTTCGTGGCGCTTCCGGTCGCGCTCGTCATCGGCGGCGCGGCGCTCGCGGCGTTCGTCTGGGCGGCGCGCGACGACCAGTTCGAGGATCTCGACACGCCGTCCCAGCGCGCGCTCTTCGACGAGATGCCCGTCGCGGGCGACGGCGAGGCGTCCGCGCCCGACGGGGCGCAGCGGGTCGAACCTCCTTCACGCGCGCCCAGGGGCTGACGCACTCGCACGATTCCCCGATTCGGCGGGAATCATGTGTTCGGCGTTGCCCTTTCGTGTGCGGGAAGTACAGTCGGGACCATGTCGCTCGGGGCTGGGCCGCTCGCGTGCGTATGGCTTGCGCCCTCGGGCGTGGCGGCGCTGTTCGTTGCCAGCACGGCGTTCGGGCAGATCGCGCTGACCGACACCACGGTCGCCGCGGGGCTCTCGGGCTTCGTCCACGCGCCGAACTCGCTCGCCGTTCCCGGATTCAACGAGTGGATCATGGGTGGAATCGGCGTCGGTGACTTCGACGGCGACGGCTGGCCCGACTTCCTCGTGCCGCGAGGCGGGACGGGCGTCGACCGGCTCTACATCAACAACCGCGACGGCACCTTCACCGATCGGGCCGCCGCATGGGGCGTGGCGCAGGCGCATGCGGGGAACGGCGTCGCGGCCGCCGACTACGACGGTGACGGCGACATCGATCTCTACATGACGAGCTACGGCCTGAGCGCGAACAACGCGGGGCAGGCGGGGAAGAACCGGCTCTATCGGAACGAGGGCGGAACCTTCACGCAGGTCGCGGTCGAGGCGGGCGTCGCCTTCACGACGATGACGGGAAGCGCCGGCGACGGCATCGCGTGGGGCGATGTCGATCTCGACGGCGATCTCGACCTCGTGGTCGCGGCGTGGTCGGACTCGCTCGGCGGCAACCGCCTCTTCCTGAACGACGGCGACGGCACCTTCACCGATGCGACGGGCGGCGCGATCTACTTCGGCTCGACCTGGGGCTTCCAGCCGACCGTCGTCGACTTCACGGGCGACGGCTGGCCCGACATCCTGGTCGCCGCGGATTTCGAGACGGGCCGCGCCTATCGCAACCTCCGCGACGGATCGTTCCAGCTCGCGACGCAGGCGATGGGCCTCGGACTCGACGACAACGGCATGGGTTCGTGCGTGGCGGACTTCGACCGCGATGGCGATCCCGACTGGTTCGTCACCAGCGTCCACATGACGAAGCCGACCCTCGGGATGTACAACGGGAACACGATGTACATCAACCGCGGCGACGGCGTCTGCACCGAGGAGGCGCTCCTGCGCGGGGTGTCCGACGGCGGCTGGGGCTGGGGGCTCGCGGCGGTCGATCTCGACCATGACGGCTGGGAGGACATCGTCGAGGTCAACGGCCGGAACGCGGGGCAGTGGGCGAACGAGCAGGAATACGTCTACCGGAACACCGGAGGCGGCTTCTTCGATCGACTCGGCGCCAACACGGGCCTCGGGCTCGCGGGCGACGCGCGCTGCGTGACGACGCTCGACTACGACCGCGACGGCGACCTCGATCTCCTGATCCTCCAGAACGCGGGCGGGCTTCGCCTCTATCGCAACGATGTGCCTGCGGAGCGGGGTTCGCTCGTCATCGAGCTCGTCTCCGACCATGCGTCCCGCTGCGCGCCGCACGGCTACGGGGCCGTCGTGCGGTGCGTGGCGGGAGGCGTGACGCAGCGGCGCTGGGTGCATGGCGGATCGGGATTCCGCACGAATGCGGAGCATCTCGTCCACTTCGGGCTTGCGGGCGCGCGGACGGTCGACGAACTCGCGGTCGAGTGGCCGAGCGGACAGACGACGGTGCTCGGCGGCGTCGCGGCGAACGCGCGGCTCGTGATTCCAGCGCCCGTCGCCTGCGATCTCGATGCCGACGGCCGCGTCGATGCGCGCGATCTCGCGCTGCTTCTCGCCGAGTGGGGGCGCGCCGATCTCGATCGGCGGGAGACCCGCCGCGCGGAGGTCGATGGCGATGGCGTCGTCGGGCTCGGCGATCTCGAGGCGCTTCTCGGCGCGTGGACCAGCTGACGCGGGCGCGATCGGGCACGCGGGCGCGTGACGGCGGATGCTCCATGGATCGGAGCCGGGATCGAAGGCGTCGCGCGCGTCGCCCCGCGGCGCGGTCGGTGGGCCGTTTCCCGCTTGTCGCGGCGGGGCGGCGCCGCGTTCCCAAGGCGCGCGCGAATCGCCGTACCATCCGCGCCGTCGGACGACGGCCGCCGACGACAACGACATCCGACCGAGGAGCCCGCACGGTGACCACCGCGACCGCCACGCCATCGACCCAGCCCGCGAACGCGAACGCCGGCACGCCCATCGGGACCCCCGCGATCGACAACCTCGCGATCACGACGATCCGCACGCTTGCGATGGACGCCGTGCAGGCCGCGAACAGCGGTCACCCCGGCGCGCCGATGGGGCTCGCCGCCGTCGCGTACGCGCTCTGGCAGGAGGAGCTCCGCTTCGATCCGTCGCAGCCGAAGTGGGCGAACCGCGACCGCTTCGTCCTCTCGAACGGGCACGGATCGATGCTGCTGTACGCGCTCCTGCATCTCGCGGGCGTCGAGGACGCGGCGGGCGGACCGTCGGTCTCGCTCGACGACATCCGCCGTTTCCGCCAGCTCGGCTCGCGCTGCCCCGGTCACCCCGAGTCGCACCTCACCGCGGGCGTCGAGACGACGACGGGTCCGCTCGGGCAGGGGCTCGGCAACTCGGTCGGCATGGCGATCGCGTCGCGGCATCTCGGCGCGCGCTACAACCGGCCGGGCTACGAGCTCTTCGATCACCATGTCTGGGCGATCTGCGGCGATGGCTGCCTGATGGAGGGGATCTCGGCCGAGGCGGCGTCGCTCGCGGGGCACCTCGGGCTCGCGAACCTCACCTGGATCTACGACAGCAACCGCATCACCATCGAGGGGAAGACCGACCTCGCCTACTCGGACGACGTGGCCGCGCGCTTCGCGGGCGCGGGATGGAGCGTGCTGCGCGTCGGCGACGCGAACGACCTCGGCCAGCTCGCGCGCGCGTTCCGCGCCGCGCGCGCCGCGACCGAGCGGCCGACGATGATCATCGTCGACAGCCACATCGGCTGGGGTTCGCCGAAGAAGGTCGACACCGCGGCCGCGCACGGCGAGCCGCTCGGCGAGGAGGAGATCCGCGCGACGAAGCGCGTCTACGGCTGGCCCGAGGACGCGAAGTTCCTCGTTCCCGACGGCGTGCGCGAGCGATTCGACGAGCGTCTCGGTGCGCGCGGCCGCGCGGCGAGCGCCGAATGGAACCGCCGTCTCGAGGCGTACGGCAAGGCGTACCCGTGGCTCGCCGACGAGGTGCGCACGATGCTCGCGGGCGGACTGCCCGAGGGCTGGGACCAGGAGATGGTCCCGTTCCCCGCCGATCCGAAGGGGAACGCGACGCGCAACACCTCGGGGATCGTCCTCAACCAGATCGCGCGCCGCGTGCCCTGGATGATCGGCGGCAGCGCCGATCTCGCGCCGAGCACGAAGACGCTCCTGACCTTCGAGGGCGCGGGCAGCTTCCAGCGCGCGACGCCCGCGGGCCGCAACATGCACTTCGGGATCCGCGAGCACGCGATGAGCGCGATCCTGAACGGGATGGCGCTTTCGGGGCTGCGCGCGTACGGCGCGGGATTCCTGATCTTCAGCGACTACGGCCGCGGCGCGATCCGCCTTGCGTCGATCATGGAGCTGCCCGTCGTCCACGTCTTCACGCACGACTCGATCTACGTGGGCGAGGACGGACCGACGCACCAGCCCGTCGAGCAGCTCGCGGGACTGCGCGCGGTGCCCGGGATGTTCGTCTACCGCCCCTGCGACGCGAACGAGGTGCGCGCGTGCTGGCGGCAGATCATGGGCCACGCGCACAACCCGTCGGTCATCGCGCTCACGCGGCAGAACCTGCCGACGCTCGACCGCACGCGCTTCGCGGGCGAGGACGGCTGCGCGCAGGGCGCGTACATCCTGTCGGAGGCGGAGGGCGGCGAGCCCGAGGTGCTTCTCGTCGGTAGCGGCAGCGAGGTGCATCTCTGCCTCGCGGCGCAGGAGCTGCTCGCGCAGGAGTCGATCCGCGCGCGCGTCGTGAGCATGCCGTGCACGCGGCTCTTCGACGAACAGGACGAGGCGTACCGCGAGAGCGTGCTGCCGCGCGGCGTGCGCGCGCGCGTGACGGTCGAGGCGGGCACCACGATGGGCTGGGACCGCTACGCGGGGCTCGACGGCGAGATGGTCGGCATGCACTCCTTCGGCGCGAGCGCGCCCGCCGGCGAGGTCGCGGCGCACTTCGGGTTCACGCCCGCGCGCGTCGCCGAGGCGGCGCGCGCGTCGCTCGCGCGCGTCCGCGCGGGAGGCTCGCGGTGAAGGTCGGCGTCGCGAGCGACCACGCGGGCTTCGCCCTCAAGGAGTCGATGAAGGCGGAGATCGCCGCGCTCGGGCACGAGGTCGTCGACCTCGGCACGCATTCGACGGAGAGCGTCGACTACCCCGACTTCGCCGAGGCGCTCGGGCTTGCGGTCGTGCGCGGCGAGGTCGCGCGCGGCGTCCTCTTCTGCGGCTCGGGGATCGGGGCGAGCGTCGCCGCGAACAAGATCCCGGGCGTCCGCGCGGGCAACTGCAGCGACACCTACTCGGCGCACCAGGGCGTCGAGCACGACGCGATGAACATCCTCGTTCTCGGCGGGCGCACGGTCGGTGCGGCGGTCGCGGCCGAGATGGTGCGCGCGTACCTCGCGGCCGAGTACACGCACGAGGCGCGGCACGAGAAGCGCCTCGCGAAGGTGCTCGCGATCGAGGCGCGCTTCGCGGGCGGCGTCGCGGCGGACTGAGCGCGCCGCTTCGGCGCGCTTCTCGCGAAATCAACTGAAGAAGATCGCGGCGATCGCGCCGATCGCGGTGACGATGCCGAGGTACGCGGCGGGGAACGCCCAGCGGCAGATGCGGTCCATGCGGTCGCCCGCGTCGAAGCGTCCCGCCTTGTCGAGCGCGCCGACGCGCAGGTTGACGAGGACCGTCGCGCACATCGTCACGAAGCTCATCGTGAGGAAGCCGTGGATGACCGTCACGTACGAGATGTGCGGCAGCTTGTCGCCGACGACGATCTGGTACGCGACGCCCGTGAGGATCCCGATGAAGGAGACGTTGATCCGGTCGCCGAGCGACGAGCGGTCCATCCAGAAGACGCTGAAGGAGAGGAACACGATGAAGGAGAGGGGGAAGACGATGAGCCGCATCACGAAGAAGGGCTCGCGGCGGGCGTCGACGGTGACGGTGAACGCGCTCGCGCCGCCCGCTTCGCCCGCGTAGCGCGCGGTGCGCTCGCGCACCTCGCCGCTCGCGCCCGAGATCCGCCACTGCGGAAGCCGCGCTTCGGTGTCGATCGTAACGGGCTCGGCGAGTGCGACGAGGCGCACCTCGTCGGCGCCGAAGCCGAGGACCTCGAACACCGCCTCGAGGCGATGGCGGTCGAACGGATAGGTGCGCATCGCGAGCGGGCTCTTGGCGACCGCGTGCACGGTCTCGACCAGGGTCGAGGTTCCGTCGGACGCGACGCGGAGCGAGACGCCGTTCTTCTCGAGGCCGCCCGCCTCGTTCACGAGGACGAGCTGCGGGTACCACCCCGGCGACACCTCGTTGAACTGGTAGCCGCCCGTGAAGACCTTCTCGTCGGTGCCCTCGGCGACGGGGTCGAAGGCCTGGCGCGGATCGCGCCAGCGCGTCGTGAGGACGCCCGTGAAGTCGAAGGTCTCGTCGCCGTCGTTGATCGCGTTGAGCCCGTGCAGATCGAAGCGGACGCCGACTTCGACGGGCGCCGCACCTTCGCGGGGTGGCGCGAAGAGGGCGCTCGGGATGTCGACCTGCCGCGGAAGGGCGGCGGCGGGAGCGGCGGGAAGGAGGAGCGCGAGGAGCGCGAGCAGCGTGCCCGCGCACGCGCGAAGCGTGGCGTGTGGTCCTGGCATGGGAGGTCCGAGGGAGCGGCGGGCGCGTTCGTGCCGGCGAAGGGCGCAGCATACGGGACGCGCGATCGCGCCCTGAACGTGGTCGACGGGCGCGGTCGACGGGCGCGCGGAGCGCGACTTTCACGAAATCGCGGCGCGGCGTGACAGGGTCGGCGCCGCGATCACGCCTTCCAGGTTGAACACGACTCTCCCGCGCAGGAGCGCGCCGAACCCGGCCCCCGCGCGACACGGACATTTCTCTCTCCCGCGAACGAGCCCGCGACAGCGGGCTTCTTCGTTTTTGGAGCGCGACGGGAGGTGCGCGAACGGCTCGACGCCCGCGGCGCGCGAGGGCGACGCGGACGGGCCGAAACTCGATTCATCCCCAAGACTCGATTCATCCCCCAAACTCGATTCATCCCCAGAACTCGATTCAACCCACGTGCGCTTCGAAGCTCATCGCCGTTCGGGCGGAGTCGACCGGACGACCGCCGAGTGACGACCGGCGGCGCCTTCTCGAAAAGAACCGCGGGGCGGACCGAAGTCCGCCCCGCGGCGTGCATCCGTGATCGAGCGCGGTCTTCGCGGCGCTCACTGTCCGCCGGGGGCGGCGGCGGGCTCGGTGACCTCGAGAAGCTCGACATCGAAGATGAGGGTCGCCATCGGCGGGATCGGGCCGCGGCCGCGCTCGCCGTACGCGAGGGCGTAGGGGATGATGAGCTTGCGCTTTCCGCCGACCTTCATGCCGCCGACGCCTTCGGTCCAGCCCGCGATGACGCCGCCGAGCATGAACTGCGCCGGCTGGCCGCGGTCGACCGACGAATCGAACTTCGTGCCGTCGGTGAGCCAGCCCGAGTAGTGGACCTTCACCGTCGCGTTGCGGCCGCTCGGCATCGCGCCGTCGCCCTCGACGATGTCGACGTACTGGAGGCCGCTCGGGAGTTCGACGATCTCGCCCTCGAAGGCGACGCCGGGGAAGCGCGACTTCGACTCGTCGCTCACGATCGAGCCGTCGGCGGCGTTGATGGTCACGACATGGCACATGCCGCCCGCGTAGACCTCGACGGTCGCGGTCGGCGGTTCGGCCGAGTAGTCGAAGCTCGCGGCGCGGACGACGCCATCGTGCGCCTTGGTCGCGGTCGCGATCGCCGAGCCCATGGTGAGGGTCGGGAGGCTCGCGGCGCCGGTCGCACCGTCGACGACGACCTTCTTGAGGAGGCCGCCCGCGGCGACGGTCACTTCGAACTTCACCGCGTCGCCGAGCATCGCGCGGGCGTCGACCGCGCTGCCGCCCGCGGCCTTCTCGGCGGCCTCGACGGCGGCGGCGAGCGTGACGCGCGTGGCGGCGAGGCTCTGCTCGACTTCGGCGGGATCGGGCGGGACGGTCGTGTAGTCGGTCTGGCCGAGGGCGGTGGTGGTGGTCATGCCGAGAAGGGTCGCGAGGACGGGCGCCGCGAGCGCGGTGCGGAGGGAGAGGATCTTCATGGTGTTCGATGCCTGACGAAGGGGAGCGCGGAGCCGGCCAATCGGCTCCGAGCGGGGATGCTAGGATCGGCATCGCGCGGCATGCGTCCGCAATGATCGCGTGGGCGCGCGGCGAAGAGCCGCGAGGCCGCGCCGAACGCCCCGCGCCGACCGCCGCGACGACCGACATCCGAGCGGTCAGACCTGCGGCCCCGTGGCCAGGATCCAGAGAAGCAACCGATGCCGACTCTTCCGCCGTCGATTCGTCCCTTCGCGTCGTTCGCGCTCGCCGCGGCGATCGCCGCGCTTCTTCCCGCCTGCGCCGAGGACACCTATCAGGAGCCGCGCGGGGGTGGCTACACCGAGCCGCCGCCACGGAACATGGCCGAGGAACCCGAGGCGAAGAGCGCCCTCGGGAAGGCGAAGCAGGCGGCCGAGCGGCTCGTCAACGAGGATGTCGCCGAGTACAACCGGAAGCTCGAGGAGGCGGCGGACGGGGTGTTTGAGAAGAAGCCAAGTCCCTGATGGAGCGTGACTTCCGTTGGGGCCGCGAAGTGCGTCGCGGCAAATTGTCCGCGGGCTGAATCCGTGGCGGCGAACCCCGCGATCTCTGCGGGTACCGCCATGATCGCTCCGCACTCCGCACTCTCCCACGCCCACGATTCGGGGACTGACGACACCGACGAAGCCGGTTGCGGCTGCTGCGGCGCCGGCGCGTCGGCCCAGGCTGGAACCGCCCTCTCGAAGGCGCCCGCCGCGCCCCGCGCCGTCGACCAGCCCCGCATCGCCCGCGCCGTGCGCGAGATCCTCTTCGCGATCGGCGAGGATCCCGACCGCGACGGTCTCCTCGATACGCCGAAGCGCGTTGCGAAGGCCTACGGCGAGATCTTCCGCGGGCTCTCCGAGGACGCGGGCACGCATCTCGCGCGCACCTTCGAGCAGCGCGCGGGCGAGCTCATCACGGTCACGAACATCGGCTTCTTCTCGGTGTGCGAGCACCACCTGCTTCCCTTCCACGGCGAGGCGCATGTCGCGTATCTGCCGGGCAACGGGCGGGTCGTCGGGCTCTCGAAGCTCGCGCGCACCGTCGAGGTCTTCGCGCGGCGGCCGCAGCTGCAGGAGCGGCTCACCGACCAGATCGCCGATGCCCTCGTCGAGCATCTCGACGCCGCGGGCGTGATCGTCATGGTCGAGGGCGAGCACATGTGCATGCGCATGCGCGGGGTCCGCTCGAACGACGCGCGCATGACCACCTTCGCCCGCCGCGGCGTCTTCCGCGACGACGAGCGCCGCGGCACCGACGCCATGAATCTCGTGCGCGACCTCGCACACCGCGCGCGCGCGTGACGCGCGGTGAGCGATCGCGGCACACAGGACGACACCTTCGGGACGACCCCGGGACATCCCGGGGTCTGTCCTTTTTGTCCAGAGGTCTGCGGATGAACCGGCCCGGCGGCTCCCGCTCAGGCGAGCCGGTCGGGATTCAGCCCGTGCAGGTCGGCGGGCACGAAGAGGCCGTCCTTGCGGATCACCTCGCCGTCGAACTCGATGGTGCCGCCGCCGAACTCCGCGCGCTGGATGCAGACGAGATCCCAGTGGATCTCGCTCCGGTTGTGGTTCTCGGTGGTCTCGTAGCAGCGGCCGGGCGTGAAGTGGAACGATCCCGCGACCTTCTCGTCGAAGAGGATGTCCTTCATCGCGTGCGTGATGTGCGGGTTGAAGCCGATCGCGAACTCGCCGATGTAGCGCGCGCCCTCGTCGGTGTCGAGGATCTCGTTGAGCTTCGCGTTGTCGCCCTGGCACGAGGCCTCGACGATCTTCCCGTCCTTGAAGACGAAGCGGATGTTCTCGAAGCTCTGGCCGTTGTAGACCGTCGGCGTGTTGTACTGGAGGACGCCGTTCACGCTGTCGCGGACGGGCGCGGTGAAGCACTCGCCGTCGGGGATGTTGTATTCGCCGCAGCAGGGAATCACGCCGATTCCCTTGATCGAGAAGGTGAGGTCGGTCTCGCCCGGGCCCTGGATGCGCACGCGGTCGGCGCGCTCCATGCGCTCCTTGAGCGGCCTGCACGCGGCGTCCATCTTCGCGTAGTCGATGCAGCAGACCTTGAAGTAGAAGTCCTCGAAGTCCTCGGTGCACCGGCCCGCGAGCTGCGCCATCGACGGGCTCGGCCAGCGCAGGACGCACCACTTGGTGTGGTTCACGCGCTGCTCGAAGTGGACGGGCTTCGAGTAGGTGCGCGCGGCGAGCTTCATCTGCTCGCCGGGCACGATCGACTGCTCGCTGACGTTGTGTCCGCCGCGGAGGCCGATGTAGGCCTGCATGCCCTTCATGCGGTGGAGGTCGTGATCGGCCCAGGCGGCGAGGCCCTTCTCCCCGCCGCGGTAGAGCTCGGCCATGATGCGCGCCGAGCGCTCGGCGACATGCGGGTGGGCGCCGACGGCGCGCGCGGCGCGCATGAGCGCGACCGTCATCTCGACGGGGATGTCGAACGCCTCGATGAGGACATGCTCGTCCTTCTGGAGGCGGGTCGAGTGGCGGACGAGGAGGTCGGCGAGCTGCGTGTAGCGGGGGTCCATGGTGTTCCTCGTGATCGCTCTTGCGGTCGTTCTTTCGGTCGTGCTCGTGGTCGTTCGCGCGGTCGGGACGGACCGCGAGTCTACGCGAGGAGCGCGCGCACCTGTGCGACGCCGACATGGAGGACGCTCGGGACGACGAGGTCGGCGTCCCTCTGCCGTTCGGGCGTGTGGCCCTTCGAGGTGACGGCGATGCACTTCATGCCCGCGGCCTTCGCGGCGGCGATGCCCGCGGGCGCATCCTCGAAGACGACGCAGCGCGCGGGATCGACGCCGACCTTCTCGGCGGCGAGGAGGAAGCACTCGGGGTCGGGCTTCGAGCGGACGACATCGCGGCCCGTGACGACCGCGTCGAAGGCGGCCTCGAGCGCGAGGCCCTCGATCGCGCGCGCGACATTGAGCGGCGGCCCCGACGAACCGACCGCGGTGCGGAAGCCGTCGGCGCGGAGCGCGGCGACGAGTTCGCGCGCGCCGTCCATGATCGGGAAGCGCGCGGCGACGATCGCGCGGTAGGCGGCCTCCTTCTCCTCGTCGAGCGCGTGGATCGCCGCGGCGTCGAGGTCGCCCTTGCCGGCGCGGCGCCAGCAGTCGCGGAGGAGATCCTCGTTGCGGCGGCCGAAGTGCGCGTAGTAGTCGTCGACGGTGACCTCGACGCCATGGCGCGCGCTGATTCCGCGCCAGGCCTCGAAGTGGGCGTCGTAGCTGTCGACGAGCGTGCCGTCGAGATCGAAGATGGCGGCGTGGTGCATGGCGTCCTTCGGGCGTGGTCAGGCGCCGCGCGCGGCGGCGGCGATCGCGGCGGCGGCGGTGTCGATGTCGGCGGTCGAGATGTCGAGGTGGGTGACGAGGCGGACGCGCGCGGGCCCCATGGGAATCGCGGCGACGCCCGCGGTCGCGAGCCGCGCGCAGAAGCGCGCCGCGTCGCCGAGCCGCGCGTCGACGGCGAAGAAGACCATGTTGGTCGGGACCTGGTCGGGCGCGATTTCGAGGGTGAGGCCGTCGACCGCGGCGATCGCGGCGGCGAGGCGGCGCGCGTTGGCGTGGTCGTCGGCGAGGCGCGCGACATGGTGGTCGAGGGCGTGGATCGCGGCGGCGGCGAGGAGTCCCGACTGCCGCATCGCGCCACCGAACATCTTGCGGAAGCGCCGCGCGCGGTCGATGACGCGCGCGCTTCCCGCGAGCGCGCTTCCGACGGGCGCGCCGAGACCCTTCGAGAAGCAGATCGAGACGCTGTCGGCGTGGCGCGCGTAGTCGGTGGCGGCGCAGCCCTCGGCGACGCAGGCGTTCATCAGCCGCGCGCCGTCGATGTGGACATGGAGCCCGCGCTCGCGACCCGCCGCGGCGACCGCCGCGAAGCGCTCGCGCGGCCAGACCGTGCCGCCGCCCCTGTTGTGCGTGTTCTCGAGGACGAGCATCCGCGAGACGGGGTTGTGCTGGTCGCGGTGGCGGATCGCGGCGTGGACCTGCGCGGCGTCGAAGAGGCCGCCCGGGCCGTCGAGGGGCGCGATCATGCAGCCCGAGAGCGCCGCGGGGCCGCCCGTCTCGTAGTGGATGATGTGGCTGTCCCGGTGGGCGACGATCTCGTCGCCGTGCTCGCAGACCGCGCGGATCGCGAGCTGGTTCGCCATCGTGCCCGAGGGCGTGAAGAGCGCGGCCTCCTTGCCGAGGAGCGCGGCGACCTTCGCCTCGAGGGCCTGGACCGTCGGTTCGTCGCCGAGGACATCGTCGCCGAGGGGCGCGGCCATCATGGCGGCGCGCATCGCGGCGGTCGGGCGGGTGACGGTGTCGCTGCGGAGGTCGATCATCGGGCGCGATGGTAGGGAAGCGGCGCGGGGGCGTCGGAGATCGCGGTGAACGGGCCGCGGAAGGGAAACGCGCGGGCGCGGGCGGGACTTGTGACGGGTGGAGCGCGCCTGCGTGTCGGGTGTGGCGGTCGGTGGTCGGCGGTCGGAGGTCGGAGCCTCGGCGATCGCGCGCTCGGCGAACGCGCATCGGGTCGCTCCGTCCGTACCGTCGACCACTGCAGCGGGTGTCCGAGAATGCCGATGAATGCCGCCGTGACCGCGTCCAAGCCACCGTTCCGACTCCTCGCGCCGCGCGCGGGGCGCGTGTCCGCGCTCGTCGCGGGTGCGGTGTGGATCGGGGGGGCGGCGGAGGCGGCGCAGGAGTCGTGGAGCGGGACGGTTGGGCGGGACACGGTCGGGCAGGACGCGCTGCAGGCGCCCCTGTCGGCATCGGGCATGGCCCCTGTCACGGGCGATCTGCCTCGACGGCTCGTCGCGCGGTTCGACTTCGAGGAGAACGCGGAGTTCTCGATCGGCGTGCCGATCGGCTTCTACCGCGTCCTGAGCCGGAATCCCACGGAAGCGCCGGCTTCGACGCCGACGCCGACCGGCGCGGGAACGGGTGCGAGCGACCCCGAGGCCGCGCGCCCGCGCACGGTCGCGCCAGGTCTCCCCGATTTCGGCGATCACCGCATCACGCGCGATGGCGGGCGCGACGGCGGCTTCGCCATCGAGTGCCTCGTCGACGGCGCGTCGATCGTGCTCGCGACCGAACCTGGACGGATTCCGATCGAGCCCGGCGCGCGCCTCGAGGTGCGCGCGTCGGTCCGGACCGCGGGGCTCGTCCATGCGGGCGTCCGCGTGAGCGCGCGGTTCCGCGACGCCGAGGGCCGCGCGCTGCCCGGGGTCTGGTCGACCGCGGTCGTCCGCAGCGAGGAGGCGTGGCGCGCGCTCGCCGTCGAGCCGCCCGAGGCGCCCGACGAGGCGCGGTCGCTCGAACTCTGGCTCGAGGTCGTGCAGCCTGCGGCGGATGGATCGGGCGATCCGAGCGCGGAGGGCGAGCCCTTCCGCGTGACCCGCACGGATGTCCGCGGCAGCGCGTTCTTCGACGATCTCGAGATCTGGCAGCTGCCGACGACGCGGTTCGAGGCCGAGCGCTCGGGGATCGTGCCGCCCGGCGCGGCCGCGCGGCTCGTCGTCGGGTGCAACGACCCGCTCGCCGGGCGCGTCCGCGCCGCCGTGCGCGTGCGCGACGCGTCGGATGGCGCGGTCCATCTGCAGGAATTCGAACTCGCGCGCGAACGCACCGTGACGGTCGAGATCCCCGCCCTTCCGACGGGCTGGTACGAGGCCGAGGCGCGCTTCACCAGCATCGACGACGGCGCGACGGTCGCGGTGCGGCGGGCGCGCTTCGCCGTCCTCCCGGACGATCCCTTCGAGCCCGACGAGCCGCCGCGCTTCGGCGCGTCGCTTGCAGGGATCGACGCCTCGGTGGGCGCGGCGGTCGAGCTCGCGCGCTGCGCGTTCGTCGTCCTTCCCGTCTGGACGACGGCCACCGACACGCGCGACCCCGATCACGAGATCGATCGCCTTCGCCCCGTCGTCGACGGCCTGCTCGGGCGGCGGGTCGAGGCGATGTTCCGCGTGGCGGGCGTGCCTGGTCCGCTCGCGCGCGCGCATCGGATCGACGCGGGCGACACGCTCGCCCTCTGGGCGCTGCCCGCGGCCTCATGGCAGCCGGTGCTCGAGCCGTGGCTTCTCGCCTTCGGGCAGGTGGTCGACCAGTGGTTCCTCGCCGAGCAGCCGGTCGACCCGCGGCGCGGCGAACTCGACCGCCGCATCGACGCGCTCGCGGGTGCGATGGGCGCCGCGATCGCGGGGCCGTCGGTCGGCGTGCCGTGGTCGCCCGAGGAGGAGGTCGACGCCGCGCTCGAGCGGACCGTCCGTCGAGGACGCCATGTCGTCGAGGTCGTCGCGGACGGCGCGTGGGGCGAATCGGGCGTCGCGGCGTACGAAGGCCTGCCGAACGGGCCGTTCGGGATGGCGCGCATCGTGCCGCTGCCGGCGGGCGTCGTCGATGACCGCGCGCGGGCGATCGATCTCGCGTTGCGTGCGATCGACGCGTGGCGCGCGGGCTTCGACTCCGTCGCGGTCGAGGTCGGCGACCGCGATTCGTCCGTGATTCCAGGCGATTCCCCCGTTCCGGCTCCACCCGCGATCCCGGGCCCGCCCCTCGAACTCGCCGCGTGGCGACAGGTCTCGACGCGCCTCTGCGGCCGCGACTTCGTCGCCGAGATCCCGATCGGTCGCGCGGACGAGCCGCCGATGCGCGCCCTCCTCGCCGACGGGCCGCGCGGGAGCGTCCTCGTCCTCTGGAGCGAATCGACGGGCGAGCCGCGCGAGATCGCGATCGAGCTCGGCGCGCACGAGGTGCTCGCGACCGACCTCTGGGGCCGCAGCGCGCGCGTGGCGCCCGCGCCGGGCGGGCATCGCCTGCGCGTCGGCCGCGAGCCCGTCTTCGTCGAGGGGGTCGAGCGCGAGATGTGCCTCCTGCG
>JBJOHC010000138.1:0-8326 GCA_046047955.1 Planctomycetota bacterium
GGTGTGAGTCGGGGCGAGTCGAGCGGCGACGCGAGCGGCGAGACGCGCGTCGAGCCTGGCGGCGGCGATACCGCGGAGGATTGGTGAGCGAACCTCGGGTGGCGGCCGTCTGCCGCGTGCCTCGATGCGTGGCCGCACTCTTGCGGCGCTCGTCTAGCATGGCGCTCCGATGCCGAGGAAGGTGAGGCCGACACCCGAGCGAACCGATCCTCTCGGTTCCGCCACCGACGCCGCCGCGAGGCGGGTGGAGGAGGTCGTTCCGCGACCGTCGCGCGTGCGGTCGCGGGCGACGTCGTCGACGGTTCGGCGGTCGCGCGTGCGCGAGGTTTCGAACGGGTGCGATGGGCGGGGCGTGGTGCGTGGTGATGCGGGCGTTGGCGCGCAAGCGGGTTCATGCGCGGGTGTGGATGTGGATGTGGGCGCCGGCGCCGGCACGGGTGTGCGCGCGGCGGCCGAGTTCCCCGGGCGGTGGTTCGCATCGCGCGGGTGGACGCCGCACGCGTTCCAGCGCGAGTGCTGGGATCGCTTCGCGCGCGGCGAGAGCGGACTCGTGCATGTTCCGACCGGAAGCGGCAAGACCTACGCGGCCTACCTCGGTCCGCTCGCCGATCTCGTCGCGCGCCCGGCGGCGGGGCTTGCGGTCGTCTATCTGACGCCGCTTCGGGCGCTCGCGCGCGACATCGAGCTCGCGCTGCGCGAGCCGGTCGAGGCGTGCGGGCTCGCGGTCACGGTCGGTTCGCGAACGGGCGACACGCCGTCGTCCGAACGCGCGCGGCAGCGGGAGCGGCTGCCGAACGTGCTCGTGACGACGCCCGAGTCACTCACGCTTCTCGTGGCGAATCCGCAGTCGGCGGAGCTCCTCGGCGGCGTGCGGGCGGTCGTCGTCGACGAGTGGCACGAGCTCATGGCCTCGAAGCGCGGCGTGCAGGTCGAGCTCGCGCTCGCGCGGATGCGTGGGATCGCGCCCGCGATGCGCACCTGGGGGCTTTCGGCGACGCTCCGCAACGTCGACGACGCGGCGCGCATCCTCTGCGGGGCCGGATCGGCGCCCGCGGTCGTCCACGCGGAGATGCCGCGCGAGATCGCCGTCACGGGGCTCCTGCCCGATTCGGTGGAGCGCTTTCCCTGGGCGGGACATCTCGGTCTGACCATGCTCGACGCGCTCGTCGAGTGGCTCGATCCCGCGCGTCCGACCCTCGTCTTCACCAACACGCGTTCGCAGGCCGAGCGCTGGTTCGCGGCGCTCCGCTGGAGGCGTCCCGAATGGGGCGACGCCCTCGCGATCCATCACGGGTCGCTCGAGCGCGAGGACCGCGAACGCATCGAGGCGGGTGTGAAGGAGGGGCGCGTGCGCATCGTCGTCGCGACCTCGAGTCTCGATCTCGGCGTCGACTTCTCGCCGGTCGAGCGCGTCGTCCAGATCGGTTCGCCGAAGGGGATCGCGCGGCTCGTCCAGCGCGCGGGACGCTCGGGGCACCGGCCGGGCGCGCGATGCGAGGTGCTCTGCGTGCCGACGCACGCGCTCGAACTCGTCGAGATCGCCGCGGCGCGGCGCGCGATCGAGGCGCGCGAGATCGAGGAGCGGCACGGCTGGCGCGCGCCGCTCGACTGTCTCGTCCAGCACATCGTCACCTGCGCGGCGGGCGGTGGTTTCGCGCCGGACGCGCTCTTCGACGAGGTGCGCCGGACGGCGGCGTTCGCGGAGCTTTCGCGCGCGGAGTTCGACTGGTGCCTCGAGCTCGCGCGCACGGGCGGCCGCACGCTCGCGCGCTACGAGCAGTACCACCGCGTGCGGGTGGACGAGGACGGCGTCGCGCGCCTCGCATCGCCGCGCGCGGGCCGGCTGCACCGGCTCAACATCGGGACGATCGCCGCCGACGCGACGATATCGGTCGCGCTCGTCGGTGGACGGCGGCTCGGTTCGATCGAGGAGTCGTTCATCGCGCGGCTCCGCGCGGGCGACACCTTCCTCTTCGCGGGCGACATCGTCGAGTTCGTGCGGGTGCGCGACATGACGGCGTTCGTCCGCCGCACGACGCGCGCGACCTCGACGCCGCGCTGGAACGGCTCGCGCTTTCCGCTGTCGACCGCGCTGTCGGCGTCGGTGCGCCGCGCGCTCGACGAGGCGCGGCGCGGCGCGTTCGACGGACCCGAGATGACGCTCGCGCGGCCCATCCTCGAGGAGCAGATGCGGCTCTCGGCGCTGCCCGCGCCCGGCGAGACGCTGGTCGAGCGCTGTGCGACCGAGGACGGCGACCACCTCTTCCTCTATCCCTTCGAGGGGCGGCTCGTCCACGAGGGACTCGCGGTGCTGCTCGCGCTGCGGCTCGCGCGCGCGCGGCCGACGACCTTCGCGGTGTCGATCAACGACTACGGGATCGAGCTCCTCGCGCCCGAGGCGTTCCCGTTCGAGGAGCTTCTTGTTCCCGCGCTCTTCTCCGCGGAGGCGCTCGCCGAGGACCTTCTCGAGGCGGTGAACCTCGGCGAACTCTCGCGGCGGCAGTTCCGCGACATCGCGCGGGTCGCGGGGCTCGTCTTCCAGAAGTACCCGGGCGCCGAGCGGTCGGGACGGCAGGTGCAGGCGGGCGCGGGACTCGTCTTCGACGTGCTGCGCGAGTTCGATCCCGGGAACCTCCTCCTCGTCCAGTCGGAGCGCGAGGTGCTCGACCGGCAGTTCGAGGAGGGGCGGCTCGCGCGCACGCTCGCGAGACTCGCGGCGGGGCCGCTTCTCCTGCGGCGAACCGCGCGGCCGACGCCGCTCGCGCTGCCGCTCGTCGCCGACCGGCTCGGGACGACGCTCTCGACCGAGGGTGTCCTCGCGCGGCTTGCGGCGATCGTGGCGGGGCGCCCCGCGCCGGAGGAGGGACGGTCGGCGAAGGCGGGGCGGTCGGGCCGCTCCGATCGCACCGATCGCGCTGAGCGCACCGGGCGCTCCGATCGCGGCGGGCGCTCGGGCCGCGGCGCGCGATCGCGTCGCGACGCGCGGCGGCGCGATCCATGAACGCTACGATCCCGCCCGTGCCGAGCGCCTTCACCGCGATCGACGGAATCGAGCTCGAGCTCCTGCCCGAGCGCGCGCTCTTCCTGCGAAGGGAGCGGGCGCTCGTGGTCGCGGACCTCCATGTCGGGAAGGCGGAGGCGTACCGTCGCTTCGGCGTGCCGTCGGTCGATGGGATCGACGAGGAGACGCTCGAGCGACTCTGGCGCGCGGCGATGCGCGCCGGTGCGAAGGTGATCGTCGTCGTCGGCGACCTCACCCATTCGGCCGACCGGCTCGGCGAGCGCGAACTCGAGGCGTTCGCCGAGTTCCGCACGCGCTGCATGCTGCCGATCCGGCTCGTCGAGGGAAACCACGATCGCGGCGCGCGCTCGCTGCCGCCCGAGTGGATGGTCGACCGCGTGGGCGAGGCGTTCGAACTCGGCGGCGTGCGATTCCGGCACGAGCCGCCCGAGGGCGCGAACGCGTCGTGGACGGTGCACGGTCACCTGCATCCGGTGCTGTCGGTGGCGCGCGGCGCGCGGCGCGTCGAGGCGCCCGCGTTCGTCGTCGATCGCGCGCGGCGCGCGCTCGTCCTGCCGGCGTTCTCGAAGTTCACGCGCGGCGTGCGGTTCGAGCCGCGCGCGGGTGTCGACCTCTTCGCGGTCGCCGAGGGCGCGGTGGTGGGGCCGATCGGGAGCGAGGCGTGATCCTGCGCGGCTGGCCCCGGTTCCAGGGGCTTCTCGCCACCTTCGCGACGCTCTTCGTGCTCATGCTGGCGCTCGCCTTCCTGGTCGGGCCGCCCCTCGCCATGGGGCTCCTGGTGGCGACGGGGGAGACGTTGCCACGGACGGCGGTCGGAAATCTGATCGACTACTACGTCAGGTTGTTCACGCTGGGCTGGGTTCGCGAACTCGCCCAGGGCGACCTTTGGGTACCGCTGGGAATCCTCGCGGGCTGGACGGGATTGCAGGTCCTCTTCCTCTCGCCGCTCGTGGGTCGGCCCTCGCTTCGCGAGGAGGGGAGGTCGCTCGTTCCGAGCGTGGTCGCGGCCTCGCTGGTCGCGACGACGGGATGCGCGATCGCGTGGGTGGCGGTCGTCGAGGGAGCGCTGGCGCTCGCGTCCCCCGACCGAAGCGCCTTTAGCGACGGGTACTGGATGGTGGTGCAGGGAGGGTGGATTCCCGCGCTCGGCATCTGGATCGCGGGTGGATTCATCTGGTACCGCGTCCTGGTCGGCGCGGGGCGCCGGAGAGATCCGTCGGGCCTCGACCGGCATATCCGCCTGATCTTCGCGGGAACGGCGGTCGAGACGGCGCTCGGAACGCTGGCGTTCCTTGCGGTGCGGAGGAAGCACGAGTGCTTCTGCACATCGGGATCGTTCCTGAGCCTCGTCTACTCGGCGATGGTGCTCTTCTGGATGTGCGGACCGTGGGCGGTGCTCCTCGCGACGCGCGGGGCGCGGTCGCAATGGGCGCGGGGCGCGTGCCGGGAGTGCGGGTATCCGCGGCGGACGGATGGCGCGGTGTGCACCGAGTGCGGCCACGCCTTCCCACCCGCTCCCTGCCAGACACCGTCCTGAGCCGCGCACTCCACGCGTGGGACCAGGTTCCGCGCGCGGGGCGTCGCAAGTATCTCTGAGAGCGATGGTTGCGGCGGTCGAACGGCTGTACCCGCCTTCAAGCGGGTACAAGCGGGTCCATCACGGTACGTGGCGGGTACGGGGCGTGTGGGGGTCGGGCGTCGCGCCCTCCGCTCCCGCCACCTCCGTCTGCAGCACCACCATCCGCGCGTACCGCCCGCTCGAGCGCATCAGCTCCTCGTGCGTCCCGCGCTCGACCACGCGTCCCTCCTCGAGCACGAGGATCAGGTCCGCCCCCTGGATCGTCGACAGCCGGTGCGCGATCACGAAGCTCGTCCGACCCTTCAGGATCTCCCCGAGCGCCGCCTGGATGTGCCGCTCGCTTTCGGTGTCGAGGTTGCTCGTCGCCTCGTCGAGCACCAGGATCCGCGGATCCGCGAGCACCGCCCGCGCGAGCGCGAGCCGCTGGCGCTCGCCGCCCGAGAGCTTCACCCCGCGCTCGCCGATCCGCGTGTCGTAGCCGCCGTCGAGTCGCTCGATGAACACATCCGCCCGCGCCACCCGCGCCGCGTGCGCGATCTCCGCGTCGCTCGCGTCGGGCCGCGCGTACGCGATGTTCTCCCGCACGGTGCCGTCGAAGAGGAAGACGTCCTGCTCGACGATCCCGAGCAGTCGGCGGAAGGAGGGGAGATCGATGTCGCGGAGATCCGTTCCATCGAGCGTCACGCGGCCCTCGGTCGGATCGTGGAAGCGCGCGACGAGGTTCGAGAGCGTCGTCTTGCCCGCGCCCGAGTGGCCGACGAGCGCGACCATCGTGCCCGCGGGGGCGTCGAACGAGACGCCGTCGAGGACCGCGCGGTCGCTCGCGGGATAGCGGAAGGACACGCCCTCGAAGCGGAGATCGCCCCGGACCTCGTCCGCTGCGAGCCTCCGGAGACCGCTTCGCGCCGAGGCCGCGAACTCGCCCGGCTCGCCGAGGAGGTCGAGCGTCCGATCGAGGCTCGCGAGCCCCGTCTGCAGGTTCGTCGCCGTGTTCGCGAGCACCTCGAGCGGTCCGAGGAGAAGCGTCAGGTAGGTGAGGAACATGACGAGGTCGCCCGCCGTCAGCCGGCCCTCGACGACCTGCATGCCGCCGTACCAGAGGAGCCCCGCGGTCGCCGCGGGCACGAACACCTCCCACGCGATCTCGACCCCGCGCGACCACCACCAGACGAGAAGCTCGGTGCGCGCCTGCATCGCGGTGCCGCGCGTGAACCGCGCCGTCTCGGCCGCCTCGCGCGCGAAGCCGCGCACCACGCGGATGCCGCCGAAGGTTTCGGCGGCGTGCCCGTCGATCTCGTCGCGCAGCTTCTTGAGGTCGCGGAAGATCGGACGGATGCGCCCGATCCAGGTGCGGTGGCTGAACCACACCAGGGGAAGGAGGACGATCGCGCCGAGAAGGAGCCGCCAGTCGGTCCACGCGAGGATCGCGAGGCTGCCGACGAGCTGGATCGTCGCGCGGAAGGGGTTGTAGAGGAGGCCGAAGAGGAGTTCGCCCGCCGCGCCCGCGTCCTCGCGGAGGAGGCTCGCGACGCCGCCCGCCTTGAGCGCGTGGACGCGCTCGAGCGGAAGCGTCACGGCCTTCCGGAACGCCTGCCGTCGCAGCGACACCTGCAGCTTCTTCGCGACCACCGTCGCGCGGTGCCGCCCGACGAGTCCGATCGCGACGCGCGTGACGACGACCGAGAGCGTGAGCCCCGCGATCCACGCGAGGAGCGTGCCGCGTCCGGCCGCGTCGAGCGACGCCGGCAGCCACCGCGCGAGCCACGCGGGCAGGGGCGCGTCGCCGAAGACCGAGTCGATCGCGAGCTTCACGCCCGCGGGGGGGACGAGCGCGAGCAGGGTCGAGACCGCGAGCGTCGAGAAGGAGAGCCCGAGCGGCGCGCGGTACGGGCGGAGGAGCGCGAGATACGCGCGCAGGAGCTCCATGAAGGTCCGGTGACGCTGCCCGCGCGGCCGGCCGCGCGCATCCTCGGTCCGTTCGCGCGTGCGCCGCGCGAGCTCCGCGCGGTACGCCGCGAAGCGCGCGCGGCTCGAACCCGTCCGTGGCGCGGCCGCGTGCTCGATGCGCCCGTTCATCGCCGGTTCCCGTTGGCGGCGGTCGCATCTCCGGCGGGTGCGTCGGGCGCGTCGGGCGCGTCGGGTGCGTCGGGCGCGTCGGGCGTGGCGCGCGAGGCTTCCCGCGCCGCTCGCGCGGGAATCCCGAGCGCGACCGGCGCCGGCAGCGCGCATCCCGCCTCGTCGCGCACGACGCGCCGCGCGCGGATCCGCTCGTTCCCGAGCTGCCCGCACGCCGCCATCACATCACGCCCCTTCGTGCCGCGGCGCTTCGTGAACTGTCCGTTCGCGACCGCGCGCACGATGAACCGCTCGACCTCGCGCTCGTCGGGCGCGGGCCACGGCGAGTCGCGCCGCGGGTTGTAGGGGATCACGTTCAGCGAGCAGCGGATCTCGCGGAGGAACGCGCACACCTCGTCGCAATCGGCGTCCGAGTCGTTGACGCCCGGGATCAGCACGTACTCGACGCAGAACGCCGCCTGCGAATAGCGCGGGAACGCGAGCAGCGCCTCCTTGAGCCGCGCCATCGGCCACGCGCGGTTCACGGGCATGATCTCGCCGCGCACGCGGTCGTTCGGCGCGTTCAGCGAGAGCGCGAGGTTCAGCCGGTGGAACCCGGGCTCGCGCACGAGTTCGCCGATCCGCGCGATGCCGTCGGGATTCCCCACGGTCGAGATCGAGATGTTCGACGCGGGCACCTTCGCGCCGTCATGGTCGACGAGGACGCGGATCGCCTGGATCACGGCGTCGATGTTGTCGGTGGGCTCGCCCATCCCCATGAAGACGATGTTCTTGACGGGCCGGTCCCTCGAGCGCTCGACGCGGTGCGTCGCCGTCCACCACTGGTGGACGATCTGGTCGGCGCGCAGGTTCTTGACGAGCCCCATCTGCGCGGTCTCGCAGAAGCGGCAGCCCATCGCGCAGCCGACCTGGCTCGAGACGCAGAGCGTCGTCGTCGTGCCCGTCGAGCGCGGCATCGGGATGAGCACGCTCTCGGTCTCGAGCCCGTCCTCGTGCCGCAGCACGAACTTCGCCGTCTCGCCCTCGACGAGCGTCGCGGTGACGGGGTAGTCGGGCACCTCGCACCAGTCGGGCACGACGCCCTCGCGGAAGAGCGCGCGATAGGCCTCGAGCGCCGTTCCCGCCTTGCGGCCGCACGATCGCGCCGCCGCGACGAACTCCGCGCGGGTGAGCCCGAGCGCGCGCAGGGGAGCGGGCGAAATCGCGGAGGATCCGTCGGACATCGGGCGGGAAGCGTATCATGACCGCCCCTCGCGGACGCCCTCGTCCGCCACGGAGAACTCCATGCATCTGAAGCGCGACGACAGCCATCACCACGGCCCGCCCGTGATTCCCATCATCTTCCACCTCGAGGATCCGGAAGGCCTCACGGGCACCACGCAGAAGGTCTGGGAGGTGAAGGGCGGCGAGCACGAGTCGATCCTCGAGGTCGCGATGGACAACGGCATCAACATCGAGCACGCGTGCGGTGGCGTCTGCGCGTGCTCGACCTGCCACATCTACCTCGAGTCGGGCGCGTCGCAGGTGAACGAGGCGAGCGAGGACGAGGAGGACCGCGTCGAGGAGGCGCCGGGCATCAAGCGCACCTCGCGCCTCGCCTGCCAGTGCGAGCTCAAGGATCTTGGCGAGGGGAAGCGCGAGCCGATCGT
>JBJOHC010000139.1:0-10683 GCA_046047955.1 Planctomycetota bacterium
TCAGGGGAAGACGCCGCGGAGTTCGTGGACGCGGCCGAGGCGCTCGAGCGCCGCGCAGAGGGCGGCGGTGCGCATGTCGCATTCGTAGCGCATGCGCGCGACGCGCACGCGGCGTGCGGCGAGCGTGAGCTGGCGGCGGATGTGCGATTCGACGGCGTCCTTGCGGAAGTCGGGGTCGTTGCGCGCGTCGCGGCGCTCGAGCGTGCTCGCGACATCGGCGGCGCCGACGACGAGGATGTCGGGAACCACCTCGATGCCCTGGCGGAGGAGCACCTCCTCGGCCTCGGCCGAGATGTTCGCGCTTCCCGCCTCGACGACGACGCGCGCGCGGCAGCACTCGGCGCGCGCGGTGGTGAGCGCGCCGTCGTCGGCGCAGACGACGAGGATCTCCGCCGCCGACTCGAGGAAGTCGCGCTCGGCGACGGGCGTCGCGTGCGCGAAGCCGTCGATGCCGCCGTGACGCTGGCTGTGGGAGACGAGCGCGAGGACATCGATGCCCGCGGGGTCGTAGAGCGCGGAACCGTCGGCGAGGACGGCGGTGATGCGCGCGCCATGCATCGCGAGCTGGCGCGCGACCGCGGCGCCCACCTGGCCGAAGCCGAGGATCGCGACGCGCGCAGTGCGGAGTTCGAGGGCCGAGTCGCCGAGCAGTTCATCGAGGACCGCGACGACGCCGCTCGCGACGGCGCGGCCGCGCGGGCCGAGGCCGCCGAGTTCGGCGGGGAGCCCGACGACCATCTGCGCGGGATCGGCGGGCCCGCCCTGCTGCGCGAGCGTGTCGTAGGTCCACGCCATGGCGCGGATGCCCGCGCCCATCTCGGGCGCGAGGATCTCGCGCGCCGCGGCGGCCTCGGGCGCGATGGCGCTCGTGTAGCGGCGCACGAGCCGCATCAGTTCGTCCTGGGAGAGCTCGTTCGGATTCACGCGCACGCCGCCGAACGCGCCGCCGAACGGCGCGCGCACGAGCGCGGCGCGCAGCGTGGCGAGGATCGCGTGACCCTTCGCCGCATCGAGCGAAAGCCGCGGCGAGAGCCGCATGCCGCCGAGCGGCGGACCGAGCGCGTTCGAATGCTGCACGCGGTAGCCCTTGAAGAGCCGGTGCCGTCCGTCGTCCATCTCGACCGGGACATGCACGATCGACTCGTGCCGCGGCTCGGCGAGGAGCAGGCGCTGGTGATGCGGCAGACCGACGAGTTCGGCGGCGGCGAGCAGCCTGCGCGCGGTCTCGTGGAAGAGGTTCCCGTGCTGCGGCGCGATGCCGAGCTCCTCGAAGATCATCGAGGCCGCCGAGCGGTGCGTGCGGGTGACGGTCGAGCGCTCCATGCGGGCGAAACATACGCACGATGGACGGCGAGGCTTCGAAAAGCGCCGTTCCCCGCGCGATTGGGACGCGAAGCCGGTGCGTCGCGCGGGCGTCGCGCCTTATCGGAGACGCGACGCGCCCGTTTCCGACGGGGTGGCGGTGGGAGCCCGCTCGGTTGCGGCGTCGGGTGCGGCATCGGGTGCGGTACCGGGCGCAGGCGCCGCGCCGACCGCCGGCCGCACGAAGGTCACCTTCCCCCACCAGCGCGGATCGTGCATGTCGATCTGCCACTGCGGCGTCCAGGTCCAGTTGTCCTCGGGGCGGCCCTTCACCTTCTCGTAGCGCGGCTTCACGGGCGCATCGTCCTTGCGCGGCTCGAGGCGGAAGCTGTCGTCGATCGGCCGTTCGGCGGCAGGTGGCGCGACCGTCCCTTCGAACTGGTGCGTCCACTGGACGCGCGAGAAGTTCACGCGCCAGGTCTCGCCCGGCTTCGGCACGGCCGCCTTGCGCGCGGCCTCGGTGAAACCCGGCAGCCCGAGATCGGGCGGCGTGAACGCGCTCCACGGGATCGCCCACTCGAGCGTCCAGCGGCGGTCGCGGTCGGTCGGATCGTTGAGCGTTCCCTCGAGATGGACCGCCGTCTTCAGGCCCTTCGCGTCCCAACCGTGCTCGGCGGGGCCGTCCTCCTTGTAGCGGCGGTGGAGGTAGAGGTCGAAGATCGTCTCGAGCGCGTTCACCTCGAGTTCGTAGTACTCGCGCGCGTCGCCGTCGGGATCGATGAAGACCTCGAAGTCGTTGTCGTGAAAGACGATCTCGTCGTGCTTCGCGAGCGTCGCCCAGAGGTGCGGCTCCTCGAGCTCGGCGGCGATGTAGAAGTGCGTGTCGTCCCAGAGCATCTTCGCGCGCGTCCGGTACCGCGGCTTCGGGAGCGTGGGCCCCTGGATGTCGCCGAAGTCCTCGGTCCAGGGCGCGGCCGCCCAGGCGGCGTCGTCGAGCTTCCCGTCGAGGACGGGCGCGGTCGCGGCGAAGGGACAGTCGTAGGTGCGCGGCGGGAACTGCGGCGGCTGCGGGGTCTTCTCGCCTGCAGGGGCGAAGGCGGGGGGCGTCGGCGCCGCGGCGGGCGGCTCGACGGCGCAGGGAAGCGCGGCGGAAAGCGCGAGAAGCGTCGCGATCGTCATGCGCGGAGGGTACCGCTCGGTCGGGGCGCGGAGGTTGTCCAAGCCGTGCGCGCGCGCAAAACACGCGGCCCGCGCATTGATCGGCGGCGGAACTCGCGTCACACTCGGGGGACCATGCACCAGAGCCATCCGACCGCTCGCGTCGCGGCCGCAGCCCTCGCGTCCGCACTTCCGCTGACCGCGCCCCTCGCGGCGAGCCCCGAGAAGACGCACTTCTCGTACCTCTGGCACATGGAGCAGCCGATCTACTGGCCCGACCGCCAGGCGGGCACGGCGCGATACGAGCGCGCGTGGCAGTCGATCCTGCGGAAGGATGCGGGCGCCGCGAATCCGCAGAACGACCTGCGCGGGATCTTCGGGCTCGACGACCGCGTGGCCGCGTACCAGTGGCGCCCGCGCGACACGGTGAGTGCGATCTCGTGGGCGAGCGAGGCGGGCGCGCAGGCGTCCTACTCGGGCGGCCTCATCGCGAACATCCAGAGCTTCGCCGAGGCGGGCGGGCAGCTCGGCTACTCGGCGAACTGGAACGGCCCGTGGCGCGAGGCGCGCGGCTGGCAGACGAACACGCCGGGCGCCGACTTCCCGCGCATGGACATCGTCCTCTTCTCGTTCCACCACGCGCTTCTGCCGCTCGTCGACGGCGACGCGGTGCGCAAGGAGCTCGAGCTCTACAAGGCGGTCTACCCACAGGCGTGGGGCACGGCGCAGGGGCCGTCGAAGGGCTTCTTCCCGAGCGAGATGGCCTTCTCGACGCGGCTCATCCCCTACCTCGCCGAGGCCGGCATCGAGTGGACCTTCGTTTCGGGCGAGAAGATCTCGCGCGCGTGCGCGGACTTCCCCGTCGTCTTCGGCTCGGGCGGCGTGAACTGCGATCCGCCGAACCGCGCCGACCAGCTCAACCCCGCGCAGGCGAACTACCGCCGCATCACCATCTCGCGCGGCTGCGGCCCCGCCGAGGCGGCGCCCTTCGCGTTCACGCCGCACCGCGCGAAGTACGTGGATCCCGCGACCGGCGCCGAGAGCTTCGTGACCGTGGTCCCCTGCTCGCAGCACCTCGGCTGGCTCGACGGCTACAACCCGATGAGCGTGGGCGAGCTCGGCGCGCTCGAGCCCTACAACGATCCATCTCGGCCGATGCTCGTCGTCCTCGCGCACGACGGCGACAACGCGTGGGGCGGCGGCTTCTCCTACTACATGGAGGCCGTCCCGAACTTCGTCTCGGCCGCCGAGTCGCAGGGCTACAAGGCGACCGTCGTTCAGAAGTACCTGCACGACCACCCCGTGCCCGCGGGCGACATCGTGCATGTCGAGGACGGCGCGTGGGTGAACGCCGACGGCGACTTCGGCAGCCCGCAGTTCCTCAACTGGAACTGGCCGCCCGTCCTTCAGAACGGACAGATCGATGTCGCGAACGGCTGGGCCGAGGACATCCGGAACTGGGCCGTCCTCACGGCGGCGCAGAACTTCGTGTCGACCGCGGAGCAGATCCATGTGGGACAGGGGCTGCCGACGCGCGCGGCGCAGATCCTCGCGCCGACGGCGGGTAGCCGCGCGAGCGAGCGGGCGTGGCACTTCTACCTCGGCGCGCTGAACTCGGGCTACATGTACTACGGCACGGCGCTCGACATGGAGGTGAAGCCGACGGTCGCGTGCAACGAGGCGATCCTCGAGGCGCAGGCGGTGATCGGCTCGGGCGCGCTCGATCAGACGGCGCCGACGGTGTGGATCCCGCAGCGCTTCCCGTGGAATCCGGGCTCGACGAACTTCGGCCCGATGTACGGCTACCAGCAGTTCCAGTCGAACGGCGACTTCTGGGTGTGGACCTTCGTGCACGACGTGTCGGGCACGGGAACGGTGACGCTCAAGTACCGCCTCGACAACGACGGCGAGAACCCGCTCGCCGACAACGCGAACGAGACCTACGCGGGCGGACCCGGCGTGGGCGCGTGGCAGTCGCTGCCGATGACGCGCCGCGCGTTTCCCGCGGGCAATGTCTTCGGCGATCCCGGCATCGACTTCTTCGAGATGCCGAACGCGATCGCCGACCAGTGGCGGGCGCAGATCGTCGGCGTGCGCTCGAAGCTCGTCGACTACTACGTCGAGGCGGTCGACGCGCGCGGGAATGTGCGGCGGAGCCCGATCCAGCATGTCTGGGTGGGCGACGGCTCGGGTTCGAACGGCGGCGGTGGCGGCGGTGGCGACACCGTCGTGGTGACGCCCGAGCCGCTCGAGGCGGGTGGGTTTGCGACGGTGTCGTACGACCCGACGGGACGGCCGCTCGCAGGCGCGACGACCGTGCGGCTCCATTACGGCTTCAACGACTGGCAGCAGGTCGCGAATCCCGACGCGACGATGACCTGGAACCCGAAGACGCAGCGCTGGACGGCGACGGTGCCGATCGTGTCGACGGCGGTCCAGTTCGACTTCGTCTTCAACAACGGGTCGGGGACCTGGGACAACAACGGCGGCGCCGACTGGCACTACGCGGTCGAGGGCGGATCACCGATCGACGGCTGGGAGCTCGACGGCGCGCTCGATGCGGACGCGACGCTCGTCGCGTCGAACGCGGCGGGCACGCGGCGCGTCTGGGCGGGCCTCAAGGGCACGACGCTGTATGTCGCGAGCGAGGACGCGGGCGAGGGCGACGATGTCTTCGTCTTCGTCGCCGAGGTCGAGCGCGCGCTGCGCGCGGCGCCGTGGGCGAAGTCGGGCGAGGTCGCGGGGTGGAGCGCGTTCCTCGCCGACGAGAACGCGAACGACTACGAGGGCTGGTTCGACCGGCTCGGGAACACGATGTCGGGCGCGGGCGACCCGCAGGCCGCGACCGCGGCGAACGGCGGCGTCGTCGAGGGCACGCTCGATCTCGCGGCGTACCTCGGCCTCGTGCCCGAGCGGCTGCGCTTCGCGGTCGGCGCGTACGGCGACGCGGACGGCGGGCCGCTGCGGCCGGCGCTGCAGGCGCCGCCCTCGCTCGACGGCGACGGCACCATCGAGGCGAACGAGTTCGTCGTGGTCGAGCTCTGCGCGATCCGCGCCGACGCCGGTGCCGCGGGCTGCTGCACCGCCGATCTCGACGGCTCGGGCAGCGTCGACGCGGCGGATCTTGCGGCGCTGCTCGGCGCGTGGGGCTCGTCGGGCGGCGTGGCCGACCTCGATGGTTCGGGCGCGGTCGACGCGGCGGATCTCGCGGCGCTGCTCGGCGCGTGGGGCGGGTGCTGAGGCGGGGAGCGCGGCGCGGGACACACGCTGGCACATCGTCCACTGGCGAAGCCGCGTCGCCGCGGCCGCGGCCGCGCGCAGCGGCTCGGAGGCCTGATCCCAACGGCGTTCAGAGCGCGATGCGGCGGCCTTCGGCGGCGCTCCGGTAGGCGCTGTAGACGATGCGCACGACTTCGGCGCCGAGCGTGCCGTCCGACTCGGGCGCGCGACCCGTCGCGAGATCCTCGGCGACCGACTGGACGAGGCCCTGCTGGCCCGAGTGCCACTCCTCGTCGGGGATCGGGGTCGACCATCCCGCCTGTCCGTGGACCTTCTCCATGATGTACGAGTTTCCGAAGACGCCCTCGGCGGGCGCGTAGGCGCGCAGGCCGTCGACCGGCGAGAGCGCGCACTCGAAGCGGTGGTCGCTCGCGAGGATCGTGAGGTGGCTCTGCATGCCGCCGAGCATGCAGTCGCTGCCGTACGCGACGCCGCGAGAGCCGTCGTCGAAGTGGATGATCGCGGTGCCCCAGTTCTCGCAGCCGTTCCAACCGCGCGCGACGGCGCAGGCGTCGACGGGCGCGGCGTGCGAGAGGTCGGCGACCTCCGCCGTGACGGCGACGGCGCGCGTCTCGCGGCCGCGCAGGCGCAGGCCCTCGCGGCGCTTCAGCCAGAGCATCGCGCCGATCGGATGGGCGCCGAGGCGGAGGAGCGCGCCACCGCCCGTCGCGCGCCAGTCCTTCGCGTAGGGCGAATGCGAACCAGAGTGGCTCTCCCAGCCGCGCATCTCGAGGATCGCGCCCTTCGAAGCGGCGGCGAGCGCGGCGGCGCGGCGGATCGCGGGCGCGAAGATCCAGTTCTCGCCGTAGAAGAGCGAGACGCCCGCGCGCGCGCAGGCGGCCGTCATCGCGTCGGCGTCGGCGACGGCGCGGGCGAGCATCTCGGCGCGGTCGGTCGCGGCGACGGCCTCGGCGGTCGCGTCGCCCGCGAGCCCCTGTCCCCAGAAGGCCGCGAGCGGCTTCGTGCAGAGGACATGCTTGCCCGCGGCGGCCGCGCGCTCGCAGAGCTCCCGGTGGACGCGGTTCGGGACGCAGAGGTCGACGAGCGCGATCGAGGGATCGGCGAGCGCCTCGTCGACCGTCGCCGCCGCCGCGCAGGCGTGCGCGCGCATGAAGGCCTCGGCCTTCTCGCGCGAGGTGCCGACGGCGACGAGTTCGACGCGCGCGCCGTGGACGCGTTCCCAGCAGCGCGCGCGCGTGCGGGCGAGGAAGCCCGTGCCGACGACGGCGATGCGGAGCGTGGGGACCTCGTGGTGAAGCGCGTGGGGATGCGCGTGGGAATGCATGCGTCCTCCATTCATCCGTTCACCCGCCCGCCTTCGCCGCGAGGCCGATCTGCTCGAGGAATCCCGGTCCCTTCGAGACGAGGTACCAGCCGAGGAAGACGACGAGGACGAGCGTCGCGAGACCCATCCCCGCGAGCCACGCCGCGCCACGCGCGCCCGTCGGCCGGTCGTCGCCGAGATATGCGCGGCTCGTCTGGAGCTTCATGAAGCCGAGGTAGGCGAGCGGCAGCATCAGTCCCGCGACGATGCTCGTCGGCACCGCGAGCCAGACCGACATCGAGGTCCACCAGATGCTGCCGAGAACGCCGGGCGCGGGCAGGAGCGTGCCGACGCGGTAGACGCGCGATCCGAAGGGCGCGCGGCACATCTCGCCGACCGCGAGGCCCGAACAGACCATGTGGAGCGTGATCGTCGAGAGGAGCATCGCGAGGAGCCCGAGATCGAAGAGGACGCGGCCCCAGACTTCGCCGAGCGTGCCGCCGAGCGTCTTCGCGGCCTCGACGGGCGGGATCGAGGTGCCCGAGAATCCCGCGGAGAGGGTCGCCGCCGACACGATCACGATCAGCGAGGTGACGACGACGAAGGGCAGCACCATGCCGACCGCGATGTCGGTGCGCGCGAGCTCGCGGTGCTCGCGCCCCCAGCCGCGCGCGAGAAGCGTGTAGGGGTAGAGGAAGGTCATGTTCACGCCGACCGCGCTCGCGAGGCCCGAGATGACGACGGGAAGCGCGGCGACCGTACCGCCCGGCGTGACGCGGTCGGCGGGCAGCGCGCCCGGGACGAAGCCCGCGGCGATCGCGGCGGGATCGGCGAAGCCGATCCGGAAGGCGACGATCGCGAAGAGAAGGACGATCGTCCAGACGAGCGCGCGCACGAGCCGCTCGAACCACGCGCTGAAGCGCGAGCCCGAGCCGAAGCTGAGCGCCGTCGGCACCGCCCACGCGAGGACGACGAGACCCATCGCCCATCGCGGCGCGTCGATTCCCGCGATCGACGCGAGATCGACGAGGACCGCCGACGCGAGCGAGTACTGCGCGAAGTGCCAGACGACCGACGCGAGTACCGTGCCGATCGCCCAGCCCCACGCGAAGACGGGCCCCGCGAAGGCGCGCATCGCATCGAAGGGTCGCATGCCCGTCGAGAGCGTCTGGTGCGCGATCGCGGCGAAGACGATGCCGCCGAGGATCATGCCGAGGGGCGCGACCCAGAGGAGCCGCACATCGAACGCCGCGCCCATGAGGAGGCACGCCGACGCCGTACCGCCGCCGAGCGTGAGCGCGCTCTGCAGGTATCCGGGGCCGCCGCGGCGGAGATAGGCGAGGTGGCGCGCGAACCACGGACGCGTCGCGAGCTCCGCGAGCCACGCGCGCTCGGCCGCGAGACGCGTCGCGTCGGGCGGATGGACCATGGGCAGCCCGCGGATGTCGGGGCGGTGCGGGTCGTGCGGCGCCATGGGCGGCGAGTGTAACGGCGGGGCCATCGTGCGGTCGTCGCGGCGCGGTCGACGCGGCGCCATCCACGCGGCGAGGCTTCATCCGATGAGGCGACGGTGGGCGTCGCGACTTCCGTGCGCCGCGCAGGCGCTCGATGCCTCGGGCGTCGGAAGTCGGTCGAAGAAGTGACTGGGCGAACGATGGACCGAGCGAACGAACCGCCGAACGGAGACGGGCTCCTGATTCGCCTCTCGTCCGCCTTCGCCGCATTCCGGCGCTTTCCGGCGCTTTCACCCCGCCATCACGACGCCGTCTTGTGCACCGACACCGTCGCGAGAAGCGGGCACGCGCGGCTGTCGAGGATCTCGATCCGGACGCGCGCCGCCTTCGTCTCGGGCACGCGGACGATGCGCTTCCGGCCGATCGTCGTCGCCTCGGCGATCGTCGTCCATCCGTCGCGGTCCGCCGCGGGCACCTGCACGCGGAACGACTTCACGCGCTGACCGAGCGCCGTCGGCTCGCCGAGGACGACGCGGTCGAAGGGCTTCGACGCGTCGAGCTCGATCTCGATCGATCCCGCGCGCGCGCCGTCGTCGGTCGCCCAGTAGGTGGCGGGATCGCCGTCGACCGCGCGCGCGGCGCCGTACGAGGCGTCGTCGCCACCGCGCACGGCGCTCGCCTTCGCCGCGCGGCCCGCGGCGAGGTCGGTTCCCGATCCATAAGTCCGACTGATACGTTGCGCCAGACCCATCACCGAAACGGAATCGTTCTCGTGGATGAGCCCGCGGCGATCGACGGGGAAATTGAGGTGGAAGTTCGCGTTGTGGCCGACGCTGCGCTCCCAGAGATCGAAGAGCTGCGCGGGCGTCTTCACCTTGTCGTCCTCGTGCGCGTGGTAGAACCAGCCCGGACGGATCGACACGTCGCATTCGGCGGGAATCCACGACTCGCCGTCGATGTCGCCCTCGTTGAGCGACTTCGTGCTCGGCGGATTGTCGTTGCCGATCCCGTGTCCCTCGGCCTTGAGCATCGCCCAGCAGGTGTCGCCCGCCCAGCCCTGCTCATTGCCGACCCAGCGGATGTCGGGGCCGATGTCGCTGAACATGACGGCGTCGGGCTGCAGCTCGCGCACGACCGCGCGGAAGCTCGGGAAGTCGTAGACCTGCCGCTTCCCGTTCGGCCCCTCGCCGCACGCACCGTCGAACCAGACCTCGAACACGGGCCCGTACTGCGTGAGCACCTCGCGGAGCTGCTGGCGGAAGAACTCGTTGTACTCCTCGCCCGTGCCGTACTTCGGATGGTTGCGATCCCAGGGCGAGAGGTAGACGCCGAACTTGAGCCCGCCCTCGCGGCAGGCGTCGGAGAGTTCGCGCAGGACATCGCCCTTGCCGTCCTTCCACGGACTCGACGCGACCGAGTGCGAGCTCCACTTCGTCGGCCAGTTGCAGAAGCCGTCGTGGTGCTTCGCGGTGACGACGACGCCCTTCATGCCCGCGTCCTTCATGACCCGCACCCACTGCCGGCAGTCGAGCGCGGACGGATGGAACACCTCGGCGGGCTCGTCGCCATGCCCCCACTCCTTGTCGGTGAAGGTGTTCGGACCGAAGTGGATGAAGCCCGTGAACTCGAGGTCGTGCCAGGCGAGCTGCCGCGCGTGGGGGACGGGCGCGACGGGTGCGGGCGGCGGGACGGCGACGGTCGAGGGCTGCATCGCGAGAAGGGCTCCGAGCGCGGTGAGGGCGGCGGTGACGGTGGCGGTCATGTCGCGGATCTCACCGCGAAACGGCACCCGCGCGCAAGCCGCTCCGCCCGATATCCGCGGATTCGGACGCCTTCTCCTTCACCCCGCTTCCTGTATACTCCTCGACCCTCACGGGCTGTAGCGCAGCTTGGTTAGCGCGTTTGACTGGGGGTCAAAAGGTCGTGGGTTCGAATCCCGCCAGCCCGATCCAACGCACGAAAGCGGAAGGCTTCGCCTCCCGCTTTCATGCTTTTTGATCGGTCTGGCAGTCCTGAGTGGCTTCGCCACGCAGGACGATCGCCGCGATGCGGCGATCAGGGATGAAACGGACTTCGGCTCCGCCAAAGTTCGAATCCCGCCAGCACGACCTCCATCCAGTATCGATGTGCCGTCGCCTGCCTCTTCCCGGGGTCCATCTCGGCACGCAGCGCCCGGCGAGCTGCCGGGTACACGGACCGATGCGAATCCGCGCTCTTGCCGACCGG
>JBJOHC010000140.1:0-7877 GCA_046047955.1 Planctomycetota bacterium
GTGCGCGAGGGCATCGGCGAGGTCGCGTGCGATCGACTGCGCGGCGATCGCGTGCGCGAGGCGTTCGCCGTTCGAGAGATGCGCGAGGACCGCGAGCGCGATCGAGACGGCGTCCTGTTCAGCGGCGGGGCTCGTCGTGTCCGACTCGAGTGCGGTCTCGGCGATCCCGCCCTCGGCGATCCCGCCCTCGGCGATCCCGCCCTCGGCGACCCCAGCCTCGACAACTTCCGACGCATCGGTCGTGCCCATGACGGCTGCGACCTCGGCGCCTCGGGATCCCGTGGTCTCCGCGACTCCCGATCGGAGGCGTGCGCTTCCGTCCGCTTCGGCCTCCCGCGCGATGCGCCCGTGGACGAGCAGCGCGCGAACCGCGCCGGCGAGCGCCGCCGTCTCCTCGGGAACGAGGACGGCCTCCCACGGCAGCAGGCTCGAGAAGTCGCAGCGCGTGCAGCGTGCGGCCATGGCGAGCGCGGTGACGATCGGATCGAGCTTCGCGCGGAGTTCGCCGCGCGCCGCGTCGAGCGATTCCGCGGGGGCGTCGGCGCCGAGCGTGCGGACGGCCTCGAGATCGGCCTGCGCGGAGGACGAGCACGCGGTCGTCGCGTCGGCCGCGCGCAGGAGGAAGGCCGCCGCGTTCGCGCCGTCGGTGGCGCTCGCGCGGCCCTCGGCGATCGCGGCGAGTTGTTCGCGCTGGCGCTCGAGCCGCGCGAGCGTCCGATCGAGGCGATCGAACGCGGGACCGAAGCTCGGGGCGAGCATCTTGACGAGATCGCCGAACTCGCCCGCCGCGGCGCGAGCGTCGAGTGCCGCGACGGCGGCCTTCGCCGCGTCGCGATCGGGATTCGTGACGGCTTCGGCGAGCGCCGCCTGGTAGGCGTCGGCGCGCGCGAAGTCGTCGTCGCCGATGGCGGAGAAGTCGCCTTCGAACTCGGGAAGCCAGAGCTCTCGCTCCTCGGGCGACAGTCCGCGCAGTCGGTCGAACTCGATGCGCATCATCTCCGCTTCGCCGAGGGCGGCCTCGCCGAAGGCGTAGGTCGTCGGCTGCGCGAGCGATGCCGTCGACTCGAGAATGCCCTCGGCCGTGGCGCGATCGACGAGACCGAGGTCGAGCAGTCCGTCGATCGAACTCGCGACCGCATCGGCCTGCGCGGTCGCGACGAGCGAACTGATGAGGATGTGGTCGCGCGCGGAATCGGCGGCGAGCGCGGCCGTTCCATCGAGGAGGGCGCGCAGGCCCGCGGCGTCGCCGCGGACGGCGGCGTCCTCGATGAGCGCCGTGCGGAGGCGGGTCTCCGCGCGCATCGGCGCGAGATGGGGGAGGAGCAGCGCGAATCCCTGCGAGCGATCGAGCGCGGGGCGGGGATTCGAACGGCGCCGCTCGGCGAGCTCGTCGACCACGCGGCGCGACTCCTCCATCCATTCGCGGAGCGCCGCGCTCGACCGCCCCGTGAAGCGATGGCGGCGGAGCGCGCCCGATTCCTCGAGGCGCCAGTACTGCTCGGAGAGCTGCGCGAGGCGATCGGCGGGATCGGCGCTCGCCGGCGCATCGCCGGCCTGTCGCGCGTGGCAGGCGGCCGTCGCGACGGTCGGTGCGAACCCCGCCAGCGCGAGGATGCCGGCGAGAAGCAGCGCGTGGGTCGAGTGCATGCGGAAGGACTCCATGCGTGGCTCCGGTCGAACGCCGCGCGTCGGGCGGCGGTGACGGGCGGCGGTGGCGGGCGGCGCAGCCGTTCGAGGTGGAAGCTATGCGGCGCATACTATCGCGGGTTCGGCGCACCGCATCGGCGTCGGTCCGCGACCGATCGGCGGGCAGCCTTCCGAACGAGGTCCGCAAACCGCGCAAATCTCCATCTTCGCCCTTGGGCGGAACCGATCCTGAAGTAGAGTCGGATCTGCCGCGCGCGCAGGACGGATTCCGTCGACGCGCGTCGCGTTCGTTCAAGACGAGTTCGTCGGAGTCCCCCGGAGTTTCATCGTGTCCCATCGGCCCCTTCCGCGCCTCGCCCACGGCCTCGTCGTTCCAGCCCTCGCCCTCGCCGCGGCGAGCCCCACGCTCGCGCAGTGGGTCGACCAGACGGCGACGCTCTTCCCGACGATCAGCGAGTACACGAACCAGCTGACGATCGCCGACATCGACGGTGACGGCGACAACGACATCGTGTGGGCGAACGGCGGCGGGTACTCGAGCCTTGGCGCGCTGCTCAAGCCGCGCATCTACATCAACAGCGGCACGGGCAAGTGCACCGACGAGACCGACGCGCGTGCGCTCGGGATCACGGGCTGCTTCCGCGGCGTCGAGGCGGGCGACTGCGACGGCGACGGCGATCTCGATCTCATCCTCGCGCAGGACTTCAACCGCCGTCCGCTCCTCCTGATCAACAACGGGTCGGGCGTGTTCAGCGATCAGACGGTGGCGCGGCTTCCGAACATCGCGATGAGCTCGGCGCGCGCGCAGTTCGCCGACATCGACAACGACGGCGACCTCGATCTCGCGTTCTGCAACTCGGGGACGACCTCGCGCTTCGCGTCGAACGGACGCCCGCGGCTCTTCATCAACGACGGCAACGGCGTCTACACCGACGCGCCGACGACGCGCTTTCCGTCGACGAACCTCGCGGAGCAGATGGATCTCATCTTCGGCGATGTCGACGGCGACCTCGACCTCGACATGCACATCGGCACGCGCGGGTCGGGCGTGAACTCGAGCCAGCTCTGGATCAACGACGGCGCGGGCAACTTCTCGCGCCTGACGCCCTTCGTCACCGACGCCGCGAGCTACTCGTACGACTTCGGCGACATCGACGGCGACGGTGACCTCGACCTCCTCGGCGCGAACGCGGGGACCTCGAACCAGGAGCTCCTCCTGCGAAACGGCGGCAACGGCACGAGCTGGACGAACATCTCCTCGCAGATCTCGCCGAATCCCGCGACCGACGACAACGACTCGGTCTTCATCGACTACGACGACGACGGCGACCTCGACTTCATCGTGGGAAGCCTCGGCTCGAGCGAACGGCTCTACCGGAACGACGGGACGGGCGTGTTCACGCAGGTGACGGGCGTCTTCCCCGTGATCTCGAACGCGACCCTCGACATCAAGGCCGCCGACATGAACGGCGACGGCAGGCCCGACGTGATCACCGCGCAGGGCGAGGCGGGGTCGTTCCAGAACCGGATCTACATCAACACGGGCGCGGCCGACACGCGCGCGCCCGTCGTGCAGCTCGTCGAGCAGGTGGTGGCGAAGGGCGCGGGTCCCTTCGTCGTCCGCACCGAGGTGTCGGACGGCGTCACGAGCGACCGCGGGTTCGACGACGACGGCGTCTTCCTCGTCTACTCGGTCGACGGCGGCAAGCAGCGCTCGGTCGCCATGCGCTGGTCGGGCAACGGACTGTGGCGAGGCGAGATTCCCGAGCAGCCCGCGTGCGCGGCGGTGTCGTACTTCGTGCGGGCGCTCGATCGCTCGGGCAACGCGGGGACGAGCGCGGCGCTCTCGTTCACGGTGCCGGGATCGTGCGGGCCCGTCGGCGACCTCGACGGAAACGGCGCGGTCGACGCGGCCGATCTCGCCATCCTGCTGAACTCGTGGGGCGGCGGCGGTCCCGCCGACCTCGACGGAAGCGGAACGGTCGACGCGAGCGACATGTCGATCCTGCTCTCGAACTTCGGCTGAGCGCGGTGCGCGCGGTGCGCGGATATCCTCCGCGCCGTGATGAACGACGGACACCGAACGGACTTTCGCGTCGACGGCCGCACCGCGGTCGTGTGCGGCGCCACGCAGGGAATCGGCCGCGCGACGGCGCTCGAGCTCGCGCGCGCGGGTGCGCGCGTCGCGATCGTCGGCCGCAACGAGGACGGTCTCGCGAAGGTGCTCGACGAGCTCCGCGCGATCTCCGATGCGGGACATGAGGCGGTGAAGGCCGACTTCAGCGACCTCGCGGCGACCGAGCGCGTCGCGCACGAGACGGTCGCGCGGCTCGGCGCCGTCCACATCCTCGTCAACAACACGGGTGGACCCGCGGCGGGTCCCGCGATCGAGGCGCGTCCCGCGGACTTCGTGCAGGCGATGTCGATGCACCTCGGCTGCGCGCAGGCATGGACGCAGGCGTGCGCGCCCTCGATGCGCGACGCGGGATTCGGGCGCATCGTGAACATCACGAGCACCTCGGTCGTCACGCCCATCAAGGGGCTCGGCGTCTCGAACACGGTGCGCGCGGCGATGGCGAACTGGACGCGCACCCTCGCGAGCGAGCTCGGACGCTTCGGGATCACGGTGAACAACGTGCTGCCCGGCTTCACGCGCACGGCGCGGCTCGAGGCGATCTTCAAGGGGAAGGCGTCTCGCGGCGGGATGACCGTCGACGAGGTCGAGGAGGACGCGCTCCGCACGATTCCCGCGGGGCGGCTTGGCGACGCGCGCGAACTCGCGATGGCGGTCGTCTTCCTCGCGTCGCCCGCGGCTTCGTACATCAACGGCGTGAACCTGCCGGTCGACGGCGGACGCGTCGCGGCGCAGTGACGGGGGAGACGATGCGCGAGATCGACCACTTCATCGGCGGCGCGTTCCTGCCCGCCTCGTCGGGCGCGCGGATCGCGCGCGAGAATCCCGCGACGGGCGAGCCGCTGCGCGCGATCGCGCGTGGCGATGCGGCGGATGTGGCGCGCGCGGCCGACGCCGCGCGACTCGCGTGCGCGACCTGGGGCGCGATGCCTCCCGCCGAGCGTTCGCGGATCCTCCTCGCGATGGCCGACGGGATCGACCGCCGCCTCGACGAGCTCGCGCGCCTCGAGGCGGAGGACACGGGGAAGCCCCTCGCCCTCGCGAAGAGCCTCGACATTCCGCGCGCCGCCGCCAACTTCCGCTTCTTCGCGACGGCGATCCTCCACGAGTCGGGCGAGAGCTTCGCGACCGAACGGCCCGCGCGCGCGATCAACTACACCGTGCGGAAGCCGCTCGGCGTCGTCGGCTGCATCTCGCCGTGGAACCTGCCGCTCTACCTCTTCACCTGGAAGATCGCGCCCGCGCTCGCCGCAGGGAACGCGGTGATCGCGAAGCCGAGCGAGCTCACGCCGACGACGGCGGCCGTGCTCGGCGAGATCGCGCGCGAGGCGGGGCTTCCCGTGGGCGCGCTGAACATCGTCCACGGCCTCGGCGCGGAGGCGGGGCAGGCGATCGTCGACTGCCCCGCGGTGCGCGCGGTGAGCTTCACGGGCGGCACGGTGACGGGAAGGCGCATCGCCGCGCGCTGCGGCGAGCGGCTGATTCCCGCATCGCTCGAGCTCGGCGGGAAGAACGCCGCGATCGTCTGCGAGGACGCGGACCTCGCGGTAGCGGTGCCCGAGATCGCGCGCAGCGCGTTCCTCAACCAGGGCGAGATCTGCCTGTGCTCGTCGCGCATTCTCGTCCATCGCGCGCGGATGAGGGAGTTCACCGAGCGCTTCGTCGCCGCGGTGCGCGCGCTCAAGGTGGGCGATCCGTTCGACGCGGAGAGCGATCTCGGCAGTCTCGTGTCGAAGGCGCATCGCGAGAAGGTGATGGCGGCGATCGAGCGCGGCGTCGCCGACGGCGGCGTGCTCGCGTGCGGCGGCGGCATTCCGCGCGCGCTGCCCGCGCGGCTCGCGGGCGGCGCGTTCCTCGAGCCGACGGTACTGCTCGGCGTGCCGTGCGGGAGCGCGTGCGTCCAGGAGGAGACCTTCGGGCCCGTCGTCACGGTGCACGGATTCGACCGGCATCGCGACGCGGTCGCGATGGCGAACGACACGCGCTACGGCCTCGCGGCGAGCGTGTGGACGCGCGACCTCTCCCGCGCGCACCGGATGGCCGCGCGGCTCGACGCTGGCACGGTCTGGGTGAACTGCTGGATGCTCCGCGACCTGCGCGTCCCGTTCGGCGGCGTGAAGGAGTCGGGCATCGGACGCGAGGGCGGGCATCACGCGCTCGACTTCTTCCGCGACCTCTCGAACGTCTGCATCGCGACGGGGGAGGCGCCGTGAGCGCGCCGCGGATCCGGCTCGCGACGGCGGAGGACATGCCCGCGGTGCTCGCGATCTACAACGAGTCGATCCCCGCGCGGATGTCGACGGCGGACCTCGCGCCGCAGTCGCTCGAGGCGCGCCGCGCGTGGTTCGCGAACCGCGATCTCGCGACGCGACCCGTGACGGTCGCGGAGGACGGCTCAGAGGAGGGCTCGGGGGAGGGGGCGCGCATCCTCGGCTGGGGCGCGTTCACGAACTTCAAGGACCGCGCGGCCTACGCGCCGACGGCGGAGATCTCGGTGTACATCGCGGCGCGCGCGGCGGGCCGCGGCGTCGGGCGCTCGCTCGTCGACGATCTCCTCGCCCGCGCGCCCGCGTGCGGCATCGACCGCGCGCTCGCGATCACCTTCGAGCACAACGAGGCGAGCCTGCGGCTCTTCCGGTCGCGCGGATTCGTCGAGTGGGGACGGCTTCCAGGCGCGTGCGACATGGACGGCGTGCGCCGCGGCGTGGTGCTTCTCGGCTGGTCGCGGTGAGGCGCGATCGCCGCTACGGCAGCACCGCGATCGCCTTGACCTCGACCGCGATCGGTGTCGGCAGGGCGGTGATCGCGAGCGTGGTGCGCGTCGGGTTCGGGTTGCCCGGACCTGCGAAATACTCGGCGTAGACGCGGTTGTAGGTCGCGAAGTCGTTCTTCATGTCGGTGAGGAACACCGTCACATCGACGAGGTTCTCCCACGGGACGCCCGCGTCCTCCATGACCGCCTTCACATTGTCGAAGCACGAGCGGCACTGCGCCTCGATGTCCTTCGAGACGAGTCGTCCGTCGGCGCCGAGGACGACGCCGGGAATCTCCTTCGATCCGCGCCTGCGCGGACCGACGCCCGAGAGGAAGAGGAGGTTGCCCGCGCGCTTCGCGTGGGGATACGCGCCGACCGGTTCGGGTGCGCGCGAGGAGACGACCGCGTGTTCGTGTCCGCTCATCGGAGGGAGCGTAGCACGGCGCGCACGGGACTCGCGTCGAAGCCGACGAGCGGAAGGGGCAGCGCGACGAGCTCGTACTCGCCTGGCGCCGCGTGCGCGAGGCGAAGTCCCTCGAGGATCGACAGGTCGCGCGCGAGGAAGCGCGCATGTGAGGGCAGATCCTTCGATTCCTGAAGGTCGACGCTCGGCGTGTCGATGCCGACGAGTTCGACGCCGCGGTCGGCGAGGAGGTCGACGAGCGCGGGATCGAGCGCGGCGAAGTCGGCGTTCCAGCGCGTCGGATCGGGGAAGGTGCCCGTGCGGAGGAGGACGCGCGGATGACGGATCGCGTCGAGCGGCGTCGCGAGATCGGCGGCGCGCACGCGTGTGCCGCGGGAGACGGGCGCGTCGATCACATGGCAGGGTCCGATGTAGCGCGCGAGCGGCATCGCGTCGATCGACGGGGCGCCCGCGCCGTAGTGGTTCGCGCCGTCGGCGTGGGCGCCGAGATGGACGGTCGCGCGCAGCGTCGAGAGCGTGACGGTGGCGCCGCGCTCGATCTCGCAGAGGACTTCGCGCGAAGGCGGCGTGTCGCCCGGCCAGACGGCGAGATCGGGCGTGATGGGCGGGGTGATGTCGAGGAGTGTCTCGCGCATGGAGGGCTCGCGTCGGGCGCTTCTCGCCGGGGCTTTCGTCGGAACTTCTCGTCGGAACTTATCGTCGGGGGCCTTCTCGTCGGGGCGTTCTTGCCAGGGACGCTCTCGTCAGTGGCGCTCGCGCCGTTCGCCGCGAAGTTCGGCCTCGACCGCGTCCTCGCCGCGGCGCGAGAGGACGAGAAGGGCGAGCATGAGGAAGGCGACCGAGATGGCGATCGCCGCCGTCCATGCGACGCCGTAGTGGATCTGCGGACCGCCGCCCGCCGGACCGATGAGCCACGA
>JBJOHC010000141.1:0-6916 GCA_046047955.1 Planctomycetota bacterium
TCGGCTGGTTCGAGCAGCCCGCGTCGCTCGCGGGCGATCCCGCGTGGACCTTCCACGCCGCCGATCTCGGCGAAGGCGGCGCGCAGATGCACGCGTTCGACGCGAACGGCGACGGCCGCGCCGACATCGTCACCTCGATGAAGGCGCACGCGTACGGACTTTCGTGGTTCGAGCAGCGCGCGGACGGCTCGTTCGTCGAGCATGAAATCCTCGGCAAGACCCCCGAGGCGAACGCGATGGGCGCGGGATTCAGCCAGATCCACGCGGTCGAGGTCGCCGACATCGACGGCGACGGCCTCCGCGACATCGTCTGCGGCAAGCGTCGCTGGGCGCACGGTCCGATGGGCGATGTCGAGCCGATGGCGCCGCCCGTCCTCTGCTGGTTCCGCCTCGTCCGCGATGCGGCGGCGCCCGGCGGCGCGCGCTTCGAGAAGCGTCTCGTCGACGACGACAGCGGCGTCGGCACGCAGTTCACGGTCGCCGATCTCGACGGCGACCGCCGCCCCGACCTCGCGGTCGCGAACAAGCACGGCGTCTTCGTCTTCGTGCGCGAGTAGCGCCGCGCTATGGTGCGCGCATGGACTCGCCGCAGGACCTCGACGCCCACGCCCTCGACAGCCACGATTTCGATGCCCACGACCTCGCACGCCTCGCCGACATCCTTCGCGAGCTCGCCGCCGAGAGCGGCACGCTCCATGCGAGCGCGCCCGACGGCACGCTCCACCTTCGCGCCGCGATCGGCATTCCCGCGCCCGTTCTCGAGATCGTGCGCACGGTCCCCGTCGGGAAGGGCATGGCGGGCCTCGCCGCCGAGCGGAAGTGCGCGGTGAACTCCTGCAACATCCAGTCCGACGCGACCGGCGATGTGCGTCCCGGCGCGCGCGCGACGGGGCTCGCGGGAAGCGTCGCGGTGCCCGTCCTCGCCGATGACGGCCGCGTCCTCGGCGTCGTCGGCGTCGCGACGCGCGCCGAGCGCACCTTCACCGCCGACGAAGAGCGCGCGATCGCCGCGCTCGGTCGCGCGTTCTTCGCGTGAATCGGACCGCGCGCCCCGCGCCTCACTCACCGTCGAGCCAGCGCAGGACGATCCGTCCGCCCTCGGGCGGGAACACGAGTTCGAAGGGAATCGCGAGATGGTCAGCCGCCTCGCGCCTCGCCACGCGCAGGACGCGCGCGTCGGGGCGGTAGCGGATCGCGACGGGCGCCGCGTCGTCGATCGCAGTGACCGCGCTCATCGCGGGAAGTCGCACGGACGCCGACGGAACGCCCGACCAGGCGATCGTCTCGCCGACGAGCCGGTCGCCGCTTGCGAGCTCGAGCCATCCCGAGAGTTGAAGGTCCGCGGGCCACGGTGCGCGGATGCGCGAGGAGCCGCGGTCCGATCCCGGCGATCGGGCCGAAAGGACGCTGAACGAACGCTTCATCCGACTTGGAAGGGGACTGCGATCGCGGCCGGACGCCGGCTGGAGCCCCGCGACCCATGCCTCGACGGCCGCGCGCGTCGCGGCGTCGGTCCGCGGCGTGATGGACCCGGGCTCGAGCGGAAGGCGCTCGACGACGACCTCGGGCGTGTCGGTCGCCTTCGGATACCGCAGGATGAACCGCGCCCAGACGGCGGGCGGACCGACGCCCACGCCGATCGCCGAGCGGGAGCCGCCATCCCTCGGGTCGTCGAGGGCGCGGGACCCCGTGGACTCGCGAAAGCCGATCGGCTCGAGCACGAGATCGAACGGGCGCGCGCCGTCGATGCGGGCGGGAAGCGGTCCGCCCGACGCGGAGAACGACCCCGCACCGCAGGAGAACTCGGCGACGACCTCGGACGCGTCGTCCTGCACGACCGTCACGACCATCGCGATCGACGCATCGGCGCTCGCGGCCCCTCCGAGCATCCGGTAGTCGAGGGACTTCTCGCCGCGGATGACGCGGATCGCACAGCGCGCGAACGCCGACGCCGCATGCGCGATCGCGTCGTCGTCGTCGGTGAAGATGCGTTCGCGGAGCGCGGGCTCGACGACCTCGAGTTCGCACGAACCCTCGTATTCGGTCGCACCTTCGAGTGCGCGCGCCGCCTCGGGCGTGATCGCCGATTCGGATTCCCATCGTCCCGGAAACGGCGTCGCCGACGGCAGGAGCGCCGCAGGTGCAAGCACGCCGCGCATCCGCAGCCGGTACCCCCCGGGCGGAGCGTCGAGGAGAAGGGTCGCCTGCAATCCCCCTCCATCGGCGAAATGGGCGTCGCCGTTCGCGACGGACAGCGCTCGCGGCGGTCCGCCCTCGAGGGGTTCGAGCACCGCGCTTTCGAGGACGAGCGTCGACGGTTCGGCGTGGTCGAACGAGCCGTTCCGGGCCGACAGCGAGTCGAGCGCCGACGCGATCGAGACGCGCGCGATGCGGCCGCTCGTGGCGGGTCCGTCGACCGTCGGGCGCAGCGCGAGTGCGCGGCGTCCCTCCTCCGTCCGCTGCAGTCGCGCGGTCACTTCGGCCCGCACATCGACCGTGCCATCGCCGAACGCCGCGATCTCCGCCATCCGGTAGAGCGTCGATCGAGCGCCCTCCGACGCGATGAGCTCGTCCGCCGCGAGCTCGACGAGCCGCGCGATCTCCGCGTCATCGAGCTGGTCCACGGGGAACTGCATGCGTCCGAACACCGCCGACATCGGCGTTCGACTGGGAAGCTCGCTCCGCCGCGCCGCCTCGACGACGCCATCGAGAAGCGCGCCGCTCGGCAGCATGCGCGCGCCGCCCTGCGGCGACAGTGCATTCGCGACGCCCAGGAGTTCGCCCAGCGCGTTCGCCGCGAGCGCCGCGTGCTCGTCCTGCTGGAAGACCGAGTCGACGAGATCGGCGACGGGCGTCCGCATCGCGAGCCAGAGTCGGACCCGCGCCGTTCCGCGCTCATCGAGCCAGACCGCGGCCGCGATCGCGAGCGACAGCGCGACGGCCCCGAGCGCGGTCACGATCGGACGCACGCGGCGGCTGCCACCGATCACGGCGTGCGCGCGTGTGAGATCGGCGCCGCACTCGGGGCAGGATCTCGTCGTGGGATCGGCCGACCGCAGGTCGTGCGCGCATCGTCGGCAGCGCGGTTCCCAGCCACGACGGGCGGAGAAGATCCCGAGCGCGAGAAGTGCTCCTGCGAGAAGCGCGAGCACCGCCGCGAGATGCATGAGCGGCCAGACGAGCCATGCGGGGAGCGCGAGGAGGTTCATCGGCGGTTGGTTCCTTCATCGCCTTGCGCGAGACGCGCGCCGGTCCGACGCGCCCTCACTCGACGCGCATCAGGACATGCGCGACGGGATCGCCATCCGAGTAGTTGAAGCCGTCGACCCCGGCGACCGTCCGCGCGAGGTCCTCGAATGATCCCGAGGATGCGCGCGGAATCAACAGATATCCGCCGCGATTCGCGAGGCACCAGTCGCGCAGCGCGTCGCGGTTCGCGTCGGTCACCGCGTCGCCGAAGCGGTCGAGCCGCCCGCGCGTCGTCCAGAGGAGCGAGTCCTCCTGGTACCCGACCCCCGCGATCCTCGGGAACGCGGGATCCTCGGGCGACACGCCGCAATCCGCGACGACCGCGCCCACGATGCGCGGCGTGTTCCAGATCCAGCGCGCGTTCGGAAGCCACGCACCGAAGAGCGCCATCTCGGCGAGCGCCGTCGCGGGAATCGCGAGGACGAGCGCGCGCGTGAACGCGCCGCGCACCGCCGCGCGCCACCCGACGACGAGGAGCGCGGCCGCGACCACCGTCGCGAGGCCAGCGAGCGCGAAGGTGAACGCGCCGCCATCCGCGAGGAGCGGCCACGATCCCGCGGCGCTCGCCGACTTCCCCGAGGCCGCGAGCGCGACGACGAGCACGGGGCCCGCGAGCGCGAGAACGAGTCCGACGACCATCCACGCGCCGAAGCCGAAGCGGTCGCCCGCGTTCAGCGGCTTCGGAAGCGCGCGCGCGCCACCGAGCACGCAACGCGCGGTGAAGAGCGCGATCGCGGGGTAGATCGGCAGGATGTAGTGGGGGAACTTCGTGACGACGAGCTCGAACGCGAGCCAGGTCGGCACCGCCCACGCGAGGAGGAGGATCTCCGCGTCGCGCCCGCGCGGCGCCGCGAATCGCGCGCGCATCCGCGCGAGAAGCCGCGTGCCGTCCGCGTGCTTCACCGCGAACGCGCGCATCACGAGCCGACCGAACGCGAGCGCCGTGAGGAGGGCGCCCGGGAAGAAGAACGCGACGAGCGTCACGAGGTAGTAGCCGGGCGGCGCGGCGTGACCCTCGGCGCCCTCCTTCGCGCGCTGCAGCACCTCCTTGTCGAACGCGGCGCGCAGCGTGTCCCAGCCGACCTCGCGTCCCGCGAGCCAGACCCACGGCACCGCGATCGCGGCGAGGACGACGAGCCCCGTGAACGGCCGCAGCCGCCAGAGGAACCGCGCGTCGCGGCGCGCGAGCGCGCAGCCGATCGCGGCCGTTCCCGCGACGAACGGCGTGATCGGTCCCTTCGCGAGGACGCCGAGCCCGACCGCGATCCAGAACGCGAGAACCGTCGCGAACGGCAGCCCGCCGCGCGACGCGCCGCGCGCGCGCTCGACGCGGTGCCGCCGCCAGAGCGCCCAGAGCGCCCACATCGCGAGCGTCGTCGCCGCGAGGAGCACCTCGTCGGCGCGGGCCATGTGGCAGTCGGTCACGATGACTGGCGAGACGACGAGCAGACACGCCGCAAGAAGTCCCGTGTTTCCCGCGAACATCGCGCGCCCGAGCGAGAGCGTCGCGAGCGCGGCGACGAGCGCCATGACCGCGCTCGGCAGGCGGTACATCCAGATCGCGTCGCGCGTCGGATCGCCCGCGGTCAGCGCGAGCACCGTCGGCGCCTGCACCCAGTAGACGAGCGGCGGCTTCTTCAGGCGGATCTCGTCGCCGACGCGCGGCACGATCCAGTCGGCGAGGCGGTCGCTCTCGGCCATCTGCCGCGACGCCTGCGCGAATCGCGGCTCGTCGCGGTCGGTGACGGGCACCGCGCGCATCCCGACGAGAAAGGTCGCGGCCGCAAGCAGCGTCACGATCACCGCCGACAGGAGCCACGAGTCCTGCGAGCGTCCCGGCCGATCACGGAGAAGTTCACGGAGCACGCGCGAAAGGTACCCGACGCACAGGCGCGCCCGCTCGGCTGGTCCGACCCGCCCGACCGCTCGGGGACCCGACGCCCCGCTTCCCGCCCGCCGGATTCCGCAAGCGCCGGTCATCCCGAAGCGGGCGGTCCTCGCGAGCGCCCGCGTCAGCCGCGAATCCGCGCACTCGCGAAGCGCGTCGTCGATCCGTCGCGGGCGGTCCGCTCGAGCGGAATGGCGAGCGCGCCCGCCGAAGTCCACGCGCCGAACGCGACGAGATCCTCGCCGAAGCGGCCATCCGCGAGCCGCCGCAGCCCGCGCGCCGCGAGCGGGAGACCGTCCGCCGGGTCGACGATCCATTCGATTCGCGCATGTCGCCAGTCGATGGCGAGCACCTCGCCCTCGACGACGCGGCCATCGCCGAGCGTCCAAGCCGAGGGTCCGGCCGCGGTACAGCGCGCGTCGCCGCCCGCGAGCAGCAGTGCCGTGAAGGCGGGCTCCCAGAGCGCCTGCCGCGCGAATGCGACGATCTGCTCCCCGTCGAGCGCGCGCGCCTCGGACGAACTGCCGTCGAGTCGCCCCGTGCCGCGCCCGCGCCCGAGATCGGCCTCGACCCAGGACGCCCATTCGTCCCACGATTCGAACTCGAGGTAGCCGAGCGCGGATGTCGCCGCGTGGCGTCGGACGACCGTGTAGTCGCGGTCGCCCGCGCGCTCGGTGCGCGTCGAGACGAGCTCGACCGATGCGCCCGCGTCGATCCGGTCGCCGCCGAGCCTGCGAACGACGCGCGCGGAGAGCGCCTCGCCGCGTACGCGCATGTCACCATCGATCGCCGTCCCGCGTTCGAACCGTTCGACGAACGCCGCAGGGTCCCTTTCGAAGGTCGCGCGGCACGACTCGCTCGCGAAGAGAGGCAGCCGCCCGTCGAACGCAACGGCGCGCGCGGGATCGCCGCAACCCGTCAGCGCGCCCATCCGACCGCAGCCGCCGCCCATCGCGACCCGATAGCGCGGCGCACGCGGAGGCGTGCGTTCGACGGCGAGAAACGCCGCACGCGAGGCTTCGTCGGCGAAGCGGTAGCGGAAGCCCGCCTCCTCGATCTCGAGCGCGGGCGAACCCTCGACGCGTTCGCCACGCTCGACGAACGCGACGGGATCGAACGGGACGAGGACCGACGGCGCGGTCGCCGCGTCGGAACCGGCGTACGCACTCGTCCCGAAGGCCTCGCGCGCGTCGCGCGGCGGCGTCGAGCAGGCCGCGATCGCGAGCGCGCACGCGGAGCATCCGATCGAACGGACGATCCGGCTGCGACGAGACTTCGGGCGACGGTCGATCGAGGAGCGGCGGCCTTCACGCGCGTACGGCATCCACGCATCATCCGACGCGTGCCGACGCGTGGTCAACAGGGCGCACGCCCGATCCTCCGAATTCCGCCGACGCGCGCCTCAATGCCCGACGGCATCGACCGCGCCGGGCACCCCGCCTTCGGTCGCGGCGTCCGCCGCCACCTTTGTGAAGGTGAAGCTCTTGCCCTGGTAGTCGACGCGCACCGAGTCGCCGTCGCCGAGCTCGCCCGCGAGGATCCTTCCCGCGAGCGCGTTCTCGATCCGCTGCTGGATCACCCTCTTGAGCGGGCGCGCGCCGAACTGGGGGTCGTACCCCTCGTTGGCGAGCGCCGCGGTCGCGGAGGCGGTGACGCCGAGCGTGAGGCCCCGCGCCGCGAGGCGCTTGCGGAGGTTGCCGAGCTGGATCTCCACGATGCCCGCGAGCTGCTCGCGGCCGAGCGCGTGGAAGATCACCGTCTCGTCGATGCGGTTGATCA
>JBJOHC010000142.1:0-10052 GCA_046047955.1 Planctomycetota bacterium
GTCGAGGACGCGCATCGCGACCTTGATGAGGTCGGCGGCCGACCCCTGGACGACGGTGTTCACCGCGACGCGCTCGCCGAGCGCGCGCTCGCCCGGGTTGCGCGAGTGGATCTGCGGGATCGGCCGCCAGCGGCCCGCGATCGTCGTGGCGTGACCCGTCTCGCGCGCGCGGCGGACGGCGTCATCGAGGAACGCGTCGATCCCGCGGAAGCGGGCGCGATAGCTCTCGATGATCTCCTTCGCGCGGGCGACGGTGTAGCCGGGACCGAGCCTGCGCGCGAGGCCCGAGGCCGTGATCCCGTAGACGATCCCGAAGTTCACCATCTTGGCGGCCGAGCGCTGGGTGTCGTCGACCGCGTCGGGCGCGACCTCGAAGACCTGCGCGGCGACCGCGCGGTGGATGTCGTCGCCGCGCGCGAAGGCCTCGCAGAGGCCTGGATCGCCCGAGAAATGGGCGAGGAAGCGCAGCTCGATCTGCGAGTAGTCGGCGCTCACGAACGACATGCCCTCGTCCGCGACGAAGGCGCGGCGGATCGCGGCGCCGACCTCGGTGCGGATGGGGATGTTCTGGAGGTTCGGGTCGCTCGAGGAGAGCCGTCCCGTCGCGGTTCCCGTCTGGTGGAACGCGCAGTGGATGCGGCCCGTCGACGGGAGCACCGCGGCATCGAGCGCCTTCAGGTAGGTGCCGACGAGCTTCGCGAGCTGGCGGTACTCGAGGATCCGCTCGGGCAGGGTCGATCGGCAGGCGGGATCCTCGGCGAGCTTCTCGAGGACCTCGCTGTCGGTGCTCGCGCCCGTCGCCGTGCGCTTGACGACGCGCAGCCCGAGCCCCGGCGGCTCGGCGTCGGGCGCGTTGAAGAGGACCTGCGAGAGCTGCTTCGGACTGTCGGGATTGAAGGGATGCGGCGCGTCGGCGGCGATCGCCTCTCGGAGCTTCGCGAGGCGCACCTCGAGACCGCGGCGCTGCGCCGCGAGTTCGTCGCGGTCGACGCGGATGCCCGCGCGCTCCATGCGCGCGAGAACGGGGACGAGCGGCACCTCGAGGTCGTCGTAGGCGTGACGGTGTCCGCGTTCGGCGAGGACGGGCTCGAGCCGCGACGCGAGGGCGAGCGCGAGTTCGGCGTCCTCGGCGGCGTACGGCGCGGCGATCGCGAGCGGCGCTTCGGCGAACGGACGCTCGGCGCCCTTCGCGCCGATCACGGCCTCGATCGGAATCGGACGCACGCCGAGGACATGCTCGCTCGTCGCGTCGAGTCCGTGCGACGGGCGCGTCGGGTCGACGAGCCAGCTCGCGAGCATCGAGTCGCCCGTGATCCCGCGCAGTTCGACGCCGTGGTTCGCGAGGACGCCGAAGTCGTACTTCAGGTTGTGCCCCGTCTTCCCGACCGCGGCGTCCTCGAGGAGCGGCTTGAGGATCGCGAGCGCGGCGTCGGTGTCGAGATGGGTCGCCTGCTCGGGCGAGCGGACGGGGACATACGCGGCGACACCCTCGCGCGCCGCGAAGGAGAGCCCGACGAGCCGCGCCTCGCAGAGGACGAGCGAGTCGGTCTCGGTGTCGAAGGCGAAGCGGCCGGCCGCGCGCAGCCGCGCGACGAGCGCGTCGAGTTCGGCGCGCGTCCGGATCGTCTCGACCTCGAGCGGGCGTGCGGGAACGGGCGGTGCCGCGCCCGCCGCGACCTCGTCGAAGAGCGTGCCGAACGCGGCGGGCTCGTGCGAGGGCTGCGCGACGGACGACGCGCGGGGCCCGGTGTCGGCGGCGGCGAAGAGCCCCCCCGCCGCGAATCCCTCGCCGTCGCCCAAGAAGCCGCCTGAGGAGCCGCCCGAGGAGCCGCGCGAGCGCCCCCGGCCCGCCGAACCGCGCGCGGCACCCTTGCGTGCGGACGAGCGGCCGCCCGCCGCGTCGCCCGCCGCGTCGTCGGAGGCGTGGTCGGTCGCGCCATCGTCGGGGCCTCCGAAGATCGCGCGGGCCTCGCCGCGCAGGCGGTTGAAGCCGAGCACGCGCAGGAACTCGAGGAGCGCGGGCATGTCGCAGCGCGTCGGATCGAAGCGGCCCGCCGCGGGATCGAACTCGAAGTCGCAGTCGTCCTTGAGCGTGACGAGCGCGCGCGAGAGCGCGACGAGTTCACGGCTCGCCTCGAGGTTCTCGCGGCGCTTCCCCTTCACGGCGCCGAGGTTCTCGTAGATCCCCTCGATCGAGCCGTACTCGCCGAGGAGCTGCGCGGCCGTCTTCGGACCGATGCCGGGAACGCCCGGCACGTTGTCGGCCGAGTCGCCCATCAGTGCGAGGAGGTCGACGACCTGGTCGGGGCGCACGCCCTTCGAGTCGAAGAGCTGCTCGAGTCCGATGTCGGCGTTCCGCTGCGGATCGAAGAGCGTCGTGTGCCCGTCGACGAGCTGACCGAGGTCCTTGTCGCGGCTGATCATCCGGATGCGCTTCGCCGGATCGCCCGCGTGCGTGCGGCGGACGAGGGTCGCGATCACATCGTCGGCCTCGACGCCCCCGATTCCGAGGACGGGGATCCCCATCAGACGGAGCGCCTCGAGGCAGCGCTCGACCTGCGGACCGAAGTCCTCGGGCGCGGGATCGCGATGCGCCTTGTAGTCGGCGTACATCTGCGAGCGGAAGGTCTCCTGGTCGCCCGCGGCGTCGATGACGACGACGAGCTCGGTCGGTTGCTGCGCGCGGATGTAGGCGAACAGGGTCGAGAGGAAGCCGAACACCATCCCCGTCGGCTCGCCGGTCACGGCGCTCGTGAGGCCGCCGCGGATCGCGTAGTACGCGCGGAAGAACTGCGCGTGACCGTCGACGATCGCGAGATGGGGACCGATGCCGGGCGCGTCGCTCATGCGCCCTCCGTCGCGCGGGCGTGGAGTTCCGTGAGCGCCGCGACGAGGGCGGGACCGGGCGTGCGCCCGCGGCGCGACATCATCGCGCGCGCGGTCTCGAGGAAGCGGTCGAGGCGGAAGGTGCGCGTGCCCGCGTCGGTCGCCCAGGCGAAGCGCGCGACGAGCGAACCGGGCGGCGTCGAGAGCGCGATCATCGCGCCCGTCCCGATCGTCGTTCCCGTCATCAGGCGCGTGCCGATCGCGAGCTTCGCGTGGTCGCCGATCACGCTTCCCCAGAACTGGCGGCCCGTGCGGACGAGCCCGCCGTCGGGCTCGAGACGGACGACGACCTCGCCGTAGGTGTTGAGCAGGTTCGAGTTGTCGCTGCCCGCGCCGATGTTCACCCACTCGCCGACGAAGCTGTCGCCGAGGTGGCCGTCGTGCGACTTGTTCGAGTGGCCCTGGATGATCGTGCCGCCGACCTCGCCGCCGACGCGGCACTGCGGTCCGACGACGGTCGACGCCTTCAGGAGCGCGCGCTCGGCGACGGTGGTTCCGTCGAGGACGGCGCATGGACCGACGAGGACCGCGAACGGCCGCACCGTGACGCCGCGGCCGATCACGACGGGCCCCTTCGAGGCGTCGATGACGGCGAGGGGACCGATGGTCGCCGTCGCGTCGATCAGGATCGGATGCGTTCCGAAGGACTGTCCCTCGTCGGGACGCAGGTGGCGCGCGACGGCGCCCGCGAGGACGCCATCGCGATGCGAGTCGAGGTCGGCGGCGAGCGTCGCGCCGACCGCGCTCGTGAGGTCCCAGGGCGCGGCGGCGAGCACCGCCTCGACCTGCCGCGCCGGGCGCGCCGCGACACCCGCGTCACGCCATTCGGCGACGGTCGTCCCGCGCGCGTCGACGAGGGTGTCGCCCGGAGCGAGTTCCGCGCCGAGCAGCACCCGAGGGTTCAGGAGCCGACCATTCACGACGAGCGCCGAGGCGAGCAACGGCGCGTTCACCCGCGCCGCGAGACCGTCCTCCTCGACGAGCGCCGCGCGGTCGGGCGCGACCGTGCACGACCACGCCCGTCGGCCGAGCGCCGCCTCGATCGACTCGAGGAGCGTGCCGACGCCCGAGCGGAGCGCGAAGGCGGGACGGAGGTCGACGAGCGGGCCGAAGGCGCCGAGGCCGTCGTCGGTGACGACGAGCGGCAGGTCGGCGGGGAGCGTCGGAGCGGTCATGCGGCCACTGTATTCGCTCGTTCGATCGGTGGTGCCGCGGGCAGGGACCGCGAGCGGCCGGGCGCGGGGCGCTCCGCTCGACGCGTGGCGTCAGGTGCCTTCGCGGGCGAGTCCGGTGGTCATGCGCGTGTTCGAGACGAAGCCCCAGATCGGGCGCGTCCGCTGCAGGAACCAGAGGAGCGGGATCGAGAGCGCGCCGTCGGCGAGCGCGACGAGGAGGCCGTGCAGCGCCTCGGAGGCGCCGCTTGCGGGCCACCACGGCGCGCTCGTTCCGAGGAGGAGCGCGCGCAGGCTCCAGGCGAAGCCGTAGGTGACCGCGACCGCCGCGCCGAAGACGAAGGTCGCGAACGCGCCCGCGAGCGGGTTCTGCCGGTAGAGGAGGCTGCGGAGCTGGAGCAGAGCGAGCGCGCCGAAGGCGAAGCCGAGTACGCGCGGCCCGGGAAGGACGAGCACCGTGCCGTCCGACTGGACGACGGGTGCGAGGAGGTCGGCGACGAGGCCCGCGACGACCGCCGCGCGCAGCGCGAGGCGCCGCGGAATGGCGAAGAGCGTGAAGACGACGACCGAGGGCAGGACATGCGGCTGCACCCCGCCGAACTCGAGGATGCGGCCGAAGCCGGTGTCGATCGCCGCGGCGATGAGGACGGCGACGAGAAAGACGGTCCACCTCATCGGGCGCCCCCGTCCGCGCCGGGCGAGGGTTCGGCGGCGACGACCACCGTCGCGCGGTCCTCGAGTTCGAGGAGCGGCTCGACGACGACGCGGCGCGCGAGCGGCGCCTGCTCGATCGGCTCGATCGAGACGACGCGGCCGACGCGTGCGCCGAGTGCGATGCGCGGCGAGCGGTCGTCGGCGACCCGGGCGAGCATCCCCTCGACGAGCTCGACCGTCGTCGCGACATCGGCGACGAACCGTCCGTCGGCGCGCGGCTTGAGGACGGTGCCGGGCGGCGTCCAGCCCGCGTCCGACGACGCGCCTTCGGCGGGATAGAGGCGCGCACCGAGGCTCGGCAGGCGGTTCGCGGGAATCACCGTCGATTCGAAGGCGCCGACCTCCTCCGAGACGAGCCCGACGAAGATGTCGCCGTCGACGAAGACGGGAGCGCCCGCGCGGACGCCCTGCCGCGAGCCCGCGTTGATGCGGATCGCGCCGCCCGTGCGCGCCGGGTCGACGCCGATGACCGACGCCTCGACGAGCCGCAGTCCCGTGCCACCCGCGCGCGTCGAGACCGCACCGAGCGCGGCGATGGTGCGCTCGAGGCGCTCGACCTCGAGCCGCGACTGCTCGAAGAGCGTTCGGAAGAGCTCCGATTCGGCCTCGAGCGCGCGGACTTCGGGTGCGTCGCGGTCGAACGCGGAGGGTCGTGGGCGCAGGCGGTCGGCGACGACGGTGCCGGCGTGCGCGAGCGGCGTGACCGGCAGGGCGACGAGTCGCGCGAGGTCACCGGTCCACGGGCGCAGGAAGCGCGCGGGCAGGAGGATCGCGACGAGCGCGAGCACGAGGACGCCCCACTCGGGGCGGCGCACGGCGAGGGTCTGGAGGAGACGCAGTGGCTGCATCGCGTTCGTCCGCAACGGGTCCGGCCTCGGCGCGGCGCCGGGCGCGCCCGGGCCCGGAGGCGTCAGCCCTCGTCGATGTCGGTGTCCATCGTCGCCTTCCACTCCTCGAGGTTCTCGAGGTAGACCTGCGTGCCGCGGGCGACGCAGGTGAGCGGCTCCTCGGCGATCCGCACCTTGAGGCCCGTGCGCTCCTCGATGACGCGGGAGATCCCGCGCAGGAGCGCGCCGCCACCCGCGAGGACGATGCCGTTGTCGACGAGGTCGGCGCTGAGTTCGGCCTCGGCGTTCTCGAGGGTGCGGAGCACGGTCTCGACGATCTGCCCGACGGGTTCGAGGAGCGCCTCGCGGATCTCCTCGCTGGTGACGACGGTCTTGCGCGGAAGGCCCGACACCATGTCGCGGCCGCGCACGTCCATCGTGAGTTCCTTGTCGAGCGGCGCGGCGCTGCCGATCTCGACCTTGATGCGCTCGGCGGTCTGCTCGCCGATCATCAGGCCGTAGTTCTTCTTCATGTGGCCGATGATCGCCTCGTCGAACTCGTCGCCCGCGACGCGCAGCGACTCGCAGGTGACCATGCCGCCGAGGCTGATGATGGCGACGTCGGTCGTGCCGCCGCCGATGTCGACGATCATGCTCGCGGTCGGCTCGCTGACGGGAAGACCCGCGCCCATCGCCGCCGCCATCGGCTCGGGAATGAGGTAGACCTTGCGCGCGCCCGCGCGCTTCGCGCTGTCGAGAACGGCCTTCCGCTCGACCGCCGTGATGCCCGAGGGGACCGCGATCACGACGCGCGGCGCGAAGAGGCGCCCGCGGCCACTGACCTTGCGGATGAAGTAGGCGAGCATCGCCTCGGTCACGTCGAAGTCGGAGATGACGCCGTCCTTCATGGGACGGATCGCGCTGATCGTGCCGGGCGTCTTGCCGAGCATCTCCTTCGCGGCGCTGCCGACGGCGTTTCCGTTCAGGAGGACCTTGTTGGTGCCCTTGCGGACCGCGACGACCGAGGGCTCGTTGAGGACGATGCCCTCGCCGCGCGCGCACACCAGCGTGTTGCAGGTGCCGAGATCGATCCCCATGTCGACGCTGAACCAACCAAGCAGTGATTCGATGTTCACGGTTCCTCCGTCCGGGTCGCGGGGACCTCGGATTCCCTCGGCGGCGCGAGGCCGGCGAGCCCCACCGCGCTCCACTCCGCCGCCGCGCGAGGCATGCGACCTGCGGATCGGCTGAAACGCGAACCGCTCCTCGAGGGGAGCGGTTCGACGGTGCTTGAAAGCGTAGCAGGAATCACGCGACTGGGCGCCTGCGATCCCTCGGGGCGCTGCGTCAGCGGATGACGTTCAGCGGCGAGCCGGGGTTGCCGCCCGCCTCCGCCTGGCCCATGTTCGCCGAGGCGAGGACCGCCGCACCGACCGCGAGCATGAGCGCGGCGACGACGAGCATCGCGGTGTACACGTTGATCTCACCGCTGCGGGTGACGGACTTGGTCTGCTTGGCCATGGATGGATCCTTCGTTCAGGAGGCCTTTCGAGCCATCACTGGAAATCGCGTGCGGTTCGGAACGACCCGATCAGATCACTCGCCGGCGCGCGCCACGGCGCGCTGACCGACCTTGACCTCGCCGCGAGCGGCGGCGTCCTCGAGCTCGATCACGCCGACGGCGCGGTTCACATCGACCTGGACGATGCGGAGGTTGCCGACGAAGTTGGCGCCCTCGCCGACGGCGAGCGTCCAACCCTCGCGGATGCCGTCGCGCGAACCGGCGTTGATCTCGGCGAGCGGCGCGGTGCCGTCGCGGCGGACGCCGATGACGGTGGCGACGAGGTTGCGGTCGGCGACGACGCGGGCGCCGTCACCGACGGCACCGGCGTTGAACTTGCCGAGGTCGCCGAAGGCGGCGGCGTACTCGGCGAGCGAGGCCTTGGCCGAGGCGAACTCGTCGCCGAGGCGCTTGATCTCCTCCTGGAGCTTGCGACGGGCGGCGTCGGCGACCTCGAGGTTCGCCTCGGTCTCGTCGTAGCGCTCCTGAAGCTGGGCGAGGCGCTTCTCGGCCTCCATCGCCTTCGAACGGAGACCCGAGAGCTCGGCGACGAGCGCGTCGGTGAGCTCGGTCGAGGCCTTGCCGCTCTGGGCGAGGACTTCGAGGCTCGCGGCCATCGAGGCCTGCGCGGCCTTCGCGCCGGCGAGCTCCTGCTCGGCCTTGCGGGCGGCGACGGCCTTCGCGTCGACCTGCTTCTCGAGGTCGGCGAGACGGGCCTGCGCCTCGCGGAGATCGGTCTCGACCTTCTGCTGCGAGGCGAGCCAGGCGGCGCGCTCGGCGGCGAGGGTGGCCTCGGCGGCGGCGCGCGCGGCCTCGGCATCCTTGAAGCGGTTCTGGAATCGACCCTCGTTGGTCGCGTTGACGGCGACGAGCGGCACGGTCGCGACCGCGAGGAGCGCGACGAGGACGACGAAGATCTTGGTCAGGACGTGCACGGGGGACTTCCTCGAGTGTTGATGCCGCGATCCAGCTTTTGAAAGGGGCTGTGGAACGGGCTCTTGAACCGTCTCAAACTGAACCGCGGACGGACCGCGGGCGAGCATCCTGCTCTGGTTGGGCGAGTGCCCGAATTCTGCGGCGCGGGACGGGCCCGCGAGTCGCCCCGACCTCCGCCGGAAGGACCGGGCGCAGGACGGGGAAGTTGGGTTTTGTACCGATACCCTCGAATGGTGTCAATCGGCGGCGGCGACCTGATGAACCGTGTCGATGCCCCCCGCCGCCGCCACCTGGACGGTCGGATCGGAGTCGCGGATCAGGGCCGCGAGCGCCGCGAGCGCGAGGGGCGTCCGCGCCTCGGCGAGGACCGACGCGACCTGCGCCCGGACGCGCGGATCGGGGTGGGCGGCGTACTCGGCGGCGACCGCGGTGGCGGCGTCGCCCGACCCCCCGAGGCGCAGGAGCGCGCGCGTCGCGGCGAGCCGGATCTCGGGTGCGCGGCGGTTCTCGCCGTCGACATTCACGAGCCGCTCGAGCATCGGCCGCGAGACCTCGTCACGGAGGTTTCCGATGATGTCGCAGGCGACCACGCTCAGCTCCGCCTGCTCGGGCGGCGCGAAGAGCGCGGCGCGGATCGGCTCGATCTCGGCGGAGTCGCCGAGACGGACGAGCGCCTCGGCGGCGGTGAGGTCGACGAGCCGCACGCGGATCGGATTGACGAGCCGCATGCCCTTGCCGATCGAGTCGAGGATGAGGGCGCGCGCCGATTCGTTGCCGAGTTCGCCGAGAACGAGGAACGCGTTCGCGCGCACCTCGGGATCGTCGCTTCGGCACATCGCGGCGAGAGGCGTGAGATCGGGGCTCTGCCCGCAGCGGCTGAGGGCGAGGAGCGCGGCGGCCTGCACCGACGGACTCTCGTCGAGGAGGAGCGGCGTCGCCAGCGCGCAGAGGTCGGGCGTGCGCGCCTTCGCGATCGCCATGCAGGCGACGAAGCGCACGCCGCGGTTCGCGTCGGCGAGCGCGGCGGGCGCGAGTTCGGCGAGCAGCGCGGGATTCGCGGCGCTCGCCTCGACCGCGTTCGCGCGGAGCATCGCCCACTCGTTGCGGGCGGCCTCGCGGAGGATGCGCGTCGCGTTCGCGCGCTCGTCGTCGGAGAGGACGGGAATGCCGCGGCTCTCGCCGCCCTGGGGCGTCGCGAGTTCGACGGGACCTTCGGGGATGACGGGCATTTCGAACGCCGCGGAGCGGCGCGCGCGCTCGGCGCGGGCGATCGACTGGTCCTTCGAACTGAACGCGCGGCGCGCGGTCGCGGGGTCGTAGTTGCGCGCGCAGCCGCCTGCGAGGAGGACGGCGAGCGCCACGGTCGCGGACGCGCGGATCGCGCCACCGGCGCATCGGGGGTCGAGGTGCTTCGAAGCCGGAGCCGCGGTTGTCGAGCGAATGCCCATCGATGGCCTCCTTGCCATGCGGGAGTTTCCGTTTCGCCTCGGTGCGCATCCGGTCGGGCGCGCGGCGCCGAGGCACCGTCAGGCGCGGACCGAGCCGACCGGCCGCCGCCTCACGGACGCCGCGAAGCCTACCACGGCGACGAGGAGCGCGCCCCACGCGACGCCGTCGCCGACGATCGCGGATGGCGGCACGCCGTCGGCGGGTCGCGGCGTCGCGAGGAGCGTGCCGGCCGTCTGCGACGGCAGGCTCGCGCGGACGCGGCCGGTCGCGTCGATCCAGGCCGAAAGGCCCGTGTTCGCCGAACGGACGACGGGCGTCGCGAGCTCGGCCGCGCGCAGGCAGGCGACCTGGAGATGCTGCCGGCGTCCCGCGCCCGACCAGGCGAACCATCCGTCGTTCGAGAGGTTCGCGAGGACGCCCGCGCGCCGCACGGCGCCGTCGAAGGCGATGCGGCGCGAGGCCCATGGGGCGGTGATCTCGAAGCAGATCGGAACGCCGAGCGCGACC
>JBJOHC010000143.1:0-13626 GCA_046047955.1 Planctomycetota bacterium
GAGGAAGCGGACGCGCTGGAACGACGGGATCGCGTGGTCTTGGCCATGGGTGGAACTCGTGGCCCGCGGTGCGGGCGATGCTCTCGGACGGGCGGCGGAATATAGCGGGCAACCTGCGTGATTCGCGCGCGCCGCGCTCGTCGGCGCCGATCGTCGGGCGTATCTTGTCGGTCGGAGCGAACGCATGCCGGACCCGGACCGCGGCGAACCGAATGGAACCCCACGAGGCGAGAGCCGCGGCGAGCTTCACGCCCACCGCGCGCGGGAGATGCTGCGCCAGGGCCGCCTCGCCGACGCAGAGCGCGAGCTGCGCGCCGCCGTCGCGAGCGATCCGACGCGCGGCGACTGGATGCTGCACCTCGGCTGGGCGCTCGAGGCGACGGGTCGGCACGAGGAGGCGCTGCAGCAGTACCGGCAGGCGGGATCGCTCCTGCCGACCGCGCGCGATCCGCGCCTCGCCGAAGGGCTTCTCCTCGCCAAGATGCAGCGTCCCGCCGAGGCCGCCGAGGCGCTCGAGGCGACGCTTCGCCTCGATCCGCGGTGCGAGACGGCGGCGTCGATGCTCATCCGCTCGCTCGCGATCGCAGGGCGTCACGACGACGCCGAAACCGCCTACTACATGGCGCTCCACGCGATCGAGCGCCCCGCGACCTCGCATCTCGAGATCGCCCGCAGTCTCCTCGCGCGCGGCGACCTCCGCCGCGCCGAGCACTGCTACCGCCGCGCGATCGCCGAGGGTCCGAGCCTCGTCGGCGCGCGCACGGAGCTCGCGCGGCTCCTCGTCCTCGCCGACCGCGCGAACGAGACGGCCGTCCTCCTCAACGAGGAGTTCCGCCGTGGAGGCGTGCCTCCGCCGCTCGCGCTCGAGGCGGCGCGCATCCATCTCGCCGCCGGCCGCGCGGGCGAAGCCTCGGGCATCCTCGAGCAGCTCGCGCGCAGCGAGCCGTCGAATCCTCGCCTGCACCTCCTCTTCGCGCGCACGATGCGCCGTCGGAGCGACCTCGTGCGCGCGGTGCGCCATCTCGAGATCGCGCGCAGGCTCGCGCCCGACGCCGCGGGACTCGAACTCGAGACCGCGCTCACCGATGTGGCGCGCGGCCGACTCGACGAGGCGCGCGCCATCCTGGCGCCACTCGTCGGCGGCAAGTCCTCGCCCTCCGAACGACTCACGCTCCTCGAGACGATCGAAGCGCTCATCGCCGTCGGTCTCGCCGAGGAGGCCGCGCGACTCTTCACGGCGCGTTTCGGTCCACTCGACGGCGCGGGCGTGCGGCGCGACCGGACGCTCGTCCGCCTCGCGGCGCGAATCGCGTTCGAAACCGGCTCGATCGACCGTGGCCGCGCGCTCTCGCGGCGCCTCCTGCGCCTCGCGACGGCGGAGGAATCGCCCGACCCGGCGCTCGCCGCCATCGCGATCCACAACCTCGCGCTCGCCGCGCTGCGCGAGGACCGCCTCGACCTTGCCTCCGCGTGGATCGAGCGCGGGCTCGCGGCGGATGGAGCGGTGGACCCGACGCCGTCGAACCAGGCCACGGCCGGGAGCGGTCGCGACGGCGGACTCCGAAAGCTCCGCACGCTGCTCTGGTGGCGACGCCTGTCGCGTCTGCCTTCGGCGCTCCTCCGCCGATCGGACCGCTGAACGCTCCGACGCGTCTCTCCGCGCGCGCTGCTCCGCGACGACACGCGGCGCATCGCAAGGGGAAACGCCCGGCCCTCCGTTCGAGTCGGCCTCTTCGAACGGGAACGAAAGACGGCATCGAACAACGACAGGGACCGACCTCGCGGCCGGTCCCTGTTCGAATATCGTCGATCGATCGTGCGTCGCGGGGGCTCGAGTCCTCGGACCCGCCCGACCGTGGCCCGACTCACATCGTCGCGCTGGTGTACGGAAGAAGCGCCATGAAGCGCGCGCGCTTGATCGCCTGCGCGACCTTCGCCTGATTCTGCGCCGAGAGGCCCGTGCGCTTGCGCGAGTAGATCTTGCCGTTGGGCGTCATCAGGCGGCGCAGCTCGTCCACCGAGCGGTAGTCGACGTAGAGGGCGCCATCGGTGGTCTCCTTGAGGCGGAAACCGGGAGTGGTCTGGGTCTGGAACTGGGTCATGATCGTCCTGGTCCTGCGTGGCGGCCCGATGGCCGCCGATCCTGCGCTTCGCCCTGGATCCGCGCGCCGGGCGGGCGCGCGAAGTCCGTCGACGCCGACGGACAGCGAGCCGCGCAGCATAGCAGACCCTCCGCGAAGTTCGAAGCGTGCCGGTGGGCGGTCTTCCCGCACGGAATCACGTCGAGCGGCCCGCTCTCGCCTGACTTCGCGGGTTCCGGTGCTAGATTCGCTCGCAGAGGTCCCGCGGGTCTCCCTCGGGATTCGACGAAATGTGCAAGGAACAGTCCGAGGAGTAGCGTTTCCGTGGCGACCGGCGGTCCCTTCCCATCCGATTCGAATGCCGAGCCCGATCGGGCCGTTGTTCTTCTCGGACCTGACGCGGAGGCGCCCGACGGATTCGACGGGGTGCTCGATGCGTCGCGAACGCTCTTCGAGGTCGTCCGACACCCCCTGCTCGCCGCCGCCGAACTCGTGCGGCTCGAACGCGACGTGCGGCAGTCGGGCTCGGCATCGCGCACGACCCTCTGGGTCGTCGACCGCGACATCGCCGACCTCGGAGATCTCTTCCAGATGATGCGGACGTCGCTGCCGCGGGTCCCGGCGCGGATCCTCGTGCAGGGCGAGCGCCTGACGGTGATCGAAGGCGCGTCCGACGCGGCGAAGCCGTCCGACGGCGCCGCGCGTTCGGGTCCCGCCCCCGCACCGTCCCCCGATCGAAGGCCGCTCCGACTTCGCCACGCGGACGATCGGTTCAACCCCACCGCCGCGTCGCCCGGACCGACGGCGACCGAGCCCCCCGCCAATCGAGCGGACGCCACGGGCGACCCGCGCGAAGAGCGCGAAGAGCACGAGGAGGACCCGCCGGGTCCGAGCGGCTCCGCGCCGACGCCCGAGGAGATCGAGATGCTCCTCTCGATGTTCGACGACGAACCTCCCCATGAACCGGAGCCGCGGCCATGAGTGGACTGCAGCCGATTGAACATGGATCCGAACGCCGCCGACCGCGTGCATCGGTTCTGTTCGTGGGCGAGGATGTGCGCATGCGCGCGCTCGCCGCGGGGTTCCGTCGGCTTGGCGTCGGCGGACGCGAGGCGAGGCTCGTGGTCGACGCGCTCGCGATCGTCGGCGAGGCGACGGCGCGCGAACCGATCGCCGCCGTCATCGTCTGCCCGCGCACGCCGGACTTCGACCTCGAGCAGGTCGTACCCGCATTCGACCGCATCGACCCGGCGCTTCCCGTCTACGCGGCGTTTTCGACGGACGAGCTCGCGCTCGCACCCGAACTGATCGCCAACGGTTTCGAGGACACGCTCGAGCTGCCCGCGAGCGATGCGGCGCTGCGCGCGCTTCTCGACGACCTCGGCCTGCTGCCGCGGTCGAACGAAAAGCCTGCGCCGACGCAGCCGCGGAACCTCGTGGAATTCGAGATCGAGAAGGCGCAGGAACGCGCGACGCGCGCGCCGGCGACGCCGCCGTCCGCGCCGCCCCCGCCGCCCCCGCCGCCCGCCGCGCCCGCCGCACCCGCGACGCCGACCGCGCCTCTCCACGCGAACCTCGGCGACGCCGACCTCGCCGACGCGCTCGCGATGGGCGCCCCGATCGAGCCGATCGCACTCGCGATCATCCGCATCCAGCTGCGCGCGGAGGATGTCCGTTTCGCGTGCCGGGCGCGCCCCGCGGAGCGGGAGGCCATCGCGCGGGAACGCGCGCGTCGCGGCCGGCACGCCGCCGAAGTGCGGATCGCGCGCGACGACGGGACGACGACGGTCTTCGGCGAACTGCTCGCCGAATCGGTGCCGGCCGAACGCCTCGCGCCGTGGGCGGCGTGGCTCGCGTCCTGGCTCCGGCTCGAGGAGCGCGTCTCGGAACTCGCGCGCCTCGCGACGACCGACGAACTGACGGGCGCGGGCAACCGCCGCGCCTTCCACGAGGCGTTCGACGCCGCGCGCACGCGCGCGCGCGCCACGCGGCGCACCGTCAGCCTGATGTACTTCGACCTCGACGATTTCAAGCGCTACAACGACCAGCACGGTCACGACATCGGCGACGAGGTGCTTCGCGAGACGGTCGAGCTGCTCCGTCAGACGATCCGGAAGGGCGACCGCATCTTCCGTTTCGGCGGCGACGAGTTCGTCGTCCTCTTCTCGAGCGGCACCCGAGGTCCCGACGAGGCTGGAGACGCACCCGAATCGATCCAGGCGATGTTCGACCGCTTCCGCCGCGCCCTCAAGGAACTCGCGCTGCCCCAGCTCGGCGCGCAGGGCGCGGGACCGATCACCGTCTCGGGAGGCGTCTCGGTCTTTCCGTGGGACGCGTCCTCGGCGGACGAACTCCTCCGACTCGCCGAGGAGCGCGCGCGCCAGTCGAAGGCGGAGGGGAAGGACATCATCACCTTCGGACCGTCGCCCGACGAACCGGATCCGGATGCGGACTCCGACGGAACCCCGAACGCCGACCCGGACGCCGGTCCCGTCGGCGCTCCGATCCGCTGACGGCGGGGACCCCCGATCGCGGACTCATCCCGCCCCGACGACGAGCCGATGAAGACGATCCTGCGCCGTCCCGTCCGCCGATGCCGACCGATCGAATCCCGAGCCCCCTTCCGAGGACCATCGTCCTCAGCGACCTGCACCTCGGCCGCCCGGGCGGCGCGGGTGGAGCGGCGGCGTTCGAGGCGCTCGTCGGCGACTGCGACCGTCTCATCGTGAACGGCGACGCGGCGGAGCTGCATCACGAGGCCTTCCGCGCCGACGCCGAGCGCGAGCTCGACCGCTTCCGCGACCTCTGCGTCACGCGGGGCGTGCGCGTCGACTTCATCGCGGGAAACCACGATCCGTTCGTGAGCGACCTCCGCTCGCTCGAACTCGCCGACGGCGCCGTCTACATCACGCACGGCGACGCGCTCCACCCCGCGATCGCGCCGTGGTCGCCCTACGCGGCGTCGATGCGCCGCGCCTTCGAGGCGGCCCTTCGCGCCGCGCCGCCCGGAATGCCGGAGGACGCCGCGCGCTTCGCGGCCGCGCGCGAGGCCGCCCTCGCCGAATGGACGACGATGGGCGCGGGCGCCCATGTCTCGACCCTCGCCAACATGGCGATCCGCCCGCACCGCGCGCTCCGTGCGGTCGCGTTCTGGGCGATCTACCCGCGGCTCGTCGGACAGTGGGCCGCGCGCTTCGCGCCGCGCGCGGGCACGGTGATCGTCGGCCACAGCCATCGCGCCTTCATCCGACCTCGCGGGCCGCGCGCGCTCGTCAACACGGGCGCGTACGGCTTTCCCGGCCGCCCGCACGCGGTCGTCCTCGAGGACGGCATCGTGCGCGTCCACGCGGTTCATGCCCGCGGACGGCACTACAGGCTCGCCTCCGACGCCCTCGCCTCGTGGACCATCGCGCACGCGCGCCCAAGCGGTCATTCCCCGGGCGACGCGAGCACCGCGCGGATGAAGCGCGCCGCCTCGGCGAGCGCCTCCCGATCGAGCGAAGTCTCGTAGCCGAGCGCGCGGCAACACGCGTCGAGCGCCTCGGTCGCCACGTTTCCCGACGCCCCGGGTGCGTACGGGCAACCGCCGATCCCCGCCGCGGACCCGTCGAATCGACGCACCCCGAGCTCGAGCGCGCGCTCGGCGCACGCGAGGGCGCGTCCCGCCGTGTCGTGGAGATGGAGGACGAGTTCGCCGATCGGACGCACCTCGGCGCACGCCTCGACGACGCGCGCGATGCCATCCGGCTCCGCGACGCCGATCGTGTCGCCGAGGTCGAGTTCGTCGACCCCGAGATCGGCGAGGCGCCGGCAGGTCTCGACGACAGCCGCGGGCTCGACGGCGCCGTCGTACGGGCACGCGACCACGCAGCTCACGTACGCACGCACGAGAACGCCCGCCGCGCGCGCGCGCGCGACGACCGGCGCGAACCGCTCGATCGACTCCGCGATCGTCGCGTTGATGTTGCGCCGCGCGAAGCCCTCGCTCGCCGCCGTGAACACCGCGATCTTCCGCACGCCGCACTCGAGCGCGCGCTCGAGGCCCTTCTCGTTCGGCACGAGCGCCGAATAGACGGTCCCGTCGCGCCGCGCGATCCGCGCGAGCACTTCGGCGGCGTCCGCGAGCTGCGGCACCCACTTCGGGCTGACGAAGCTCGTGACCTCGATCTCGCGGAATCCCGCGCGCGAGAGGAGATCGATGAAGCGCACCTTCTCCTCGACGGAGACGATCCGCTTCTCGTTCTGCAGCCCGTCGCGCGGTCCGACCTCGCAGAGTTCGACGAAGGTTTGCGCGCGATTCACGAGTCGCCTCCCGCGGAAGGTCCGCGCGACGAAGGATCGCGCGGCGAATGCCCGCCATCCTCGCCTCCGCGCGCCGCCTCGCGACGCGCGCGCTCGCGCTCCTCGCGCGACGCGCGCACGAAGAGCCACGCGGCGACCGCGAGCGTGAGAAGCGTCGCCAGCGCGCCGCCGATGAAGAGCGCGAGTTCCGTCGCGCGGATGTCGAAGACGCCCTCGTCGGGCGGCGGCGTCACGCCGCGCCTCCCGCGGCGTCGGCCGCGGCCGCCTGCGCGAGGAAGCCGAGCGGCGACACGGTCGCGGCGGCCTGCTCGCCCTCGGCGTTCACGAGGACGCGCGTTCCCTCGGCGTAGGCCGACGACGCGAGCATCGCGAACGCGACCGGCACCGCGCCGAGCATCGGCGCGAGTCCGCTCGAGGTGACGACGCCGACGGGTTCGCCGATCGACCCACCCTCGACGAACGCGAAGACCTGCGCATCGGCGACGGGCAGGAGATCGCCCTCCATGCGGAGCCCGACGAGCCGCTGCTTCGGCTTGCCGAGGTTTTGCATGCGCGCGACGACCTCCTGGCCCGGATAGCAGCCCTTCGTGAAGCTCACGCGCGTGTCGAGGACGCCGGTCTCGTGCGGCAGGTTGTTCGGCCCGAAGTCGATGCGGAAGGCGGGCGTTCCCGCCTCGATCCGCGCCGTATTCACCGCGAACCAGCCCGCGGGCCGCGCCCCGAAGGTGACGAGCGAGCGCCAGAGCGACGCCGCCTGCGCGCGCGGCACCGCGATCGCGTAGCCCTCGACGCCGAGTTCGTCGACGCGCAGGATGTCCGCGGTTCCCTCGCCGAGCGCGACCGACCACGCCGCGCGCGCACCCGCGTCCGCGTCGGACGGCACGAGCCCGAGCGCGCGCATCGCCGCCGCCGCCTTCGGACCATGGAGGCCGATCGCGTGATGCGTCTCCGCACGCGACTCGACGACGACATCCTCCGAGAAGACGAGCCGCTCGAGCGCCTCGCGCACGGCGTCGGCATCATGGGCGAGCGTCTCGATCACGAGGCGGTCCGCGCCGATCCCGATGACGAGATCCGCGTCGATCCGCCCCTTCCGATTGGTGAGGAACGCGCGCACGACGGCCCCCTCGGGCGCGCGTCGCAGGTCGTTCGTCACGAGCCGGTTCACGAAGTCGACGCGGTCCGCGCCGCGCACGACGACGGTCGCGCGATGGGCGAGGTCGACGACCGCGACCCCCGAGCGGATTGCCGCGTACTCGAGCTCGACCTCGGCGAATGCCGCGGGAATCTCGCATGTCGGCGATCCGTCGGCGTCGGCCGGACCGAACGGGAGGTACTCGACCTCGACCTCCGCGCGCGAGACGGTGGCGCCGCGGGCCTCTCGCGCGCGCTCGGCGCGGCGCGCCGCGTCGGCGGCGGCGAAGTGTCGGTGCTCGTCGCGAAGCGGCGTGTCGAAGCGCATGGGCGGATGCTATACCATCGCCTTCCCGCGGGAATACGCACCGCGAACGCATTCCTCCACCGGAGCACGCCATGGCCATGGACATCGACCTCTTCCGCCGACTCTGCGAAACCCCCGGCATCCCCGGCCGCGAGGAGCGCGTCCGCGCGCTGATCGCGAAGGAGACGAAGGGCCTCTTCGACTCGACCGAGACCGACGCGATGGGCTCGCTCATCTGCGTCCGCAAGCCGACCCGCAAGGCGCGCAAGGGCGAGAAGCCGACGCGCGTCATGCTCGCCGCGCACATGGACGAGATCGGCTTCTACGTCCGACATGTCGACGAGAACGGCTTCCTCTGGCTGAACCCCGCCGGCGGATTCGACACCCGCAACCTCTTCGCGTCGCGCGTCCTCGTCTGCACGAAGAAGGGCGACTTCAAGGGCGTCATGAACCCGGGCGGCAAGCCGATCCACATCTCGAGCGAGTCGGAGCGCACCAAGGTGCCCGGCGTCGAGGAATTCTTCATCGACCTCGGCCGCGACCCCGCCGAGGTGCGCAAGTCGGTCGAGATCGGCGACTTCGTCGTCCTCGACCAGCCCTTCCTCGAGACGCCGAAGAAGCTCATGTCGAAGGCGCTCGACAACCGCCTCGCCTGCTTCGTCGCGATCGAGGCGGTGCGCATGCTCGCGAAGCGCCGCGGCGGCCACGCCTGCGAGATCGTCTGCGCCTTCACGACGCAGGAGGAGGTCGGCCTGCGCGGCGCGCAGACCGCGGCCTACGCGGCGAAGGCCGACATCGGCATCGGCCTCGATGTGACGCTCGCCTGCGACACGCCTGGCGTGCCCGACTCGCAGCGCGTCACCAAGCAGGGCCTCGGCGCGGGCGTCCTGATCCAGGACAGCTCGATGATCTCCGACCACACGCTCATCGAGGAGATCGTCGCGGTGGCGAAGAAGCACCGCATCCCCTACCAGAAGTCGATCCTCCCGCGCGGCGGCCAGGACGGCGCGGCGATCCAGCGCGCGGGGATCGGCGCGCGCTGCGCGGCGATCGTCACGGGCACGCGCTACATCCACACGGTCACCGAGACCGTCGACAAGGGCGATCTCGAGGCGACGATCGAACTGCTCGGCGAGTGGCTCGGAAGCGTCGGCTGACCGGCGCGACGCGACGGATCGAAGGACGATGACGGGACGCGCGCCCCACGGCGCGCGTCCCGTCGCTTTTTCCGCACCGCTCCGCCGCCGCGATCGTGGCCATCGGTCTCCGTGGCTTCCCATCCTCCACCGCGAGGCCGCCGTCATCCGCGCGCGAGCGCGAGCGCCTCACGCGCGATCTCGCGCGCCGCGTCGTCCGCGGGCCGCGCCTCGAGCGCCGCGCGCATCGCCTCCCGCGACGCATCCTCCGTCATCAGCCCGACGAGCGCGGCACCGAGCGAACCGAGGTTCCGCGTCGCGTCGATCTCGTCCTTCGCGAGCACCGCGAGCCCCTCGCGCGCATAGGGCTCCGCGTTGTGCCGCTGGTGCTCGTCCGCGTGGTAGGGATACGGCGCGAAGACCGTCGGCACGCGGTTGAGGATCGCCTCGGCGACCGAGTTCGCGCCCGCCCGCGAAAGCGCGAGATCGGCGGCGCCCCACGCGAGTCCCATCTCGTGGAGGAACGCGACGACCTTCGCGGGCACGCCCGCCTCGCGGTACGCGCGCTCGACGGGCGAAGGGTCCGCGCGGCCGACGAGATGCAGGACCTGCCAGCCCTCGAACGCCGCGCGGCGCTCGCGAAGAAGGAGCGCGACGAGGTCGTTGAGGCTCGTCGCCCCCTGCGACGCGCCCGTCACGAGGAGCGTGCGCCGCGCGGGATCGAGCCCGAGCGCCGCCACGCACGCCGCCCGATCGGCGGCCGCGAGCGCCTGCCTCCGAACCGGCATGCCGACGATCCGCTCGGCGAATGCGGGCATCGCCGGCGTCGCGCACGCCGACAGCACCTTCGTCGCGCCGCGCGCCACCAGCCGGTTCGCCTTCCCGGGCGCCGCATCGAGATTGACGAGGAGAACGGGAACGCCGCGCGCCCGCGCCGCGGCCGCCACGGGTCCCGTCACATATCCGCCGAGCGAGACGACGACCTTCGCCTCCGTCCGCGCGAGAAGCCGCGCGGCCGCCCGGCGCCCCGCGAGATACGCGCGGATGAACCGCACGAACCGCATCGGCCGCAGCGAGAGCCCCTCCGCCGGAATCGCCTCGAACTCGGCGCCCGCGTGCCCGAGCATCTCGCGGTCGACCGCGCGACGGGAGCAGGCGAAGACGCAGCGCGCGTCGGGCGAGAGCTCCGCGACGCGCTCGGCGATCGCGATCCCGGGCGAGATGTGACCGCCCGTGCCGCCGCCCGCGAGGATCACCGTGGGCCCGCTCATGCGGTGAGGATGGGTGCATCGGTGCGGGCCGGCGCGGCGTCGGCCGCCGCGTCGTCGAGGACCTCGACGCCGTCCTCGTCGACGAGCCCGAGCTCCTCCTCGCGCCGCATCGCGAAGCGCTCGATCGAGAGGAGCCCGCCGATCGATGCGCCGATCATGAGCCAACCCGATCCACCGCTCGAGAGGAGCGGCAGCGCGATGCCCTTCGTCGGCGCAAGCCCGGTCACGACGAGGAGGTTGATCAGCGCCTGCAGCCCGAAGGTGAGGAGGACCCCGACGCCGAAGAGGCGCGAGAACGGCGGAACGATGCGGTCCGCCTCGGGGCGCGACGCCCCGCGGTTCACGATCGCGAGCCCGAAGAGAAGAACGCCCGCGTAGAGCGCGACCACGAGGACGCTGCCCATGATCCCGAGCTCCTCGCAGACGATCGCGTAGATGAAGTCGGTCGTGTCCTCGGGGAGATAGCCGAACTTCTGCAGGCTGTTGCCAAGGCCGCGCCCCGTCAGTCCGCCGCCCGAGATCGCGCCCATCGACTGGATGACGTGGTAGCCGATGCCCTCGGCGTCGGCCCACGGATCGCGCCACGCGAGCAGACGGTTCATGCGGTAGGGACTCGTGAGGATCGCAAGCCACGCGAGCGCGCCACCGATCGGCGCGAGCATCCCGACATGCCACCAGCGCGCGCCGCCGATCAGGAGGACGAGCGTCGAGCTCGCGAAGACGAGGACCGCGGTGCCGAGATCCTCCTTGCCGATCAGCGCGCAGACGACGGTGATCGCGCCCATCGCGGGCACGAATCCGCGCCAGAACGAGCGCAGCCGGTCGCCGTGACGGACGCAGTACCAGGCGACGACGACGAGCATTCCCCACTTGGCGAACTCGCTCGGCTGGAAGCCGATCGACGGCGGCCCGAGCCAACGCGCGCTGTTGTTCACCTCGCGCCCCACCCCGGGCACATGCACGAGGACGAGGAGGACGACCATGAGCGCGAGGATCCACGGGATCGGCGACAGCGTGCCGCGCGCGCGGAAGACGCGCTCGATGTCCACGCGCGAGCCGAGGAACATCGCCACCAGCGCGAGCGCCGCGAGAATCGTCGTCCTGCCGAAGAAGACCTGCTCGAAGGAGATCGGGCGGTAGGCCGCGACCATCCGATCCCACTGCGCCTCGGTCACCATGCCGGACTGGAGGAGCGAGAGGTCGGGCGGCACCGAGAGCCCCGCCGAATTGACCATGACGACGCCCATCACGAGGAGGGTGAGGACGCAGAGCGCGACTCCATGCGACATCCGCAGCATGGCGCCGATTATCGGTTTTTTCCCGCCGCGGCGTGGAGAAGTCGCGCGCGGCCGCGCGCCGCGCACCGCCCGCCTCCGCTACGCTCTCCGCCCCATGGACTCCCGTCCGACCGTGTACCTCGAGACCTTCGGGTGCCAGATGAACGAGCTCGACAGCGAGCTCGTGCGCGGCCAGCTGCGCGCGCTCGGCTACCGCTTCTCCGACGACTTCCGGACGGCCGATGTCGTCCTCTACAACACCTGCTCCGTCCGCGAGCAGGCGGAGAACAAGGCCTACTCGCGCCTCGGGCTCATCGGACTGCGGAAGAAGGCGGGCGAGCAGGTCGTCCTCGGCGTCCTCGGCTGCATGGCCGAACGGGACGGCGCCGACATGCTGCGGCGCTTCCCGCAGGTCGACCTCCTCTGCGGCCCCGGCGAGCTCGACCGCCTGCCCGCCCTGATCGACAACGTCCGCCGCACGGCGAACGCCGACGCCGCGGCGGACCTCGCCGACCGCGTCGCCCTCGCGGGCAACAAGAGCCGCCGCTCGACGACCCTCGCCGCCGCCGAGGACCACCTCGAACTCCTCGACCTCTCCCGCGCCTTCGACCCCTCGGGCGACGATGCGGGCCGCTTCTCGGCGTACGTGCGCATCACCCGTGGCTGCAACAAGTTCTGCACCTACTGCGTGGTCCCGAACACCCGCGGCGCCGAGGTCCACCGAACCCCCGACGCGATCGTCGACGAGTGCAAGCGCCTCGCCGACGCGGGCGTCGTCGAGATCACCCTGCTCGGGCAGACCGTCAACCACTACCGCTACGCCCACGGGCTCGCGGTCGGAAGCGACGGACGCGAGCAACCGCAGGTCGGACCTGGACTTGCGGCGTTCCGTCAGGCGATCCCGGCGGGCCAGCGCGTCACGACCTTCGCGGATCTCCTCCACCGGATCCACGAGGAGGTCCCAGAACTCGCGCGCCTCCGCTTCGTGACGAGCTATCCCCGCGACTTCGGCGACGATGTCCTCGAGGTGATGGCGGCGTGCCCACGCATCTGCCGCTACATCCACGCGCCGGCCCAGTCGGGTTCGAACCGCATTCTCAAGCTCATGAACCGCGGCTACACCCGCGAGGAGTACCTCGAGTTCATCGAGCGGATCACCGCGAAGCTTCCCGACGCGACGATCGCCGGCGACATCATCGTGGGCTTCCCGACCGAAACCGACGCCGACTTCGAGGAGACGGTCTCGCTCGTCCGCGCCGTTCCCTTCAAGAACAATTTCATCTTCAAGTACTCGCCGCGCCCGGGCACCGTCGCCATCGACCGCTTCGAGGACGATGTCCCGACCGAGGTGAAGAAGTACCGCAACAACGTGCTTCTCGATGTGCAGACGGAGGTCAGCGCGCGGGTGCACGCGGCGTGGGTCGGGCGCGAGGTCGAGGTGCTCGTCGAGGAGATCCGCTCGCACGCCGATGCGGAAACCCCTGAAAATCCAGGCGAAATCGCCACACCCGCACTCGCCCTTCCGCTCGCCGGCGCCGCCGCCGCCGACGCGCACCCCGGCGCCCGCCGCGTCGAACTGCGCTGGGAGCGCCGCCGCGCCCCGCGCACCGAGCGGCCCGCCCTGCAGGCGATCGGCCGCACCGCGGGCGATCTCATCGTCGCGATCGACCTCACGGGTCCCGACGCTGCGGGGCTCCGCACGCTTCCTGACGGCGAATTCGCGTCGGATTCCTCCCTGCGCGGCCGCATCGTCCGCGCGCGGATCACGCGTTCGGCGCCTCTTCTCCTGCAGGCATCGCCGCTCGGAACCGCGTCCTGAGCCTCTGGAGCGCGATCGCGCGCCGCAACGACGCCCGAGAACACGCGCGCTGGAACTCCATGCACGATCTTCGCATTCGCTTCCTTGACAGGGTGGGTTCCTGACCTATCTTTGGCTGCGAGGGACAGGTCAGCGGTAAAGGGCCGCTGCTCTAGAGGGAGAGTGCTGTGCCTATCCTCAACGGGCGCTGCAAGGAAAAAGGGATTTCATCAATGAAGACTGGAATGATTGCGGCCTTCGCTGGCCTCGCGGTTGCTGGCGTCGCTTCGGCGGACTTCACCGGCTACTCGACCGTCCGC
>JBJOHC010000144.1:0-9950 GCA_046047955.1 Planctomycetota bacterium
GGGGGTGCGGCGGGCGACGCGTCGTCGGGGCGGGGCGCGGCGCGCGCCGGAGCCGAGGCGCTCGGTCGGCACCTCGTCATGCACCACGCCATCGTCGAGCCTGCGCCGACGGAACGGCTCGTGATGCGCCTGCCGCAGGCGCCCGAGGCGATCGCCGCGGAGGCGAACGCGCTCGTCCTCGTGATGCGGCCCGAAGGCGCGGCCGCGCGGCGGCTCGTGCTCCGCGTGCGGGCCGAGCGCAATGAGGCGGTGGGGCACTGGTACACCTCGCCCCGCGAGGGCCCCGAGGTGCTCGCGCCGCTCCGAGGCGACGGCATGCTGCACGCGACGGCGCTCGTCGACGGTCGGCTGTACGCGCTCCTCCGGCTGTCCGCCTCAGGCGATCGCCCGAGCGCGCGCTGGTGGCTCGGCTCGACGCCCGCGGGCGGCGCGGGGCGCCCCGAGTGGATCGAGCACGACGCGCCCTCCGAGTCGCCGTCCGACCGCGTGGCGCTCCTCGGTTCGGACGGTGCGCTCGTCGCCCTCGTCTGGCGCGACGCGGCGGGGGGCGACGACGCCTCCACCGCCATGCGGGTGCGCCGCCTCGGGGCGGAGCGGGGGTGGATCGATCTCGCGGCGGCGTCGGCCGACGGCTCCACCCGCGACGAGGTCGGGGTGCCGACGCAGCCGATCGGCGGGATGTCCGTCGACGGGCGGCTCGCGGTCGTCTCGCGGTCGGGTCCCGAAGGGCGCGCGATCGCGCGTGCGGCGGGGGCGGCGCGCGACGGTGCCGGCGGAATGCTGGCGGCGCCCGATCCCGCGCGGCTCCTCGAGCGCACGCCTTCCATCGAGGTCGTCCGGATTCGTCGGGGGACCGCCACCCCGTGGGCCTCGTTCGACGAGCCGGCGCGCCCCTGGGTGCTCGCACCCTTCGGTGCCGACGCGGCGCTCCTCGTCCTCGACGAGTCGCAGCGGGCGACTGTCTCGCTCCTCGCGCCGTCGGCGACGGCGCCCGCCGCGCCCATCGCCCTCGCCCCGCCCGGCTTCGCCGCGAGCCGCTGGGTGCACCTTCCGATCCTCGGCGTCGTCTCGATCGGGTTCGTCCTCCTCGCGGTGATCTTCGGAAGCGACGCCTATCTCGCGAACCGGCGCCTGCCGCCCCCGGGCCCCGAGGTCGAGGGGGAGGAGGCGGCCCCGACGCGCCCGCGCGGCGCGCCGCTCGGGCAGCGGGCGCTCGCGATGGCGCTCGATCTCGTGCCGGGCGTCGCCGTCGCGTGGCTCCTCTACGGCGGGAATCCGCTCGAACTCGTCCGCTTCCCCGTCTTCATCGGCGACCTCGAGCTCGGGCAGGGGGCGATCGTCGCCTGTGCCATCGGTTGGGCGTGGGGGTTCCTCGGGGATGTCCTTTTCGGCCGCTCGCTTGGGAAGCGGCTCCTCGGACTCGAGATCCGCGCGACGAAGGGCACCGCCGAGGGAGGGCCGGCCGGGGTCGGACGGCGGGCGCTGCGGGGGCTTCTCGCCCTCGTGGCCGTCGCGTCGCCGCCGGTGATGCTTCTCGCCCTCCTCCATCCCTTCCGCGACGGTCCCGCCGAGATGCTGAGCGGCACGACCGTCGTCGACGCCCGCGAGTCGGGGGCGGAGACGGGCGAAGTTGGCGCGGACTGAGCAGTTCCTGCCTTTGGAGGATTCTCCGAGCACCTGCCGATGATGCGGGACGGTCGCCGCGGGCTCCGCGGCGGTCGTTCGGTCGGCATTCCTTGCGGGGGCGGTCGGGACCGCGACCGGAAGGACGACTGCGACCGGGACTGCGATCAGGACTGCGATCAAGACTGCCAGCACGACTGCCAGCACGGGTCCTAGGACGGGACCCGCTCCGCGCGCAAGCGCACTCGGAAGGATTCTGAGGCCCACGGTGTCCAACGCCACCGACACGACTTCTCCTGCGAACGACGGCGCGCGCAGCGCGCCGGCGGAGGCCCCGCGCCGTCCGTCGTGGCGCGATGCGTGGCAGATTCCCGCGCTTCTCGCGGCGGTCGCCGGGCTCGCGGGTGCGTTCGTCTTCCTCCGTGCACAGGAAGTCCAGGACGATTTCGAGGGCGCGATCGCGCAGGCGGAGAAGCTCGTCGCGAACGGCGAGTTCGCGCAGGCGGACGCCGTCCTCGACACCGTCCTCGCGCCGAACCTCGCGCGCGCGCCCGAGGGGTTCCTCGCCCGCTACCAGGCCGTGCGCGCCGACCGCGCCTTCGCCGAGCTCGGGCCCTCGATGTCCGATCGCGACCAGCTCGCGAAGACGATCGCCGCCTACCGGCTCGCGATGGATTCGGGCTGGACGCTGACGCCCAACCAGGCCGGCCACTACGGACGTTGCCTGCTGGAAGCCGGCGAGGAGAAGGACGCCTTCGACGCCGTGCGCGAACTCGGCGGCGCCACGCAGGGCGAGATCCGCCGCCGCGCGCTCGAGGGGCTCCTCGACGGGGATCTCTCCGCCGAGAGGCGACTCGCCGAACTCGAGGCCTACCGCGCCGACCCGACGCTCCCGCCCGCCGATCACGCGTGGGCCGCGGCGCGCGCGGCGCGCGTCCGCCTCGCGATGGGCCGTGCGGCCGACGCGGCCGACCGACTCCTCCTCGACCTCGGCCGGATCGCCGCGCTCGCGTCGATCGGTGGCACCGAGCCGCCCGCGCCCGAGGCCTACGGCGAACTGCACGGACTGCTCGGCGAGGCGCTTCGCCGCGAGGGCCGCCTCGACGATGCCCGCACCGAACTCGAGCGCGCCGAGGCGCTGGTCCGCGTGGGGACGCGCGTCGAGGGCGAGGTGGCGATCGCGCTCGGGCGGACGCTGCTCGCGCTCGAGGCCTACGAGGACGCCGAGAGCGTTCTCGAGCGCGCGGTGCTCGCCGAACATGAGGCGCCGCTCGATGCCGAGGCGCTCTTCGCCCGCGGCGAGGTGCGCGCGCGGCTCGGAAAGACCGCGGCGTCGATCGCCGACTTCCGCCTGCTCAAGGCGCGGCTCCATGAAGACGACGCGCCCGCCGCGATGATCGACGCGGTCGAGTCCGCGCTCTTCGCCGAGGCGCGGCTCCTCCTCGTCGACGACCGTCCCGCCGAGGCGCTCGCCTTCGCGGAGATCGCCTCGGAACTCCGTCGCGACACGGGTGCGAGCGCCGAGTCGCTCCTCCTCGTCGCGACTGCGGCGCGCGCCGAGGCCGATCGCCTGCGCGGCACCGTCGCGGGCGCGCCGTCGATCGATCCCGAGGACCGCGCCGCGATCAACCGTCTCCTGCGCCGCGCCGCCGACGCCTTCGCCTCGCACGCGACGACGCCCGACGCGCGCGCGGGCGTCTCGGGCGATGTCCTCGAGAGCCGCTGGCTCGCCGCCGACAGCTACGATCTCGCGGGGTGGAGCGAGCCCGCGCTCGCGAACTTCCGCGCCTTCCTCGACACCGTCGAGCCCGACGATCTGCGCCGCGCCGAGGCGTACCGCCGGATGGCGAGCCTGCATCACGCCGAGGGCGCGTTCGACGCCGCGAGCGAGGGCTACGAGCGGGCGATCGCGATCGCGCCGAACGGGCCCGAGGCCGTGCGTTCGGTCGTGCCGCTCGCCCGCGCGCTCGCCGCCGCGGGGCGGACCGCGGACGCGCTCTCGGTCCTCGGTCGCGTCCTCGACGGCGAATTCGGGCTGAAGCCCTCGGCGAACGAGTACCTCGAGGCGCTCGACGCCGCGGCGCGGCTCTCCTTCGACCGCGGCGAGTTCGTGCGCGCCGCCGAGCATCTCCGCGAACTCGAGGCGCGCGCGCCCGGGCACGAGCGGATCGGCGAGTTCGCCTTCCGGCTCGGCGAGAGCCTCGCCGAGATCGCCCGCGCCGCGCGCGCCGAGGCGGAGACCGCCGATCTCGCCGTCGCGCGCCGCGCGCAGTTCCGCCAGGACGCCGACGACCGGCTCGCCGAGGCGCGGCGCGCGTTCGACCGCGCGATCGTCGCGCTCGAGGCGCGCGGGGCGGCGCTCGCCGAGGTCGGCGGGCTCGACGGGCTCGCGCGCGACATGCTGCGCGACGCGCATCTCGGTCGTGCGCACGCCGCGTTCGATCTCGGTCTTCTCGAGGACGCGATCGGGCTCTACGAGGCCGTCGACCGGAAGTACCCCGAGCACGCGGTCTCGATGATCGCGCTCATCCAGATCGTGAACGCCTGCGACCGCCTCGGCGACGCGACGCGCGCGGAGACCGCGCACCGCCGCGCGCAGCTGCGCCTCGCGCAGCTCCCCGACGACGCCTTCCTGACCGGCGGCGGCATCCTCGCGCGCGAGAGCTGGCAGACCTGGCTGCGCAACCACCCCGCGGGCGGCGCGCGCGTCGCGGCGGGTGGCGCTTCGGATGAAGGAGGCGAACGATGAGCCGCCGTGCGGACGACGCCGCGCTCGCGCGGCTGGAGTCGATCGCCGTCGCGCGGCTCGACGCCGCGCGCGCGCTCCTCGCCCTCTCGTCGGGCGAGACCGCCGTACTCGACGCGGTCGACCGCGCGGGCCGCGGCGAGTGCGCGTCCGCCGAGAGCGAGCGCGTCCTCTCCGCGCATCTCGCGCGGCGCGAGGCCGCGATCGCCGCGATCGCCCGCGACGGCGACGAATGGTCGACCCTCGTCGCGGCGCTTCCCGAGGGCGCCGCGGCCGGCACCGCGCTCGCGTCGCTCGTCGACGAGTGCCGCGCGCTTCTCGCGCGCATCGACGCCTCGGACGCGGCCTTCGCCCGCGAACTCGCCGCCCGCCGCGACGCCGCGCGCGCCGAGATCGGCCGCGCCGACGACGGCCGCGCCGCGCACCGCGCCTACGGCGCGCGTCCCGCTCCCGCACCCCGATTCACGGATCGGAGCGCCTGATGTCGGCACTCGAGATGTCGCTCGAGACGAAGCCCGCCGCGCTCGATGGCGTCGCGCCCGCCGCCGCGGCGCCCGCCGATTTCGCCGAGTTCATGCGCCTCTTCCACGAGGCGACGGGCCGGCTCCAGGAGACGCACGCCGCGCTCGCCGCGCAGGTCGAGCGCCTGCAGGCCGAACTCGCCGAGGCGAACGAGCGCCTGCGCCGCTCGCGCTCGCTCGCGGCGCTCGGCGAGATGGCCGCGGGCATCGCCCACGAGATCCGGAATCCGCTCGGCGCGATCGCGCTGAACGCCGAACTCCTCGCCGAGGATGTCGCCGACCGCCCCGAGGCGGCCGCGAGCGTCGACAAGATCCGCCGCGCCGCGGGACGGCTCGACCGGATCGTCGGCGATGTCCTCAGTTTCGCCCGCGACACGCGCATCCACGCGACCGCGACCGACGCGCGCGAGATCCTCGCCATGGCGCTCGCCGACTGCGAGGCGCTCCTCGAGCGGGAGGGCGTCGCGTCCGAGGTCGCCATCGAGGGCGACTGCGGGTTCCGCGCCGACGGCGCGCTCCTCGCGCAGGCCGTCGCGAACCTCGTGCGGAACGCGGTCGAGGCGATGCGCGGCGCGTCCGAGCGGCGCCTGCGCCTCTCGGCCTCGCGCGCGCGGCTCCGCACCGCCGACGGCCGCCGCCGCGAGCATGTCGTCCTCGCCGTCGAGGACACGGGCCCCGGCATTCCCGCCGCGGCGCGCGAGCGCATCTTCAACCCGTTCTTCACGACCCGCGAGGAAGGCACCGGCCTCGGCCTCGCGATCGTCCACCGCATCGTCGACGCGCATGGCGGCGCCACCGCCTGCGGCGACGCGCGGTTCGCGGCGCCCGGACAGGCTCCGGGCGCGCGCATCGAGCTCGCGCTTCCCCTCGAGCCCGCGCGCGTCGCGGCCGCCGAGGGGGTCTCGCTCGGCGAGGCCGTCCGTCGTCGGATCGACGGCTCCTCGCACACCCACCGACACGCCGGATGAAGGAGTCCTCTCCATGGGCAAGGTACTGGTCGTCGACGACAAGGAACTCATGCGCGATAGCGTCGCGGCGATCCTCAGCCGAAAGGGGCACGCGGTCGTCACCGCGCCCGACGCGAAGGCGGCGCTCGCGCGCATCGCCGACCGGCGGCCCGAGGCGGTCGTCACCGACCTCCAGATGCCGGGGATGAACGGACTCGAGCTCCTCGAGGAGATCCGCCGGATCGACGCCGAGCTTCCCGTCGTCTTCATGACCGCGTTCGGCTCGGTCGAGACCGCGGTCGAGGCGATGCGGAAGGGCGCGTTCGACTACGTGACCAAGCCCTTCTCGGGCGACGAGCTCTCGATCTCGGTCGAGCGCGCGCTCGAGCACGCGCGGCTTCTCCGCGAGAACCAGGTCCTGCGCGCCGTCGCGACGCCGCAGACCCGCCGCGCGCAGTCGCACCGCATGATCGGCTCGGGCGCCGCGATGGAGGATCTGCGCGCGAAGCTCGTTCCGATCGCGGGCAGCCACGGCACCGTCCTCGTCACGGGTGAATCGGGCACGGGCAAGGAGGTCGCGGCGCGCTTCATCCACGAGCACAGCCCGCGCGCGTCGGGGCCGTTCCTCGCGATCAACTGCGCGGCGCTGTCGGCGGCGCTCCTCGAGAGCGAACTCTTCGGCCACGAGAAGGGCGCGTTCACCGGCGCGGACCGCCTGCGCAAGGGCCGCTTCGAGCTCGCCGACGGCGGCACGCTGCTGCTCGACGAGATCAGCGAGATCCCGCCCGAACTGCAGGCGAAGCTCCTGCGCGTCCTCCAGGAGAAGAGCTTCGAGCGCGTCGGCTCGAGCGTCGCGCAGAAGGCCGACGTCCGCATCGTCGCGACGACGAACCGCGACCTCGCCCGCGAGGTCGACGCGGGCCGCTTCCGCGGCGACCTCTTCTTCCGCCTGAACGTGCTGCCGATCCGGATGCCCGCCCTGCGCGAGCGCACCGAGGATGTGCGCGAGCTCGCCGAGCACTTCCTCGGACTCGTCGCCGACCGCGAGGGCGGCCGCCGCAGGAAGCTCGCGAAGGAGGCGCTCGCCCTCTTCGAGCGCTACGCCTTCCCCGGCAACGTGCGCGAGCTGCAGAACCTCTGCGAGCGCGCGGCGGTCCTCGCGGCGGGCGACACGATTCCCGCCGAGCTCGTCGCGCCGTGGCTCTCATCTGGGCTCTCGTCTGGGCTTCCATCTGGGCTCGCATCCGTCGCGTCGGGTGGCGCGGGCTCGGGCGGCGTCGGCATGCGCGTGGCGTCGCCCGCGGCGCAGCCGTCGACGATCCTCGCCGAGCCGCCCGAGATCGAGACCTTCGCGCCCGCCGCCGCGGCGTTCGCGGGCGGAGGTGCGCCGGCGCCCGCCGCCACTTCGGGCACGCCCCTCGTCGGCGACGGCACGGGTGTCCCGAGCCTCGTCTGCGACGGCGAGTTCACCCTCGACGAGATCGAGCGCCGCGCGATCGTCGCCACGCTCGAGCGCTTCCGCGGCCACCGGCAGAAGAGCGCGAAGGCGCTCGGGATCGGCGTCCGCACGCTCGGACTCAAGCTCAAGAAGTGGAAGGAAGAGTCGCTCGTTCCCGCCGAACTCTGACGGAGTCCGCCATGCTCGAAGGCTTCCTCGGCAACACCTCGCTTCCCGCGCTCGAGCGCTCGCTCCAGTACATGTCGGCGCGGCAGAAGCTCCTCGCGGGCAACCTCGCGAACGCGGAGACGCCCGGCTACCGGCCCGTCGACGTCGATCCGCGGGCGTTCCAGGCGTCGCTGCGCGAGGCGCTCGAGTCGGGCCGCGTCGCGCCCGACGGCGGCATCGCCCTCGACGACGGCGCGCCCGTCCGGTTCCACGAGGGTGGCGTCGAGCTCCGCCCCGAGGTCCTCGCCGAGAACATCCTCTTCCACGACGGCAACGACCGCAGCATGGAACGGCTCATGCAGCGGCTCTCCGAGAACGTGTACGCCTTCCGCATCGCCTCGCAGTTCCTGCGCGGCCAGTTCGACCAGATCAACAGCGCCATCCGCGAGCGGCCCTGACCGCCGCCCTACGGAGGATCCACGCCATGTTCGGAGCCCTCGACATCTCGACCTCGGCCCTCGTCGCGAACCGCGTGCGGCTCGACGCCATCTCGGCGAACCTCGCGAACGCCGACGTGCCCGTCGACCCGAACTCGAAGGAGCCGCCGTTCTCGGAGCGCGTCGTCGAGTTCGCGAGCGGCGATCCCGTGAGCGGCACGCCGCTCGGCGTCCATGTCGCGGGGATCACGCCGCGCGAGGACTTCCGCCGCTCGTTCGAGCCCTGGAGCCGCTTCGCCGACGCCGACGGCTACGTCCGCTACGCGAACATCGACCCCGTCGTCCAGCAGGCGAACGCCATGCTCGCCTCGCGCAGCTACGACGCGAATCTTGCCGCCGTCGACGCGACCAAGTCGATGATCGAGGCGAGCCTGCGGATCCTCGGTTGAGGCCCCGGATGAACCTCGGATGAACCTCGGATGAACCTCGGATGCGTGGGCACGGCTGGCACGGCGTATGCTGAATGCCCGCCGAGGACGGACCTTCCGCCGCGTGGCGGGGGCGCCGAAGACAGGAGCCAGACCCGATGATCGACCCCCTCGGCATCGTTTCCCGCGTGAACGCGACCTCGCCCGCGGCCCCTCGGCCGCAGGCGGGCGGTTCGGGCGCGGACTTCAAGCAGGAACTGCTCGACGAGATGCGCAAGGTCAACGAGATGCAGCAGGACGCCACCCAGGCGACCAACGAGCTTCTCACGGGCCAGCGCGACGACCTCGAGGGCGTCATGATCGCCACCCAGAAGGCCGATTCCGCCTTCCGCATGCTGCTCGCGCTGCGGAACAAGGTGGTCGACGCCTACGACGAGGTGAAGAACATCCGCGTCTGACGCGGACATCGCCCCGGCCACCTCGGCCATCCCGGCCATCCCGAACGACCCCGACCGCCCGCCTCGCGCGGGCGGTCGTGTTTCGCGGTCGTGTTTGGGGGGGCGTCTGAGAACGGGTGGCGCCGGCCGGGCGGCGGTTCCGCAGGGCCCCGCGGGGCGCGCAATTCCCGCCCATCCCGCCGCGCAGAGTTTGCGGGGTGAAACGCATCCTTGCCGATAGGCGTTCTCCGACTGCGCCGCCAGGATGGCGACGCCCACGGGGGACCGTTCCGCACAGAGGCATGGAGGCCTTGGCGTGCAGGCACTTCGCAACGCGCTCGAACTCATCCGTACCCGTCTCGCGGGACTCCCGGCCTCGGCGAAGCTCCTCGCCGCGAGCCTGGTCGTCATCCTCGCGCTCGGGCTCTTCCTCGTCGCGCAGTGGAGCGCGAACCAGTCGACGGTGCCGCTCGCGGTGACGCCCGCGGCCTACGAGGAGGCGAAGCAGTTCCTCGCCGCGCGCGGCGTCCACTACGAGGAGAAGGACGGCCAGATCCTCGTGCCCGTCGAACGGCACGGCGAACTCCTCGCAGGCTTCGCCGAGCAGGGGGGCGCGGGTGACGGCGGCATCGACTTCACGAAGCTCGTCGAACTCGACAGCCCGTTCGAGACGACGCGCCAGAGCGAGACGAAGAAGCTGATCGCCCTGCAGAACGTGCTCGCGCGCACGATCTCGGGATTCCGCAACGTGAAGTCGGCGACGGTCCTCATCTCGCCGCGTCCCGCGACGCCGCTCGGCGCGTCGCGGCATGTCCAGACCGCGAGCGTGAACGTGACCATGCGCTCGGGCGCGCTGACGCAGGACCAGGTCGATGCGATCGCGTCGATGGTCGCGGGCACGCAGGCGGGCCTGAAGCCCGAGGCGGTCGCCGTCACCGACGGCATGCAGGTCCACCGCACGACCTTCGGCAAGGCCGGCGCGCGCGGTGAGAACCTCGAGCAGTCGCTGCGCATCGCCGACGCCGTGCAGGCGCGCATCGCGACCCTGCTCGCGTCGATCGAGGGCGTGCGCATCGCGGTCAACCCGCAGGTCGTCACCACCGAGAGGACGCGCACGACGACCGAGTACAAGGACGGCATCTCGGTGCCGCTGAGCGAATCGGTCTCGACCTCCGAGATGAAGGGCGCCGCGCAGGGGCGCGAGC
>JBJOHC010000145.1:0-3156 GCA_046047955.1 Planctomycetota bacterium
AGGAACGCGCACGCGTCGTCGATCTTCACCGGCTGCTTCCGCGACGTCGCCGTGTGGACGCGCTCCTTGATGAAGGTCTCGGTCATCGCGCTCACCGCGACGATCTCGCCGTTGATCCAGCGCGCGGTGTCGATGCAGTGGGCGAGGAGGTCGCCCGTCACGCCCGAGCCCGCGACCTTCGCGTCGAGGCGCCAGAGGCCCGCGCCGCCCTGCGGCAGATCCGCCGAGATCGTCCAGTCCTGCAGGAAGTTCGCGCGGTAGTGGAAGACCTTGCCGAGCTCGCCCGCCGCGACGATGTTCTTCGCGAGGGTGACCGCGGGCAGGAAGCGGTAGTTGTACCAGACGAGGTTCGCGACCTTCGCCTTCTCGACCGCCTTCACCATCGCCGCGCCCTGCGCGCCGTCGAGCGCGATCGGCTTCTCGCAAAGGATCATCTTGCCCGCCTTCGCGGCGGCGAGCGCGATCTCCATGTGCGAGTCGTTCGGCGTGCAGATGTCGATCGCGTCGATGTCCTCGCGCGCGACGAGCCGGCGCCAGTCGGTCTCCCAGCTGCGCGCGTCCCAGGTCGCGGCGAACTCGCGCACCTTCGCCTCGTCGCGGCCGCAGACGGCCTGGATCTCGGGGCGACGCCCGCTCTTGAAGAAGTGCGGCGCCTGCCGGATCGCGTTCGCATGCGCGCGGCCCATGAAGCCGTATCCGACGAGTCCGATGCGGAGCTCGCGCGCGGGCGCGGCGCCCGGCTCGGTGGTCGTGATGCGCGGGGCGGGCTCGGCCTTCGCGCGCGCGCCCTTCGCGGCCGGAACCTTCGTCCTCGCGCCCGTGCCCTTCGCCGCGCCCGCGGTGGTCTTGCGTGCAGCCATGGCTCAGGCCTTCCCTTCCGCCGCCTCGGCGGCGAGATGCGCGTCGTCGGCCGCGACCATCGCGGCGAGGATCGTGTTCCAGGTCTCCTGCCGCTCGAGGAGCGCGTTCGGGAACATGCAGCCGTCCCAGCAGATGTGGCGCATGCCGCGCTTCTCGGCGCCCGCGAGCCACTTCGCGCTGCACGCGGCGATGTCGAGCCGGCCGTTCGGATCGTCGGCGGGGCAGTGGCGGCCCGTCTTGTCGTGCGAGCCCGTGCCGTGCACGGTGCCGTCGTTCTGCGCGACATGGAAGTCGATCGTCCAGGGCCCGAGCGCCTTCACGAGCTTCGCGTACGCGGCGTCGAACTCCTTCTTCGAGTGCCGCTTCTTGAGAAGCGCGTGCTGCGGCGCGTTCACGCCGAGGAGATAGAGGTAGGTGTGCGCGAGGTCGGCCTGGAAGCCGAGCGTGCCCGGCATGTCGACCTCCTCGAGGAGCGCGAGCATCGACTTCCACGAATGCATGCCCGCCCAGCAGACCTCGCCCTCGGCGGCGAGGCGCTCGCCGTGGCCCGCCGCGACCATCGCCGCCTCGCGGAAGGTCGCCGCGATCTGGCGGATCGCCTTCGCGGGGTTCTTCGCGGCGGCCTTCGTCGGCGTCGCGCTGTCGATGCGGATCACACCGCACCTGCGCACGCCGTGCTCGTTGAGGATGCGCGCGACGCGGCAGCTCTTCCGCACGGCGTCGATGAAGCGCGCGCGCGCGTCGGGCGCACCCATCGCGCTGTCGCCGACGGTGCCGGGCCAGACGGGCGCGACGAGCGAGCCGACCGCGAGGTCCTTCCTCGCGATCGTGTCGGCGAGCCGGCGCAGATCCGACTCCGACGCGTCGGGATCGACGTGCGGGTGGAAGAGGAAGAGGTCGACGCCGTCGAAGCGGCGCGTGCCCGCGCGGGCGTTCGCGGTGAGCTCGAGCATGCGCTCGAGCGCGATCGGCGGATGGTCGGTGCCGGGCTCCTTGCCGACGAGTCCGGGCCACATGGCGTTGTGCAGCTTCATCGCGTTCTCCTCAGTATTCGCCGCGTCACGCGCGGTGCGCGCCGACGGCGGGCGCGTGGGGGTTCGTCTCGGGTCCGAAGTAGCGCAGGCAGACGAGCGGTTCGGTCGTCGAGGCGTTCACGAAGGTCACGCCGCGGCGCGCGCCCGCCTCGGTGCAGAAGTACTCGTCGTTCGTCAGTTCGTGGAAGCGGATGAGCCGCGGGCTCGAGAGCGGCTCGCCGTTGATCGTGCCCGTCCCCTGCACGCAGGTGAGGCCGTAGGCGCCATGGTCGACGACCGTCGCCGTCGCGCCCGGCTCGACGGTGAGCTCCTTCGCGGTGAAGTACTCGAAGCCGTTCATCCTGCCGTAGATGATCCAGCGGTCGTGCCAGCCGTCCCCCTTCTCGGAGGTGACGGGCTCGAGGTACCGGTTCGCCTTGAAGTCGGGGTCGACGTTCCTCTCCCAGTCGAGCTGCTCGACGATGAAGTCGAGGTCGCGGTGCCGCTCCCTCGGCATGTCCTTCACGAGAAGCTCCCACGGCACCATGCGGCCCTCGACGAGCGACTGGTACATCGCGAAGACGTCGCTTCCCCACTGCGGCTCGTAGGTGCAGAGCGAACCGGGCGCGTGCAGCACGCGCGGCTCCATCAGCCAGCCCGTGCCGACCTTCAGGCGGTGCGCCTGCGCGAGGTCGAGGATGCCGTTGTCGCCCGCATTCCAGTTCTCGAGGCACCGGCGCACGTCCTTCTTCGTGGTGCCGGGCGCGAGGCCCATGAAGGTGTGCGGGAAGTTGTTGCCGACGGGGTTGTGCTGCGGCGGGAAGTAGTACGCCTCGGGTTTCCCCTCCTGCCCGACGAGCGCGGCCTGCGCGTCGTCCTGGTGCATGTGGTGCGGGATCGGCCCCATGTTGTCGAAGAACTTCGCGTAGACGGGCCACTTTCCGTAGCGGTTCCAGAGGCGCTCGCCGATCAGCTCGGCGCCCGATTCGGCGACTGCCTGCCGCAGCGTGAAGCGCTCGCCGCCGACGACGCAGTACGAGAGCCCCTCGTCGGGCGTGCGGTGGTCGTTCGCGGCCTCGGTCGTCGAACTGAACCATCGCTCGTCGATGCCGCCGCGGTGGAGGCCGAACGCGTAGGTGTCGTCGGGATGGAGCTTGATGCGCAGCCCCGGCTGCAGGAACGAGCGCGGCACCCAGCAGGGCGCGAGGCGCAGGAGGCCCTGCGTGCGCGCGAGCTCGCGCGAGACGGTGGACGCGACGCCGTCGCCGCGGGTCGCGAGATC
>JBJOHC010000146.1:0-2784 GCA_046047955.1 Planctomycetota bacterium
GCGCCACCAAGCTCTCGAACGAGAACGGCGGCGGTTCGCTCACCGCGCTCCCGATCATCGAGACGCAGGAAGGCGACGTGTCGGCGTACATCCCGACCAACGTGATCTCGATCACCGACGGCCAGATCTACCTGCAGCCCGAGCTCTTCTCGGCCGGCATCCGTCCCGCCATCAACGTCGGCATCTCGGTGTCGCGCGTCGGTGGCAACGCGCAGATCAAGGCGATGAAGGAGGTCGCGGGCTCGCTCCGACTCGACCTCGCGGCGTACCGCGAGCTCGAGGCGTTCGCCCAGCTCGGCACCGACCTCGACGCGGCGTCGAAGCGCCAGCTCGACCGCGGCGCGCGCTTCGTCGAGCTCCTCAAGCAGGGCCAGTACAAGCCCTACGAGGTCATCGACCAGTGCATCTCGATCTTCGCGGGTTCCCGCGGCTTCCTCGACGATGTCCCCGTCCCCGCGGTGGCGAAGTTCGAGGAGGGCCTCCTCGAGTACTTCCGCACGCAGAAGGCGGACCTCCGCGCGAAGCTCGTCGAGACGAAGTCTTTCAAGGGCCTCGAGGACGAGTTCAAGGCGGCGGTGGCGGCGTACAAGGCAGCGTTCCGCGCCTGATGGCAGCGTTCCGCGCCTGATGGCCGCGTTCCGCGCGTGATGGCCGCGTTCCTCGCCTGATGGCCGCGTTCCTCGCCTGATGGCCGCGTTCCGCGCGTGATCGCCGCTTCCGCGGCCGATCGCCAACCGCCGATCGCCAATCATGACGACATAAAGACGGCGGGCGCCTCGTGCGCCCGCCGCTTTCGTTTGCGGTCACGCCGCGGAAAGTGCCCGCGCGGTGTCAGCGAGGGGCGTGTCTCGCCCGACGCGCCGCCCGCGCGCATGCTCCGCTACTTCTCCTTGCGTCGGCCGAGCGCGCCCGCGCCTCCGACGAGGACGCCGACGAGGCCGACGGCGACATTGCCCCACTCGGCCCAGACGGGCGTCTCGCTCCAGACGGGCGCCTTCGTCCAGTCGAGTTCCGTGGGGCGCTTCTCGGGACGACCTTCGAACCGGATCGCGTCGGTCTCCCGTGCGAGGCCCGTCGCGGTGACGAGGCCGCCGATCGCGACGACCGCGGCGAGCCCGAGGAGCGCGAGCCGTCCGCCGACGCGCGTCGCGACGAAGCCGCCCGCGAGCGCGGCGAGGAAGCCGACGACGAGCGACGCGGCGCTGAAGGCGTCGCTCGCCCGCCAGGTGTCGCCCGCGTAGGCGAACTCGACGCCCGCGCCGAAGAGGATCGCGAAGAGCCCGACGAGGACGACGAGTCCCGTCACGATGTATCCCGCGAGGACGGCGAGCGGGACGAAGATCAGCCGAAGGCAGCCCATGGTTCCTCTCCAGTCGTCCGGCGATCCGCGCCGGTCGGTCGCGGCGCGGCCGCGCTCGGTCAGGCGATGGTCTCGACGATCGCTGCGGCCAGCGCCTCGAGCGCGGCGTGCACGCCCCGCGCCGCGGTCGAGGCGTCCATCGACGGTCCGCCGCGCGCGAGCGCCTGCTCGGGAAGCTGCGGCACATGGATGAATCCCGCGCGGAAGGCGCCGCTGGCGGAGCCTGCGGCCGTCGCCGCGGCGTCGAGGAGCCGGAACATCGTCTCGTTGCAGAGATAGGTGCCCGCCGAGTTCGAGAACGCGACCGGCACGCCCGCGGACTCGACCGCCGCGTGCATCGCGCGCAGGGGGAGCGTCGCGAAGCGCCCGTCGGGCGCGCCGTCGACGACCGCGAGATCGCGGAGCGGGGTGCCCGCGTTGTCGGGGATCGACGCGTCGCGCAGGTTGACGGCGATCCGCTCGAGGTGGATCCGGTCGGCGCGCGCGCTCTCGCCGAGCGCGACGACCGCGTCGGGCGCGAGCGAGGCGACGAGCGGCGCGAGCGTGGCCCACGCGCTGCCCTCCGCGGTGCCGGTGACGACGGGCAGCGTCGCGTGGATGCGTCTGCCGCGCGCGCACGGCATCCCGCGCAGGAGCTCCGCGATCCGGATCGTCGGATTCACCGCGCTTCCGCCGAACGGCTCGAACGAGGTGACGAGGATGAGCGGTCGTTCCGCCGTCATGGCGACATCATGGCAGGATGGACGCGGTCGCGTCGCGCGTCACTCGCCGATGTCCTCGGCCCAGAGATCGGGCTTCTCGCGCTGCATGCGCTCCATCAGCGCGATGCAGCGGGGGTCGTCGACGACGACGAGCTCCGCCCCGTTCGCGCGCATCCAGTCCTCCGCGCCCATGAAGGTGCGGTTCTCGCCGATCACGACGCGGGGGATCTTGAAGAGGATCGCGGTGCCCGAGCACATCGGGCAGGGGGAGAGGGTCGAGACGAGCGTGAGCGAGCGCCAGTCGCGGCGGCGCCCCGCGCGACGGATGCAGTCGACCTCGGCATGCGCCGTCGGATCGCCCGACTGGACGCGCTGGTTGTGCCCGGCGGCGACCACCTCCCCGCGCGCGTCGAGGAGCGAACTCCCGATCGGGATGCCACCCTCGCGCCAGCCCTTCTCGGCCATCTCGATGGCGGCGTCGAGGCCGCGACGGATCCAGTCTGGGTCGATCATGCCCGTTCCATCGGCTCGGGCGCGCCGATCGCGAGAACGGCGCCGTCAGGGAAGCGCGCCCTGCACGGGAAGCGCCGCGCCGCCCGCGTAGTCGCTCGAACGCAGGATGTAGAGCGCGTTCCGCGCGCGGCTCGCGCCGGTCAGGATCGCCTCGTAGGAGACGTTCTCCGCGGCGCCGCGCACATCGTGGAGGATGACCGCGGGCGCCTC
>JBJOHC010000147.1:0-7277 GCA_046047955.1 Planctomycetota bacterium
CGCCGATCGGGCTGAACGCGCCGCGCGACGACGCGATCGGACGACGGTCGATCGACCGGGCGGACCGGCGTCGAGGCGGACGCAGAGGCGGACGGAGAAGTGGACGGCGGAGCCGACGGAGCGAGACGACAGAGCGAGATGACAGAGCGAGATGACAGTGCGAGACGACAGTGCGAGACGACGGAGTGAGACGACGGATGCGCACGACGCGATGCCCGCGAACGACGAAGCGAAGGACCACCCGATGGACAGGCCAGTGAACGCAACCGACGCCCCCATTCCCCCCCGCGGCTGCGCCGAGTTGCGCGCCGCGCTCTCGGCGTATCTCGACGACGAACTCACGCGCGGCGAGCGCCTCGGCGCCGACGCCCACCTCGTCGGCTGCGCACCCTGCCGCGACCTCGTCGAGCGCGCCGAGCGGCTCGACGCGTCGCTCCGCGAGCGTTTCGCCGCCGACTTCGCCGAAGCCGCCGACCTCCTCGCGACCGACGCCGACCCCACCCTCGTCGCGCGCACCGAGGATTCCGTCCTCGCGGCGATCGGACATGCCCGCCGCCGCACCTGGCTGCCCCGGCTCGCGGCTGCCGCGGCGATCGCCATCCTTGTCACGGGCGCCGTTCTCCTCCGCCCCTCCTCGACGAACGACGCCCCGCTCGCACCGGCTCCCGTCGGCACCTTCGCGAGCGCGCCCACGCCGCGGCCATCGCCGAGCCGCCCCGCCACCATCTCCGACGAGGTGGCCCTTCCCACCGAAGGCGCGCGGCTTCTCGCGAGCCTGACGCCCGACGAACGCCAGGCGCTCTACAACACGAGCGTGATCCTCGGCACCGTCGCCCGCACCGACTTCACCGACGCCGCGCGCCGCGACGAACTCCGCGAAACCGTTCGCTACGACGAACTCGTCGACCGCCTCGCCGAGGTCCTCCCGAAGCTTCCCCCACCCGCCCGCGCGACCGTCGCCCTCGCGCGCGACGCCGCCGCCCGCGTCGCCGACGGCGAGAGCGACCCCGCCGACTGGGCCCGTCTCCGCGAGGATGTCGACGCGAACCGCCTCCGCCGCGCGGTGGATGTCCTCAGCATGCTCGAGTGAGCGCAGCGACCGCGGGCGCCGCACAAGGCCCACCCCGGCGTCTCGGTGCGACCACGACGGTCGCGCGAGGCTGCCCATGCGACGGCCCGCGCGCGGCGGGCTTCCCGCGAGGATCCGTCACAGAAGGCGCCCCACCTCGGACCCGTCGAGCGTCGCGCGACCACTGGCGCCTTGGCACGCCCCCCTGCGAACCCGTCGCTCGGTGCCGCGCGCGGCCCGGCGTCCGGGTGGCGTCGGCGAAGCCACTGCGTCGCACAGGTTCGCGGACCGAGCAGGAACTGCCGCTCGCAGCGTGATTTGCGCCACTTCCCCCGCCGTCCGCGAGACGGCGCGGAGCCCCGAGGTATATTCCGCCCCGCATGGATGCCCCGCGACCGATCCCGTTCCAGGCCGCCGCCGCCCGCGCCGCGGGCGCCTACGGACTCCGCCAGGGAGCCCCCGTCACGCCGAAGGGACGCGTCGAGGATGGGCGCATCGTCGCACCGTTCGAGAACCGCGCCGCCACGACCCGCACCGACCATGTCGAGCTCTCGCTCGGCAACCTCGTGTCGGGTCGCGTCGATTCGCCGGTCGGTCGCGGCGAGGGCTTCGACCAGCCCGCCCCCGCGCGGATGGCGCCCGCCCCCGTCCGCCTCTCGGCGAACGGAAGCTTCGCGATGTACACCCGAGCCGCCGACCGGCTCGAAGTCGCGACCTCGGTGGCTCTCGGCCGCTCGATCGATGTGAAGGCTTGAGCGCAGCGTGAGGGCTTGAACGCAGCCTCAGGGCGCGAGCGCAGCCTGAGGGCTTGAGCACAGTGTGAAGGCTTGAGCGAGGCCACGCGCCCGCCGCTTCACCCCGACGCCCCACCACGACGCCCCGACGAGGCCCCAACCAGGCCCCCAACGAAGCCCCACGACGAGCCCGCCCGCGCCGCCTCGTCGACCGCGCCTCCGAAGCGGCCCCGCCTCGCCCCATTTCGGCGCCGATCGCCCCCTTTCCCAGGTGCGCCCCGCGGCATGCCCCGCGTTCGAGGATGCCGCCCACCCACCCCCGCAGGTCGCCACCCCCCGCGAGAGCGCCCACCGCGCCGACCGCGCGCCACCGCCCGCTTTGCACGCCCTCGCCCCTCCCGCTATCCTCTTCCTCCCCTGTGAAATCCGTCACGAACTCGCCCCGCGAGCCGTGGCGGTGCCCGCAGGACGCGCGCCCGAGCGCCGCTCCGCCATCGCGGCCGGCGACCGTCGCGCCCCCCGTCCACGAGAGTCCAGCATCGTCCGCATCGCCAGATTTGGAGCCCACATGGCCAGCACCGGCACCGTCATTCAGGTCATCGGATCGACCTTCGACGCGCAGTTCCCCGAGTCGGATCTGCCCGAGATCTACAACGCCGTCCACGTCGAGTTCGAGACCCGCGGTCAGAAGATGACGCTCGTCGGCGAGGTCGCGAAGCACCTCGGCGGCGGTCAGGTCCGCTGCGTCGCCCTCGCGTCGACCGACGGCGTGAAGCGCGGTGATTCGTGCAAGGACACGGGCTCGCCCGTGAAGGTGCCCGTCGGCGAGGCCGTCCTCGGCCGCGTCTTCAACCTGCTCGGACAGCCCGTCGACGAGCGCGGCCCCGTCCCCGCCCAGAAGCACTCGCCGATCCACCGCGAGCCGCCCGAGTTCATCGACCTCAACCCGAAGACCGAGATCCTCGAGACCGGCATCAAGGTCATCGATCTCCTCTGCCCCTTCGTCCGCGGTGGAAAGATCGGTCTCTTCGGTGGTGCAGGCGTCGGCAAGACCGTCGTCATCCAGGAGATGATCGCGCGCGTCGCCCGTAACTTCGGTGGCTACTCGGTGTTCGCCGGCGTCGGCGAGCGCACCCGCGAGGGCAACGACCTCTGGCTCGAAATGCAGGAGGCCGAGTACACCGATTCGGACGGCAAGAAGATGCACGTCCTCGACAAGGTGGCGATGGTCTTCGGTCAGATGAACGAGCCGCCGGGAGCGCGTCTCCGCGTCGCGCTGTCGGCCCTCACCATGGCCGAGGAGTTCCGCGACGCGTCGGGTAAGGAGACGCTGATCTTCGTCGACAACGTCTTCCGCTTCACGCAGGCGGGTTCCGAGGTGTCGGCGCTTCTCGGCCGCATGCCGAGCGCCGTCGGCTACCAGCCCAACCTCGCGACCGAGATGGGCGCGCTCCAGGAGCGCATCACCTCGACGCGCCAGGGCGCCATCACCTCGGTGCAGGCCATCTACGTGCCCGCCGACGACCTCACCGACCCCGCGCCCGCGACGACCTTCAGCCACCTCGACGCGTTCATCGTGCTCGAGCGCAAGATCGCCGAGAAGGGCATCTACCCCGCGGTCGATCCGCTCTCCTCGACCTCGCGCATCCTCGATCCGCAGATCCTCGGCGAGAAGCACTACAAGGTCGCCCGCCGCGTGCAGGGCATCCTGCAGCGCTACAAGGACCTTCAGGACATCATCGCGATCCTCGGCGTCGACGAGCTCTCGGAAGAGGACAAGCTCACCGTGTCGCGCGCGCGCAAGATCGAGCGCTTCCTCTCGCAGCCGTTCTACGTCGGCGAGGTCTTCACGGGCATCCCGGGCGTGACCTGCCCGCTCGCCGAGACGATCTCGAGCTTCGAGCGCCTCTGCGACGGCGAGGCCGACGACCTGCCCGAGAGTTCGTTCATGTACGTCGGCAACCTCGACGACGCCCGCAAGAAGGCCGAGAAGATGGCTGCGGCCGTCTGAGTCGGCCCGCGCGACCGGCGCTCGACGCGCCGAGAACCATGACTGGTCCATCTCCCCCGCCCCGCGGTCCATCCGCGGGGCGGTCTTTTACGGAACCTTCTTGATCCCTCCGCGAATCGGAGTACCGTTGCGCGTCCCCCCGCGCCAGGGGGCGTGCGATGCCATTCCGCGTCCGCGGAAGGTCCGCGCCCGTTCCACCGCCGATTCCCACGCTGGAGATCACATGCGAAAGACCCTGCTCGCCGCGAGCCTCGCGCTCGCCCCAACGATCCTCACCTCCGCCGCCCTCGCCCAGAAGGGCGCCGCCCCCGAGCAGGTCTTCCCGCTCCTCGAGGCCGACGGACACGGCGTCCTCGGCATGGCCAACGACGCCGGCTGGCAGGTCGACCGTCCCGACTCGCTCTCCGCCCGCTTCGGCCTCGACGCGATTCCCGCGCCCTTCGTCGAACTCCCCATGCTCGACCACGGCTTCCTCCTCGCCGAGGACGAGGTCGCGGGTTCGGGACCGAAGCCGCTGCGCTTCGCGGTGCCGCAGTCGGTCGACCTCTCGCTCGACATGGGCGAGTGGATCAAGGTCGACGGCGGCATGCTCTGGCGCGTCGAGATCGCCTCGCCCAACGCGACGAGCGCGCGCCTCGCGCTGACGGGCGTCGACCTCGGCGAGGGCGAGGAGCTCACGATGTCGATCCCCGGCACGCCCGACTCGACCGTCGGCCCGATCGAGGGCGTGGGACAGTTCGGCGACGGCACCGCGTGGGGACTCGTCCTTCCCGGCAATGTCTGCCGCCTCGAGTGGTTCGTCCCCGAGGGACGCAAGGTGAGCGGCCTCCCGCTCGCGACCGTCGACTACTACCACAGCTACCGCGACCTCTGGGCCGACGTCACCGGTGAGGGCGAAGGCGGCGTCGCGGGCAACTGCCACAACCAGCCCGCGTGCTACTCGACCTGGCAGAACGAGTCGAACGGCACGATCCGCCTCCTCTTCGGCGGCTTCCTCTGCTCGGGCCAGCTGACGGCGACGACCGCGGGCGACGAGACGCCCTACGTCTCGACGGCGAACCACTGCATCTCGACGCAGGCCGAGGCCAACAGCTGCCAGTTCAACTTCTTCTACCGCGCGAACACCTGCGGTGGCGGCACCTCGAGCGGCTCGAATGTCACGGGCGGCGACCTCGTCGCGACCTACGCGGCGAGCGACTGCACGCTGCTCATGATCCGCCCGACGCTTCCCGCGAACGTCTACTGGGTCGGCTGGACGAACCAGAATCCCGCGACGAACACCGCGTCGACCGGCCTGCACCACCCGGGCGGCGCGCCGCAGGCGATCTCGTTCGGCGTGAAGTTCTCGGGATCGTTCGCGTGCGGCAGCCCGCAGACGAACTGGAACCGCGCGTCGTGGAACAGCGGCGTGACCGAGGGCGGCTCGTCGGGCAGCGCCTTCTACCGCGACAGCGACAAGCGCATGTACGGCGTCCTCACCTGCGGCGCGAGCTCGTGCGCCTCGCCGGGCAGCGACGACGGCTACGGCCGCTGGGATGTCGCGGTGAACTCGGGCGGATTCGCCGCGCTTCTCGCGGCGGGCACCGACGACAACTTCGAGCAGAACGACTCCTGCGCGACCGCCCTGCCGCTCGCGCCGGGCAGCTACACCAACCTTACGGTGAAGCGTCTCGACGAGGACTGGTACGCGATCGCGCTGCCGCCGACCGCGTCGATGAACTGCACGATGACCTGCACGCACGCGAACGGCGACGTCGAGATCGAGCTCTACTCGTCGTGCGGCGGAACGCCCGTCCTGAGCCGCCTCGGCAACCTCAACACCGATACGTTCAGCTATACGAACAACACCTCGTCGAGCGTGATCTACATGCGCGTCTTCCTCGGTTCGGACACGCGCAACAACTACAACCTCACGCTCTCGACGACCGCGCCCGCTCCCGCGAACGACGACTGCGCGAACGCGGTCGCGGTGACCAACGGCTTCGCGAACTACACGACCGTCGGCGCGAGCTCGCCCTCGCCCGCCCTCATCGGCAACTGCACCGACGGCCTGCTCCAGGCGATCTACCAGGACGTGTGGTTCACCTACACCGCGACCTGCGACGGCGAGATGGTGATCGCGAACTGCGGCGCGGACGGCGACACGGCGATCGCGCTCTACACGGCGCTCCTCGGCTGCCCCGACAGCAACTCGCCCGTCTTCGCCTGCAACGACGACGCGACCAACTGCTCGCCCGCGAGCCTCGTCACCTTCCCCGTCACGAAGGGAAGCGAGTGGATCATCCGCGTCGGCACGCCGGCGAACTCGGCGGCGCAGGCAGGCTCGGGCATCCTCACCATCAACACCGTGAACTGCGCCCCCGACTGCGTCGCGGATATCGACGGCGACGGCAATGTCGGCGGGTCGGACCTCGCGGCGCTCCTCGGCGCGTGGGGTTCGTCGTCGGCGAGCGCCGATCTCGACGGCGACGGTTCGGTCGGTGGTTCGGACCTCGCGACGCTCCTCGGCGCGTGGGGTCCGTGCTGAACGGCCTGCCCGCGACCGTCATCCGACGACGGTGATCCGATCATGACTCGCCCGCGCGCCCGCCACCCCGGCGGGCGCGCGGCGTTTTGCCCCTCCGGCGATGGTCCGATTCCGACCACGAGAGTCTCACACGACACCCGCGACTTGACGGCGTGACGGCGCCGCGCGACCGTGCCCCACATGCCGAGCTTCGCCACCACGATCGCCTTCGCCGCCCTCGCCCTCGCGCTCGTCGCGGGGCCGCTCGCCTTCGCCGCCGACGCGCCGCCGTCGTCGCTCGTTCCCGCGCCGCGGCCCGAGGGAGGCGCGAAGGAGCGGCAGGACGAGCTCCTGCGCCGCGCGAAGGAGAGCGCGCCCGCCGAGGTCGTCTTCGTCGGCGACTCGATCACGCAGTCGTGGGAAGGTCCCGGCCGCGAGGCGTGGGAGAGGCACCTCGCGCCCCTCGGCGCGCTCAACCTCGGCAACTCGGGCGACCGCACGGAGAACGTCCTCTGGCGTCTCGCCGAAGCGCCGCTCACCCGCCTCGCGCCGAAGCATGTCGTCCTCCTCATCGGGACGAACAACCTCGGTCACGGCACGAGCAACGCCGAAGAGACCCTCGCGGGCGTCACCGCGGTCGCGACGATGCTCGCGGCGCAGTGCCCCGACGCGACGGTGCACATCCTCGAGATCTTCCCGCGCGGCGAGAGGATCAACGCCATGCGCGGCGACATCTGCCAGATCAACCAGGCGCTGCGCGCCTTCGTCGCCGCCGAGAACGCGAAGTCGGCCGACGCGGGCACGCGCGCGCGCTTCGCGTCGCACGCGATCGGCGACCTCTTCCTCCGTCCCGACGGCACCATCTCGAAGGAGGTCATGCCCGACTTCCTTCACCTGACGCCCGCGGCGTACGAGACCTGGGCGCAGGCGGTGGTGGCGGCGATCAAGGGCGGTTGA